>NZ_JBHIQS010000012.1:0-61564 GCF_042196685.1 Bartonella sp. AC329YNZD | reverse complement strand
ATATTATTCTTATTCTGGTTCTTTATAGCTAGATTTTGCTTGTCGTTTGCTTCAGCAAAAAAAACGTTTTGCTTATCTTTTGCTTCAGCAAAATTATTAACATGTTGTTTTGTATTATTTTTTGCTTGCGCACCTTTTTTACCAGCTTCACTACGAACTTGCGATATGTGCTCTTTTTTATCAGAAAAATCTTTTAGTTCTTCTTCAACGCGCGTATTCCACAATCCATTATCTGTCTCAACAAGTTTATCATTCCTCATTAAGTATTCGACAATAGCTGCAAATTTTTTCTGCGAACAATTGCAAGCACGTGAAAGCGTTTCAAAATCTTCTTTAATTGGTGCTTTTTTATCGTACATGCGTACAATAAGCGTTATATAAACGCCCCGTTGTTCCAACGTCATCCCATCTGTACCACTTATCCAGTCATACAAATGGAATCTTATCCATGGCATACCATTAGACATGCGCATCCCCTTTTTTTATTAAATATAAATTAGTGATCATAGTCCCCCCCTTAAGGCTGTTGCGTATTTATACGTGCGCTATGACAGAGCGTGTTGTGATTGCCTGTCTTGCAAAAATGTTTTTGAAAAAGTAACCTCCCAACGATTCTAAAAAAGTGGGGGGAGTTATGATGCAAGAATGGATAAAGATATTTCTTACAGGTTTTTTGTCATTTATTGCATCTCTTTTAGTGGCTCTTATTTTAAGAAATAAAAACCGCAAAGAAGCTGACAAAATCCGCCAAGAAGATTTAGAAAAATCTGCAAAAAAACGAGAAGAAGATTTAGACAATATAGAAAGGCAATTAGAACAGCTAAAAAAACAAGCTGAAGCCGCAAAAGAGCACGTCTCCATTTTATGGGCAGAAAAACAAATACGAGACTTAGGTCCAAAGTTGAAGGTTACTATGAAAGAGTCAACAGCATACAAATATGACAAAGACTTCTTCATAGAGGTAAATGGCATCATAAAAAATCCTACAGAGCAAACAATGAGAATAAATAATTTTCGGTTATATAACGAAAACCCATTTGCGTTTGATAAAGGTGCTCTTTTGGGAAGATATCCAATGCATTTAGAACCAGAAAATGAAAAGTATATACCCTTAAAAAGTCTTTTTGTAGCAGATTTAAAAACACAGGAGATCTTCGATTTTTTTAATTTAGATGCATCTGAAGAAACAGAATTTTCTTTCACAGTTCGCCACCTAAAACCAGATATCGTAAGCACACCAATCTTTATCATTGAACACACTTCATCAAATCATGCAGAGAAAATACTTGAAACTATTTTTTGGCCCAGCTTTTTACTGCCACTCGAGGAGAATAGTCTCAAAAGCGGTTAATTTTTTCCATTAAATCTTTTTGTGTTTGAATTAAATCTTCTTGTTTACGTATTATGTTTTCCATTATTTTATCTGTCTCTTTTTCATGCGTTTCCGTCATTAGGTGAAGGCGAAATGCTTAGTGACATGGCAAAGGCGAAAGCAGCTGGTTTTAAAGCACCCACCATTCCTGCTGGTCTCATGAAAAAGCTTGGTCGCATAGCTTATACAACCTATCGCGATGCAAATATAAAACTCCCTCCTGAAGATATAGCGGAACTCGCGGCGGAACTTTATGGAAAACTGCAAGAGCTTGTTCAAGACATCAAAGATAGCGAAGAAGTAGAGCTTATTTTACCTCTTTTAAAACTGCATTTAAAGCGTCAAATAGAGGCTGAAAATACACATCTAGTAACTACACATAGTAACTACACAAGATACGACTTAATGCCCCTTTAAATATGAAAAATCGATATGAAAATCTTTTTACATTAGAAAAATTACATAACTATTTGATTTACAATTATATATTGCCTCTAAAAATAGATAACCATCAATAGGTGAAAATCTTTTTTGCTTTTTTTGTCATTTTGGGTTGATTTTGGAGTCAATTGAACTTTTAGATTGTTTTTTTCAAAGGGTCTTCAAAGGCGGTTTTCTGGGCTTTCACAGACTTTTTAAAAATCTTCAAAGACCTTTCAAAGATCATTTAAAATCTCTTTAATACGTCTTTATTTTTTTCTCTTAAAGGTCGCAATTTGAGATGATAAGTTCTTGAGCCGGAGTCACATTATTTGAGAAAAAGCGTATATAAGATGTGTTCATCTCTTCTAGAGTAAATTGACTGAAAATTTTTCCATGTCCCAAGCACATTATTCAGATATATTATTAAAGAGAGAAACGTTTAAGCAATTTGGTCAAGTTATCCCTATTCCTCTCTCCCACCCAAAGTGCAAGGTGCACCTTTGATTTTCTATTTCCTTCACACGCAATTTCATTGTGATCTGAACTTGATTTAGTTTGAAGACATTGCGCAATCTGGCAAAGCATTCACCAATCTAATCCCCCATTCATATCAAAAGCCATAGCCGCTTTGGCAGCATAAATGCTAAAAGCTTTTAAATACTGTTCGTAAATCCCAGCTTTGCTGACACGGGTCATCAGTTCTAAATTTTTCCCTAAATTCCGATTTTTGCAATTTTAAGTGTCAAAATAGATTTTGATAAAACGCGCACTGAATGGTAAATAACTATAAGAACAATGAATTATCGCGTATTCTTATCTAATCTCAACTCTTCCAACTTAGTACAAAGCCTTATGTAAAAACCACAGCGATTTTGAAACAATTCAAATCTTAACGATTATTATTTCCTTAACTGGTGGTATTTCTCATCGGCGTTTCATCTCAGCATAGCTCTAAGAATAAAAGCGGATTGAACTATCTATTTTAATGACCAGAACAATATATTTAGCGATCTACTATCAACATCGCCAGATCAGTTGTACAATAACATATTGAATTAATATGTATTTTTATATTATAAATATTTATAGTTAAATTGAAAGCACATTTAGATAATCTTGCTTTTTTATCTCGATGTTCAAAATGACTAAGCGAAAAATTATATATGCAACTGTAAAATTTTACTTCTCTTAAAATCATTTACTTATTCGCTAAAAAACTTAATGAACAACTCAAATGACCATTTTCATAAAGAGGAAGTCTGCTTCTTTTTGGAGAATGTTGTTATTTAGGATGATATGAAATTGAAAAGTTTGGTGCACCCGACAGAATTCGAATCTGTGACCTCTGCCTTCGGAGGGCAGCGCTCTATCCAGCTGAGCTACGGGTGCTCCACACCGATTATTAAAATCAGTTATGGTCTTTTAACTAATCATACTCTTAGCTTCAATGCTAAATTACCATTCTAATAAAAAAATTACTCGTTTGTAATTTATCTAACGACGCATTCCTTTTACTTTTTAATGATATTTTACCTTGAAAGAACTTTTTTGTCTTCAACACTCCTTTTATTATTAAAAGAGCTTTTATTACAACTTCAAAACTTTCAAAAAATAAGTTACAATATAAACTGTAAGTATCAGGATAATTTCTAAATGATTACATTACCAAGTCGCTTTCATTTTGTTTCCGCAGAAACTGAGGAAGCTCTCAAAGCTACCCATAAATTAATTTCCGTTTATGGTCATTCTTCTCTGGAAGAAACTGATATTGTTGTTGCAATCGGTGGTGATGGGACAATGTTACAAACCGTACGGGACGTCATGAATACAGGCAAACCCATTTATGGCATGAATCAAGGTTCTGTAGGATTTCTTATGAATGAATTTCATGAAAAAAAATTACCTAATCGTATTGCTGTCGCTCATAGAAAAGAAATCCATCCCCTGCGCATGATTGCAAAAGCTGAATGTCAAGAATCTATTGAAGCTCTTGCAATTAATGAAGTATCTCTCTTTCGGCAATCTTATCAAGCAGCAAAAATTCGTATCACCATTGATAACAACGTGCGCATGGAACAATTAAATTGTGATGGTGTCCTCGTCGCTACACCAGCAGGATCAACCGCTTATAATTTATCAGCACAAGGACCTATTTTACCCCTTATGGCCCCCCTTATGGCTCTTACTCCCGTTAGTCCTTTTCGTCCTCGACGTTGGCATGGAGCATTGCTTCCTAATACAGTAACAGTGCGCTTTGATATGCTTGAACCTGACAAACGCCCTGTTAACGCTGCTGCTGATAATGTTGAAGTTAAATCTGTCCATTCAGTTACTATTTCAATGGCAACAGAAGTAACAGCTTCAATCCTTTTTGACTCAAATCATTCATGGGATGAACGCATTTTATCAGAACAATTTCGCTATTAATGATTGTATTGTGCGTTTTATGTGTATATGGTTGTTATAGTTAGTTTTTTTGTGAAAGCATCTTAAAACTCTTTAAGAGTGGGGGATATTGGTTATACTCATCATTTAGATAGCGAAATTAAAATCACAGAGCAATTGATAAAAAAATGATACCATCTTTAAACAGTTTTGATGATTTAGGTCTTTCCGCAAAGGTTGTTAACGCCGTAAAATCAGCGGGATATACAGCTCCAACACCTATTCAAAGTGAAACAATTCCTCACGTCCTTCAAAGAAAAGACGTTCTAGGAATCGCTCAAACGGGAACAGGTAAAACCGCCTCTTTCGTATTGCCTATGCTCACTCTCCTTGAAAAAGGTCGTGCAAGAGCACGAATGCCCCGTACGCTCATCTTAGAACCAACAAGAGAAATTGCAGCTCAAGTTGAAGAAAATTTTGATAAATACGGAATAAATCATCGTTTAAATGTTGCTCTTTTGATTGGTGGGGTATCTTTTGAACTCCAAGATCGCAAACTTGAACGAGGAGCTGATGTTCTTATAGCAACACCAGGGCGCCTTCTTGATCATTTCGAGCGCGGTAAATTGCTCCTGATGGGCGTTGAAATCCTTGTTATTGATGAAGCTGATCGCATGTTGGACATGGGCTTTATTCCTGATATCGAACGCATCTGTAAACTAACACCTTTTACGCGTCAAACTTTGTTCTTTTCTGCAACAATGGCACCAGAAATTACAAAACTAACGAAACAATTTTTACATGCTCCGGTATCTGTTGAAGTTACAAAAGCTTCCTCAACAGCGACCACAATTACACAACGGCTTGTTAAATCTGGAAATAAATCATGGGACAAAAGAGCAGTTCTACGAGAACTTATCCAAAATGAAGGTGCCGAGCTTCAAAATGCTATTATTTTCTGTAATCGCAAGAGGGATATCTCTGAACTTCTTAGATCACTCATTAAATATAACTTTAGTGTAGGTGCATTGCATGGGGATATGGACCAATATTCACGTATGAACACCCTAGCCGATTTTAAAAATAATAAACTTACACTTCTGGTTGCTTCTGATGTTGCTGCCCGTGGTCTCGATATTCCAGCCGTAAGCCACGTATTTAACTATGATGTTCCTACACATGCTGAAGACTATATCCATCGAATTGGTCGTACAGGGCGTGCAAATCGTAGCGGAAAAGCTTTTACAATTGTCACAAAAGCTGATCAAAAATATATCAATGCCATTGAGGAAATGAGTAATGAAAAAATTGAATGGCTCAATGGAGATCTCTCAACTTTAATAGCCGATGATCAAACAGAAGATATTGTTGTAAAGAAAAAATCATCAAAGAAAACTGCTCCAAGAGAGCCTGTTGCTCACACTAAAAAATCTGCAGAAGAGAATAAAACAGAATATATCAAAAATGCAAATAATAAGGAGAAGCCATCTGAGCAACAACGCTCACGAAAAAATAAGAATTACACGCCCCTTGGATTTGGTGATGATATTCCTGCATTCATGCTCATAAAAACGCGTAGATAGACTCGCCCTTTACTCTCTGTAAGCATAAAGCAAATAAAAGATGCCTTTTAAAAGTTTCTCTTATTTCTTAGAGAGCCTTTCTATTACCTTTTCACGCCCTAAAAGCTGCAAAAGCTTTCCCATTTCAGGTCCATGATCCATGCCCGTAAGTGCTTGACGTAATGGCATAAATAAAGACTTTCCTTTCCGACCTGTTTTTTCTTTTAATGCTGTTGTCCAAATTTTCCAACTTTCCTCATTCAAAGCACCTTCAGGTAAGAAATCGAGTGATTGACGCACAAATGCACGATCCTCTAGTGCTACTGTATCAAAATTTTGTTCATCATGAATGATTTTCCACCACAAAACAGCATCATTGACTTTATCAATATTGCGTCTTATCGCGTTCCAGAAATATTCCGCCTTATCTCCCTCAATAGAAAGTTTTTTAAGTCGTATTTGAACTTCTTCATAGGTTAGTTCATGGACAAGATGACTATTCAAAGAAAGAAGATCAGCAATATCAAATTTTGCAACGGATCTTGACGTATCTTGTAAATTAAAATGTTCTAAAAGCGTAGCTTGATTGGGATAGGGATGCACATTTTGCGATGTCCCAATCAAAACGGCAAGGCATTGAACAGCTATAGATTCAAATCCTTCTTCCCGTAGAGAACGAATAGAAAGATCATTATTACGTTTTGAAAATCCTTTTCCTAAAACTGTCGCCAATAAATTGGTATGAGCAAAAACCGGTAATTCTGCATTAAGAGCTTTAAAAAGAGCAATTTGAGCGCCTGTATTTGTAATATGATCATCCCCGCGAATAATATGCGTAATAGCCATATCTACATCATCAACAATAGACGGCAATGTATAAAGATAGCTTCCATCTTCACGAATAAGAACAGGATCTGAAAGAGAAGCCAAATCAATCGTCTGCTTCCCCTTTATCGCATCATTCCAGCAAACTTCTGTTCGCTTTGTTTGCAAAGGATCACTTTCAAAATTAGGAAGAAGAAAACGCCAATGGGGTTTACGACCTTGAGATTCAAAGCTTTTTTTCTCTTCTGCCGTCAATTTTAATGCTGCACGGTTATAAATAGGAGGCAATTTGCGTGAAAGCTGAATTTTACGACGCCGCTCTAATTCTTCTGCAGTCTCATAACAGGGATAAAGAAGCCCGCGTTGTTTGAGAATTTCCGCAACTTCATCATATCGATTAAATCGCTTAGATTGGTAATAAATTGAATCTGGTTGAATACCAAGCCATTCAAGGTCAACAGCAATAGCATCAATATATTCTTGTTTAGAACGTTCAACATCTGTATCATCATAGCGCAAAATAAATTCTCCTTTATGCGCTTGCGCATAAAGCCAATTGAAAAGTGCAATACGGATATTGCCAATATGAATATAACCTGTTGGAGAGGGAGCAAAACGAACTTTAACCATAAAATAATACTCAATTTTTATCGCGAAAATGATTGACTATGGGATAGCGACGATCGCGTCCAAAACTCTTGTAACTGATTTTTACACCGGGTGCAGATTGTCGTCTTTTATATTCGGCACCATAAAAAAGCTGTTCAACTTTCTCAACAGTTTCCCGTGAATGCCCACGTTTAACAATATCACAAATACTCATGTCATTTTCTACAAGAGATTGCAATATATCATCTAAAATAGGATAAGGGGGAAGAGAATCTTCATCTTTTTGATTTTCTCGCAGCTCTGCAGAAGGCGCTTTTTCTATAATATTGGATGGAATGACAATTCCTTCTGGTCCTCTCAAATTGTGAAAGTGATTTTTATTGCGCCATTCAGCTAATGCGTAAACCTGCATTTTATAAATATCTTTAAGAGGATTAAATCCGCCATTCATATCCCCATATAGTGTTGCATATCCTACAGCCATTTCTGACTTATTGCCTGTCGTTACCACCATTGATCCGAATTTATTCGAAAGAGCCATCAAAAGTGTACCGCGTATGCGACTTTGAAGATTTTCTTCTGTTACATCAGAGGGTAAGCCCAAAAAAACAGGTGCCATTGTCTTTAAAAAAGCCTCAACAGGTTGTGCAATCGGTATGATTTCATAATGACATCCTAAAAGATCAGCACATTTTTTGGCATCTTTTAATGATTCTTGCGAAGTATAATGATAGGGCATCATAATGGTGCGAACCCTCTCAGCACCAAGAGCATCCACCGCCATTGCCGCACACAGGGCTGAATCAATTCCTCCTGAAAGACCAAGAATAACATCCTTAAAGCCGTTTTTATTAACGTAATCTTTCAAGCCTAAAACACAAGCTTGATAATCGGCTGCTAATCCATTGAGAAGATTTTCATTAGGACCTGAAACACAGTTCCATCCCGTCGTTGTTCGTTGCCAATGGCTCAAAGCAATCTGCCTTTCAAAGTGTTTCATTTGAAACACTTTTTTGCCTTGCCCATTCAAGGCAAAAGACCCGCCATCAAAAACGAGCTCATCTTGACCACCAACTTGATTAGCATAAATAATTGGTACCCCAGATCGTAGAGCTTGCGTATGAACAACATCTATACGTTTTAAAGTTTTATTACGATAGTAGGGAGATCCGTTAAGGACGAGAATAATTTCCGCTCCTTTATCTTTAAGCTCTGTACTCAGAGAGAAATCATTCCATAGATCCTCACAAATGACTATTCCTAATTTGATTCCATGATAAACAATAGGCTCAGGACGTGGACCTGAAGAAAACAAACGCTTTTCATCAAATTCGGCATAATTAGGTAAATCAAACTTTAAGCTTTCAGCAATAACTCGCCCTTCATCAAGAAGCATGAGACCGTTATAAACATTGCCATTACGCCTTAATGGAAGACCAATGACAATTCCTGGTCCGCCTACGGTTATTTTTGCTAAATTTTTAACAGCCTCTTCACATGTTTTTGTAAAAGCAGATTTTAGAACAAGATCTTCTGGTGAATAAGCGCTTATAAAAAGCTCCGATAATAAAACAAGGGCAGCTCCCTCTTCTTTAGCCTTTTGATGTGCCATAACAGCTAGAGAAAAATTCCCCTCAATATCACCGACAATAGGATTTAATTGGGCAATTGCTACCCGAAAATCATTTTTCATAAGTCTTTTTATCACTTCATCAGTTTGGCAACCACAACTTTATTTTTAATCATCAGAAACATCGCTTTTTTTAAAATTCTCTTCTGTCATATGACCTAAAATATTAGGTAAATTTTTGCTATCCACCAGTGGCAATTGCTAACGGGTCAGTGGCACGATTTTTTTTAAGGAGTTCCGCAACAAGAAACGCCAATTCTAACGATTGATCTGCATTTAATCGTGGATCACATTGCGTATGATAACGATCAGACAAATCGTCCACAGAAATAGCATGTGCCCCACCGGTGCATTCAGTGACATCACGACCTGTCATCTCAATATGAATGCCTCCTGGATAAGTTCCCTCTCCATGATGCACAGCAAAAAAATTCTCTACTTCTTTTAAAACATAATCAAAGGGACGCGTTTTATAACCACTAACAGTAATTGTATTGCCATGCATTGGATCACATGACCATATAACCGCACGCTTCTCGCGTTCAACGGCGCGGATGAGTTTAGGTAGATAACTTTCAACCTTATCATAACCAAAGCGCGTAATAAGGGTAAGCCGACCTGGCTCGTTTTCAGGATTTAGAATATCAATTAATCTTAAAAGCTCATCAGGCTCAATGGAAGGGCCACACTTTAATCCTATAGGATTTTTGATACCACGACAATATTCAACGTGAGCATGATCAATCTGACGTGTACGGTCTCCAATCCATAACATATGGCCAGATGTTGCATACCAATTTCCTGAAGTTGAATCAATTCGCGTCAAAGCCTCTTCATAACCAAGTAAAAGTGCTTCATGACTGGTATAAAAAGATGTTTCACGCAATGAAGAATGCGTTTTGGATGTAATCCCTATAGAACGCATAAAATCAATTGCTTCAGAAATACGCTCTGCCAATAATTCATAACGTTCCCCCTGCGGACTGTTAGAAACAAAACTCAACATCCATGTGTGAACATTTTCTAAATCAGCATAGCCACCTTGTGAAAAAGCACGCAAGAGATTAAGTGTTGCCGCAGATTGGCGATAAGCCATGGACATCCGTTGCGGATCCGGAATACGAGAATCGGCTCTAAATTCAATGCCATTAATAATATCCCCCCGATAAGCAGGAAGATCAATCCCTTCTTTACTTTCGATATCAGAAGAGCGTGGCTTTGCAAATTGACCAGCAATACGACCAATTTTAACAACAGGCTTAAAACTACCAAAGGTTAAAACAATCGCCATTTGCAAAAATACACGAAAAAAATCACGAATATTATCAGCTTCATGTTCTGCAAAGCTTTCGGCACAATCACCACCTTGCAATAAAAAAGCTTGGCCTTTCGCAACGGCTGCTAATTCATTTTTTAAATCACGTGCTTCACCGGCAAAAACTAAAGGAGGATAGCTTCTCAGTTTTCGTTCAACATTTTCTAACATAGACTTATCTGGATAAGTCGGAACTTGTTTAATTGGCCTTTCTCTCCAAGAGTCAGGCACCCATTCTTTTATCATTATACTCTCTCTAAAGACTAAACTTACAGCTTGGCATATCAAAAACTTTTCACCAAAATATATGCTGTTTAACTTTCTATTTTCTTCCCATTTTCATATATATAACTTGGTTTATACATCGTTACCAATTCTTCTGCCATCGTTGGATGCACTGCCATCGTTTCATCAAAGATATCCTTCGTTAGCTTACCCTTGAGAGATATCCCTATAAGCTGTGCCATTTCACCAGCATTTTCCCCTAAAATATGAGCGCCCACAACAATACGGCTTTCACCATCAACAATGAGTTTCATAAGCATTTTCTCTGAAATACCAGAAAGAATATTACGCATAGGACGAAAAACTGTACGATAAATTTCAAGACGCTTATAATGCTTTACCGCCTCCTCTTCTGAAAGACCAACCGTTCCAATCTCTGGTTGAGAAAAAACTGCCGTTGTAATTAAATCATAATCAGGTGTTGTGGGAATATTCTCAAATGCTGTCTTAACAAAACACATTGCATCATGAATCGCAACGGGTGTTAATTGAATATGACCTGTTACATCACCAACAGCCCAAATATGGGGGATATTTGTTGTCATTTTCTCATCAACAACAACTGCACCAAATTCATTAACTTCTATACCTACTCTCTCAAGTCCTAAACCAGCAGTATTGGGCATCCGTCCCGTAGCTAACAGAACTTGGTCAGTGCTGATCGTTTGCCCATTTGATAAAACAATATCATAACAGTTTTCGGCAGCCTGTACTTTAGAAATTGTTATGCCATAGAGAATAGAAATCCCTTTTTCAATCATTGCATCGCTGAGCAATTGCCGCAAATCATGATCAAAATTACGAAGGATTAAATCACCGCGATGAAGGAGTATTGTTTTTACACCTAATTCATGAAAAATATTAGCAAATTCAACACCAATATACCCTCCACCAACAATCACTATTGATTTTGGGAGTTGATTAAGGTCAAAAATCTCATTAGAAGTAAGGCAAAATTCACCGCCTTCTATGGACGTATTTGGTGCAAGTTTTGCCCCTGTTGCAATCAAAATTTTTTCTGCACTTACCCGCTCACCCGTGGCAGAAAGCTCTAATGTGTGATCATCTATAAAAGTAGCACGACTTTCATAAATATGCACATTGTTATTTTCTAATCCCTTACGATACAGGCCTTCTAACCTTGATATTTCTTTATTTTTAGCTGCAACCAACTTTTCCCAGCTAAAAATTGGATCCGCATATTCCCACCCAAAACCAACACTTTTCTTAAATTCTCTTACATATTGTGATGCATAAACATAAAGTTTTTTGGGAACGCAACCACGAATAACACAAGTGCCCCCTATACGATATTCCTCTGCTATAGCTACCCGCTTGCCAAGACCTCCAGCAAGCCGTGCTGCACGCACTCCACCAGAACCACTTCCAATAACAAATAAATCAAAATCAAAAGAACCCACGAACTAATCCTTCTCATATATCTACAAACAATAGGCTAAGATCATTTATTATCAAATAAAAGTCTTTTTTCTTTTGAAGAAGCATTTTAAGCAATATTCTTAAAGGGTTTATTCTTATTAAAATATTTAAAACGGCGGGAAAACCGCCGCTATTAAAAAAATCAGAAATTGCCCATTGTTGTCATAATATCAATCAAGCTATTTTTTATTTTCTGAAGATTCTGATTTTATAGGCATATTTGTAGGCATAGTAGAATTATTCAAATTAAGTGTTTCAGACATCTCTTTTTTCACATTTTCTACAAGATCTTGCATAAGAGCAGAACGCCATACATCAAATGCAGAATAGGAATCACGTGCAATATTGGGAACTTCTGTCAAAAACTTTTTACCGGTGTCAGAATTATAAAATGTTGTTATCGCATCAAGCTCTTTTTGAGTAAAATATTTTGCATATACATGAGCAATCTCTTTTTCTAGATCAGAGCGCCTTTTAATTAAAGCAAGCGCCTGCTTATCAACAATATCAGAAATAGCTGTTGCCAAATTCGGATCATCGCTGATCAGTTCATTTTTGAAATCATGGACTGCATTTGGTAAAAAGCTATCAAATTGATCCGTTGCATGAATAGCTCTGATTGCCTTTCGCGCTGAATCTAAATGTTGATCACTCACACCTTGTGCATGAACCATTCCAATATTCACAACAAAAATGGTAATTGCACCCCAATATGCGACAAAACGCGGAAAAGAAAATATTATTCTCATTTAATGATTACCCTGATAGTTAATTATAATTTAAATTTGTTATTCTACCTAAAGTCTTTAAGACCCTTTTTTATTGTGCTAGTATATCATCATGTAAATGTCTTTTCTAAAAATCAAATGGTTCTAAAACTTTTGTTTGTCCATCAGCCATAGCAACAATTGCACGTGAAGCCAACCCCAAAAAAAGACCATGCTCAACAACGCCAGGAATGGCAAGAAGCGCCTCTGATAATAATTGGGGTTGCAGAATGCATCCCCAAAATGCATCAAGAATAAAATGACCACCATCTGTTTCAAAAGGATTTTTTCCATTCATTCGCAATATAATGTCTCCAGAAAGTCCGAAATCATCAGCAATTTTTTCGATGGCTTTGCGTGTTGTATGGATACCAAATGAATTAACTTCAATCGGTAGTGCAAAAGCACCAAGTCTTTTTACTATCTTTGTTTCATCAGCAATGACAAGCATTTCACGGGATGCCGATGCCACAATTTTTTCATATAACAATGCTCCACCTCCTCCTTTAATAAGCATCATCTGAGGACCAATTTCATCTGCTCCATCAATATCAAGATCCAATTCAGGTATTTCTTCTAAAGTGCTAACAGGAACTCCAAACTTACGACAGAGCTGTTCAGAATATCGTGAGGTAGCAACACCAGTCACACGCAGACCATCCGCAACACGCTCACCAAGAAGACGAATAAATTCATTGACTGTCGAACCAGATCCGATACCAAGCCGCATACCATCTTCAATAAATTCAAGCGCTCTAACAGCTGCCATTTTTTTTAACTGCTGAACATTCATGAATGACTTTACCTTTTATCCTCAAGCAGTACTCACTCCCCCTATTACCACCGATAATAAAAGGTAACTACCTGACTCAATCTTCTAAACTTACCGTTATTTTTTGCTTGAACAGATGTTACTCGTTATAGAAATATATGATAAGAATAAAATAGAATAATCAACAATTATCTTTTTTATTTCTTTGAGAAGATTTGTTAGCATTTTTCTCATTCAATAAAAATTTTTGATTTACCTTATGCTATCAATAGGATGCACAAAGATACACATATCAATTTTTTTGAAAAATTTAAAATGATCAGATATAAAAATCATCTATTTCTAGAAAACTGTAGATTATTATCTCATTTTCAATGACGTTGATAAATTTACCAATCTAAATACCGTAAAATATTATCAAAAAAGTCTTCTATTCTTTTCTGTTTTGTCATCGTCCAGATATGAAGAAAAATGCGATTAAATTATATATTTTTTTGTGCATACCGTCTATGCATATTCCATGGTCTATGAAACCCTAGAGAAGACCAAATAATATCCCCACTTTTGGTCATCATCACGCTTCCTCGTGATAACAATTGTTGAGGGGTAAATATTATTTTTGCCTTCTTGTGACATACTGGATTATGCATCGCAATTGTAAATGTCTGAATGAGAATATCTGCCTCTACGCATTGATCTGTTTCTCTCTGTAAAACGATCACTTTTAATCCATTATCCAATAAGGATGCACAGACATGACGATCACAAATAAATTGTCCATGCAATGAAGGCCCATATTTTGTTGGTTTAATCATTTCATTCACACGGAATGACTTTTTCCATATGGATGACGTTAATTTAGAAATATGGTAACGATCAATATATAATTTTTTATCATGGATAACACCCACCAGACGCATATTATCTGCGATCATCAGTTGTACAGGTGAATGCATCACACAAATACAAATACCAACCAAAATAAAAAAACTAAAAAAGAGCCTGATAGGTGTTTTGCAAAAAGTCAATCCAACCAAGCCTATACTCAGTAAGATCAACGCAGATAACGGCATAAAACCAGGATTCAAATCAGGAGAAATAGCCTTGATAGCATGTGCAATCTTTATCACAAGATCAACTCCAAACCCCATAATTTGAAGGGGAAGCCATTCAAATCCTCCTAACATTGCAAGAACTGCGATTAATCCAAAGGGAATGACAAAAATTGAGATGACAGGCAAAGCAAAAGCATTACTGATAATGCTCAAAGATGCCATATTAGAAAAATGATAAGCAGCATAAATTCCACTTGCACTCCCTGCAACAAAGGAAGAAGCACACGTTGAAAGAATCGATAAGAAAACAAAATTCATCACTCCTCCTCCAACATAAGAGGGAGTTGTTTTTCTTTTACGAAAAAATGATCTTCCACTCCACCAATCAAAAAAAGCGATCAAAGCAGCAGTCGCAGAAAAGGACATTTGAAAGCTAGGACCTAATATTTCATGGGGTGTCATCGCCAGAGTTATCAACCCTGCAATGGAAAAATTACGCATTGTTATAGCAGAGCGATTACACAATATAGCAACCAACATAACAGCAATCATCACAAAACTTCTTTGCGCTGATATTGCTAAGCCCGACAATAACAAATAAAAAGCTGTTATCATAAACGCAACGATAGCAGCAAACTTTTTACTGGAATAATAGGAAGAAAAAACTGGAAAAAATGCTAAAAAACTACGGATACTCAAAAGAACTATGCCGCTTAACAACGCCATATGTAAACCTGATATTGATAAAATATGGGCTAATCCAGCTGTACGTAATGCTTCATTTGTCTCATTTGAAATACCAGCACGCTGCCCTGTTATGAGGGCAGCTGCAACACTCCCCTTTTCTCCTTCAAGGGCTATACGGATTCTTTGTGTCATCTTCGTGCGTAAATTTTCAATTTTCTGTAGAATGATAGCGAATATCCCATCAGGCTGAGAAACGGATATTTTTCTTGGTTTTCCTAAATAAACGCCTTGTGCCCCAATTCTTTTAAAGTAATTATGAAAACTAAAATCGTAGCCTCCTGGACGCACCGGCCCAGAGAATGCACGCATCTTCACTTTTCCATGCAGTCCATCACCAATCGCTAAGCCAGATGGCAAATATTTTGCCGATAAACGAACACGATGAAGACTATGGCGTAATATGGGCTTTTCTGTACTCAAAATATCCAAAACTAAACGAAATCCTCCTTTGGCACCTGACTCAATAGAAACAATTCTTCCCGTCAATGTAGTGACAATGTCACTGCCTAACATGGGTGTTGCAATACGCCACGTTTCTATTTTTGCCGCTAAAGTACCCAATATAATACAAAACAGAAATCCCACGGGAATCCATATTTTTGGATAAAAACGTGCACCATAGAATATTCCCAGAAAAATACTGACCAATGCCCCCAATTGTCCCCAACTTGGTTCCCACTCTAAATGAAAATAGAAAATGATTCCTAGGGCAAAAAAGACTAAAATCAGCGAAAAAAGGATACCAAAAGCAACCTCTTTATTAATACAATCTTCTAACCATTTGCGAAAAAAAATGATTACTTCTTTTAAGAGTGTCAATAAAAAAAGTTTTTGTTGGTTATAGCTACCGTTCTTTGCATCATCATATCTAGAAAAAACACTCTGCCCTATCTGACATGGCTTTTTTCTTTCTGTAACAGATTTTTCGGATAAACCCTCTTTACTTTTATAAAACATCAGTCCCCCACTTTAACTCGCAATACGGCTATTGCACGCCCCATCACTTATGCTAACATAACCTTTCTATAAAGTTCCATAAGTAATATCTCAATTTAAAGGAAAATATTCGTGTCTGTTATTACCCGTTTTGCCCCTTCACCCACAGGTTTCCTTCATATTGGTGGCGCTCGTACTGCTCTTTTTAATTGGCTTTATGCAAAACATACCGGTGGAAAAATGCTTCTACGAATTGAAGATACAGACCGGGAACGTTCAACAGAAGCAGCTGTAAAAGCCATAATAGATGGCTTGCATTGGATGGGTCTTAACTATGATGGCGCCCCTATTTCGCAATTTGAACGTGCAGAACGTCACCGCCAAATCGCCGAGCAGTTGGTCAAGAATGGCAAAGCATATTATTGTTATGCTTCACCTGAAGAATTAGCTGAAATGCGTGAAAAAGCCCGTACAGAAAGGCGCCCGCCCCGTTATGATGGACGTTGGCGGGACCGTGATCGTTCTGAAGCTCCTAAAGGTGTTAAACCTGTTATTCGCATCAAAGCCCCTCAAGAGGGAGAAACCATAGTACATGATCTTGTTCAAGGTGATGTTCGTTTTCCTAATAAAGATCTTGATGACTTTATTATTTTGCGTTCTGATGGTTCGCCTACCTATATGCATGCTGTTGTCGTTGATGATCATGATATGGGCATCACACATATCATACGTGGAGACGATCATCTTACCAATGCAGCCCGACAAATAATCATCTTTAAAGCAATGGGATGGGATATTCCTGTTATGGCACATATTCCTCTTATCCACGGTGAAAACGGCGCAAAATTATCAAAGCGGCATGGGGCGCTCGGTGTTGATGCTTACCGAACCATGGGATATCTTCCTGCTGCTTTGCGCAATTACCTTGTCCGTTTAGGGTGGAGTCACGGGGATGACGAACTTATATCACTTGAAGATATGATTTCTTGGTTTGATATTGAGGATATTAACAAAGGTGCTGCTCGTTTTGATCTCAAAAAGCTCGATTCCATTAACGGACACTATATGCGCATGAGCAATGATCAAGAACTTTTTGATGCCGCTCTTGATATTCTACCAGAAACCGATAAGGGAGCACAAACCATTGAAAGACTTGATGAAAAACGCCGTGTTCAATTTTTAAAAGCAATCCCACATTTGAAAGAACGTTCAAAAACACTGTGCGAGCTGATTGATAATGCCGCCTTCATTTTTACGCAACGACCATTACAGCTTGATGAAAAAGCACAAATGCTCTTAGATAAAAATGGACGAACCATTTTAAACGCTCTTTATCTTGCCCTGAAAGCTTGCCCCTCTTGGGATACAAAAGCTTTAGATGAAACTCTTCGCTCTTATGCCCAAACAGAAAATCTTAAATTTGGATCTATCGCCCAACCACTTCGCGCAGCTCTTACAGGACGCGCAACATCGCCAGGAGTTTTAGATATTCTTATTTTATTAGGACGCGATGAATGCCTTCATCGTATCAAAGACCAACTTATCAAAAAAATATACTCATGATATGTACTGAATATATCTCCTCAAATAGATCTCTATACAAATATTTCAACGCAATCTAAAAGAGTTTTTTATGTTATATCATTGAAATACAATTTGTATTGAGTAATAATGATCGCTAAGGAAATATTTTAGATTGCATGTACTCACTTTTAGAGGCAATCTGCCCTTAGTATAAGTAAGAAAAGCTTCAGTTATTGTATATCTCCTACTCTGATGAAGCAGAGTCTTAATTTTTAGAAGCGAAGGATCTGAAAGGAATACCGAATGTCTGAGAATAACGCACATCTTATTGTGAATGATAAAAAAGTAGAACTTCCCCTGCGTAAAGGCACAAGTGGACCTGAAGTCATCGAAATTGCTTCTCTCTACAAAAAAACCGATATTTTTACTTATGATCCTGGTTTTACTTCAACAGCTTCTTGTGAATCAAAAATTACTTATATTGATGGTGATAAAGGCATATTGCTTTATCGTGGTTATCCTATCGACCAATTGGCTGAAAAAGGAGACTTTCTCGAAAGTTGTTATCTTCTCCTTTATGGTGAACTCCCAACACAGAAAGAAAAAAACGACTTTGATCGATGTATTATGCAGCATACCATGGTCCACGAGCAGTTTTCACGTTTCTTCCACGGCTTCCGTCGTGACTCTCATCCCATGGCCGTCATGGTTGCCTGCCTTGGCGCTATGTCTGCGTTCTATCACGACTCTATTGATATTACAGATCCTCACCAGAGAATGATTGCTTCTGTACGTCTTATCTCAAAAGTTCCAACGCTTGCTGCTATGGCCTATAAATACAGTATCGGACAAGCCTTTGTTTATCCACGCAATGATCTTAGTTATGCTGCAAATTTCCTCCATATGTGTTTTGCTGTTCCTTGTGAAGAATATAAAATAAATCCAGTGCTTGCCCGAGCGATGGATCAAATCTTTATCCTTCATGCAGATCATGAACAAAATGCTTCTACATCTACAGTGCGTCTTGCTGGATCCTCAGGTGCTAATCCGTTTGCCTGTATTGCAGCAGGTGTTGCATGCCTTTGGGGACCAGCACATGGTGGTGCCAATGAAGCATGTCTAAAAATGCTACAAGAAATAGGTTCTATTAAAAGAATTCCTGAATTTATTGCACGTGCAAAAGATAAAAATGATCCTTTCCGCCTTATGGGCTTTGGGCATCGTGTCTATAAAAATTATGATCCACGTGCAAAAATCATGCAAAAAACTTGTCATGAAGTTTTAAAAGAACTCAACATTCAAGATGACCCGCTTCTTGATATTGCAATAGAGCTTGAAAAAATTGCTTTAAGTGATGAATATTTTATTGAGAAAAAGCTTTATCCCAATGTTGATTTTTATTCCGGCATTACATTAAAAGCTTTAGGTTTTCCAACCGAAATGTTTACTGTTCTTTTTGCATTAGCACGCAGTGTTGGGTGGGTGGCACAATGGAAAGAAATGATTGAAGACCCTGCCCAAAAAATTGGTCGTCCTCGACAACTTTACACAGGTTACGCTATGCGTGACTATGTTCCTATGGATGAACGTGTAAATTAAAGAGATAAATCAATCAATAAAGCTTCAATTTACTGAGGCTTTATTGAAAGTGATCAAAAAGCATCCTTTAAGGATTTTTATAAAACCTCATTTTAAAGCTCTTTCTCGCCAGAGAACATCATTATAAAAATTTACGAAAAAATTCTAAATTTTGGCTCTGTCAATAAATTGATAATACTCTTTTGAAAATTAGCTACACATTTAGTAAAAAAAATTGAAAATTTTACCCTATAATTCTCATTATTTTCAATGAAGCGTATTTTCTATGATTCCCTCATATTTAAAACCCTTATTACATATTAAAACTTAGCAATGTCAGAATTTTTCTTTCTATCTTCTTCAAATACAGTAGATTAGAATGAAAATGAAATGCACTCTTAAAATTTGCTATGCAAAATGACTCTTTCTATAAGAATAGCTATAAAGATCAACTTGTTATAATGATTATATCCTATACAGGCATTCATCTTAAACATCATCGGCTAAAATCAAACTTCTTAGAAGAAAATCTTCACAATCGTTAGAAAATAAATTTATTTTGACATTCTGCATTTCATATAAAAAGTGGAAATAATAATATTTTATCCTGTTAAGGACTAAAATTTTCTTTGTATTTAAATTAATAGTTTTTCTTTTAAAGATAATTTACTGATTTTTAAATAAAATTATTAAAATTCATTATATAAGCGATAAGAGGTTTACTTCTTTCCTGTATTTTCTATTCCCATGCTTGATAAAAATAAATTATTTTTTTGATAATAATATCCAGCATAATGAAAACAACTCAATTTTTTACATTGCTCCCAAAGAGCTTAAAGATTATAAAAATGCATAATGGTTTCATATTTGCCAGCTTATCTAATAGGAGAACATAATGAAATTATTAGCAGGAGCTCTTATAATAAGCGCGACACTGTTTACCCTATCGGCCAATTCTCAAACGCTGAAAATTGCAAGCGATGCTTCTTATCCGCCATTTAGTTATATTGACTCAAATAATAAACTGCAAGGATTTGATATTGATATAGCTTATGCACTTTGTAAAAAAATGAATATTGAATGCACTATCGTCGTACAAGACTTCGAGGGAATGATTCCCGGACTTATTGCCAAAAAATACGATGCTATCATTTCTTCCCTTTCTCCTACAAAAGAGCGCTTACAAAAAATTGATTTTACAGATCCTTACTACAATACAGTACTCGCTGTTATTGTTAGCAAAAATTCGGGAATTAAAGAGATCTCAACACAAAGCTTTAAAGGTAAAAATCTTGGTGTACAATCAAATACAACACAGGCTTCATATTCAGAAGACCATTATGCCTCTGGAGAAGTGAATATCAAACTTTATCCTACAGCAATAGAAGTTACTCGTGACCTTTTAAGCCATCGGCTTGATATAATCATCTTTGATAAATTAAAAGCATTAAATTGGCTTGAAAATGAAGGAAAGGATTGCTGCGAGCTTCTAGGAACTTTAGAAGAAACAAAATTTCCTATTGCAATTGCACTCCGTCAAAATAATACTGATCTTAAAAATAAGTTCAATAAAGCAATAGAAGAAATCCGCGCCGATGGAACCTATGATGAAATTATGAGAAAGTATTTTGCATTCGATATCGATTAAATATCACTATGAATTAAACTTGAAGCTTTATATTTAAGGAATATTTTCAAACTCTTTGTTGAACATGCAAGTATGATTGAAAACCCAGTATTTTTATAAGAAAAATTTATATTTATAAAAAGTTAATTTTTAATTGTTTCTCGATATTTAAACCTTTCATGGAATCTAATAATAATTGAGATTGTATTTTTATTTTATAAAAATCTAATTTTTTCTTCATGTTCAAATTGAATAGCCTTATTTTGCAAGAAAATTTCTCGATTTTTATTTATGAGATAATGCAAAGCACTCATTTTATGAAAATTAAGCCATCATAAAAGCAATAAGATATTCATTTTCTTTAAATCAATAAAAAAGATAATTTTTTGATAATAATCTGCAACATAATGATCTAAAATAAACGCCGATAAATTTTTGCATTGCTCCCAAAAAGCTTACAGATTATAAAACGTGACGATTTCATATTTGTCCGCTTATCCAATAGGAGAATATCATGAAACTATTAGCTGGAGCTCTTATAATAAGCGCCGCGCTATTCGCCCAATTGGCTGATGCGAAAACATTAAAAATTGCGAGTGAAGGCACCTATCCTCCTTTTAGTTATATTGACTCAAATAACAAACTGCAGGGATTTGATATTGATATATCTTATGCACTTTGTAAAAAAATGAATGTTGAGTGTACTATTGTCACGCAAGATTTCGAGGGAATGATCCCCGGACTTATTGCAAAAAAATATGACGCTATTGTTGCTTCTCTCTCTCATACACAAGAGCGTTTACAAAAAATTGACTTTACAGATCCTTACTATGACACAGCACTGGCTGTCATTGTTACTAAAGATTCAGGAATTAAGGAACTCTCAACACAAAGCTTTAGAGGTAAAAATCTTGGTGTGCAATCCAATACAACACAAGCTTTGTATGCGGAAGATCATTATGCCTCTAAAGAGGTAAAAATCAAACTCTATCCTTCCACAATAGAAATGAATCGTGACCTCTTAAATCATCGACTTGATATGATTATTGTTGATAAATTAGAAGCGTTAAATTGGCTTAAAAATGAAGGAAAAGATTGCTGTTTCCTCCTAGGAACTCTGGAAGAAACAAAGTTTCCTGTTGCAATTGCAATCCGTCAAAATAATAATGATCTTAAAAATAAGTTCAATGAAGCAATAAAAGAAATCCGTTTGGATGGAACTTATGAGAAAATTATGAGAAAATATTTTACAAATGATGTTTATTAAATATCAATGTGATATTTAAATGCAACCTACTGTCTATTTCTAAAAAACATTATCTAACTCTTTCATGAGGAACACAAGAATGATTGAAAATTTAGCATTGCTATCATTTAGCAATGGTGGATGGGGAGCGGTTATACTTTCCAGTGCAGGAATGACATTGTCATTGGCGTTGTGTTGTGGCCTTCTAGGGCTTCCCTTAGGTCTTCTCAATGCAGTAATGATTCGATCCAATATTAAGATAGCTAAAGCTCTAGCACGTCTCTTTTCAACGGTATTTCGTGGATTACCAGAGCTTTTAACTCTGTTTTTAGTTTACTATGGATTACAAAATCTTATTCAAAATGCCTTTGACTATTTTAATCTTGAAATCATGTTCAGCATCAATGCTTTTGTTGCTGGTGTCCTTGCACTCAGTCTGGTTTTTGCAGCTTTCTCTTGTGAAGTTTGGCTTGGAGCATTTAATATTTTTGATAAAGGTCAATATGAAGCTGCCAAAGCTTTAGGCCTTTCACGATCAACCACATTTTTTCGTATTGTCTTCCCTCAGCTCATCCGAAATGCCTTACCAGGACTTTCTAATAATTGGCTTACTTTACTGAAAGATACATCCCTCGTTTCAACTATCGCGCTTGTTGACCTCATGCGACAAACGAATTTAGCTGTCGCGGCAACCAATAAACCCATGCTATTTTATCTTGTAGCATGCTTACTCTATTTATTATTTTCAGCGTTTTTTTCTACAATATTACGCTATGTGGAAACATACACTCAAATAGGCTATAAAAAGGTGCTAGGTTAATGATTCCGGAGTGGCTTTATTTCCTTTTTAATCCTGATCTTTTAAGCCGTTATGGCCCCAAATTTGTTGATGGCTTTATTGTTACTGTTGAGCTTGTTTCTATTTCTTGTTCTCTTGGTTTTTTCCTTGGTATGCTTATCGCTTTTGCGCGTTTATCAAAGAATACGTTTTTACAATATTTCGCAAATGCTTATGTCTATTTTTTTCGCGGCTCTCCTTTGTTAGCCCAACTCTTCCTTTTTTATTATGGGCTTGGTTCAATGAACAATTTTTGGCAACAGGTTGGTCTATGGTGGTTTTTTCAAAACGCGTGGTATTGTTGTCTTTTTATTTTTACACTCAATTCTGCTGCCTATCAATCTGAGATCTTTAAAGGAAGTTTTTTATCCGTAACAACTGGGCAACGTGAAGCATCAAAAGCTTTAGGTTTAAGCAACTCTGTCACATTTTTTAAAGTTATTCTTCCACAAGCAATGATTATAGCATTACGCCCTCTAGGCAATGAGTTGATTTTAATGATTAAATCCAGTGCCATTGCCTCACTTATTACTGTTTATGATTTAATGGGGATTGCTAAACTCACTTATTCACGTACATTCGATTTTCAAGTTTACGTTTGGGCAGCCCTTATCTATCTTTTTATTGTTGAACTCATTCATCGTTTTATTGTTTTTATCGAACATCGCCTCACTCGATATTTACGATAAATAAATGATCATAAAAGAACTTTACCAAATCAAAATGTTGAATTAATAAATTCATTCATCAATGAAAGAATAAAACAAGATGAATTTGAAAAATAATCAATCGATCTCTCCCAATAAAAACCCTGTGATCTCCATTCGAAACCTCAATAAATGGTACGGAAACTTTCAGGTTCTACATGATATCAACTTTGATGTTCAAACTGGTGAACATATCGTTATTTGTGGCCCATCCGGATCTGGAAAATCAACGTTAATTCGTTGTATTAATCAATTAGAACAAGCACAAAAAGGTTCGATCCGTATCCATAACGTTGATATCCATACCGCCCCTGTACAACAGCAAAAAAATGTTCTCCGTAAGATAGGAATGGTCTTTCAGAACTTTAATTTATTCCCCCACATGAGCGTTATACAAAATTGTATTTTAGCCCCTATGACAGTTCAAGGTCTTTCCAAACAACAAGCAAAAGAACGAGCAATTCATTACTTAACGCATGTCGGTATTGAAAAACACTGTGAAAAATATCCTTTCCAACTCTCTGGTGGGCAACAACAGCGTGTTGCGATTGCCCGTGCACTTTGTATGGAACCTGAAGTAATGCTTTTTGACGAACCAACCTCTGCTCTTGATCCAGAAAGTGTAGGAGAAGTTTTGCAAGTAATGGCTCAATTAGCAGATACAGGAATCACAATGCTTTGTGTTACTCATGAAATGGACTTCGCACGGAAAGTCTCAGAAAGAATACTCTTTCTAGAAAACGGAAAAATTGTTGAAGATACAGCATCTGAAAAATTTTTTACCAATCCTAAAAGCCAACGTGCTTGTGAATTTCTTGCTAAAATTAAATATTAATCATTAAAATATTGCTTTATTTATACAATTTTATTCCTACTTTTAAAAAGAGTGATAATTGTTTGTGCGCCAACAACCCCCGATGGTACTTCAGTTTTCATTTTCTGTTCTACCATCTCAAAGGAATCAAGTTGTGCCTGTCGCAATAAAGGATTAGCCAAAAGTTGTTCTACCTGTCTTGCTAACATGCCAGGACGGATTAATTCATTCAAATATTCCGAAACAATAGGCTTATCAGCAATAATATTTGGAAGAGCAGCACTCCATAACATCATTTTAGGAAAAATAAATAATTTAGAAAAGAAATCAAGTTTATAGCAAAGAACCATAGGAACTTTTGCTAAGGCTAATTCAAGTGAAACAGTTCCATGTGCAGCAAGAGCAACATCTGCTTGTGCAAAAGCACGCCATTTTTCATCTTCACCAACTACAATTTCTATCTTGCTTTTCCAGCCCTGCACAAAGTCCCGGATTCTATCTACCAAATGAGGTAAGGTTGGTAAAATAATACGTAAATGAGGAATACGTTGTACAAGAATCTCTACTGTTTCTCGAAAAATAGGCATTAAAGAACGAATTTCTGAATTGCGCGATCCTGGCAAAATAACTAATGTAGGCGATAATGCTTGTGTATCGATCAAATTTCTTTGTTCTAATTGGCTTTTTTTTTCTGACTGAATTCTCAAAAGGGGAGGATATGTCAAAAGACGATGTCCAACATAAGTCGTGGCAGGGCCTCCCAAATCTTGCATAATCTTTTCTTCAAAAGGAAAAACCGCTAAAACATGATCAACAAATCCACACATAGCTTTTGCACGCTCTGGCCTCCATGCCCAAACGGTTGGTGCAATATATTTAATGATAGGAATAGAAGGCGCTAAAGCACGTACCTTTTTTGCAATACGATGCGTGAAATCAGGACTATCAATAATAATTAAACAATCAGGTTGTTCTTGTGCAATAAATTTGGATAAATTGCGAATGTGTAGCAACAACAACGGTAGTTTTTTCAACACCTCCTTTAAACCTATTAAAGCAATATCATGGGAATCAAAAAAGCTTTTTAAGCCTAATGCCTTTAAATGGCTCCCCCCAACACCAATCAAATGAATATTGCATCCTATCTGTTGTGATAAACAAGAAATTAGATCGGCCCCAAGTAAATCACCAGATTCCTCACCTGAAACCACTGCAATCTTTAAGAAACAATTATTCATGACCAAACTTCTCAAATGTCTCTATAAATAGAGAATATTTGTTGGCTTTTTCTATTGTTGTTTTCACTGATAATATTAGACTTCTATTTGCCTCCACCGCAACACCATATAAACCACTCTTTGCAATATTCATTATTGTCGCGGGACCAATTGATGGCAAATCAACGCGATTATCCTGTTGTGGTTTTGCACATTTTACAAGAACACCACCCTTAGAGGGAATTTGCCCTCTTTCTCGCATTTCACAAACACGCCACAACATATTATCAGTTCCCTCAGCGCCCTCCAAAGCAACCACCCTTCCCTGAACAACAACAACGGCTTGTCCAATATCCAATTGACCTAAAAGCTTTGCTGCTTCTGCTGCTAAAAAAATATCTTTTTTCTCTTTTGGCGTAGCACGCCGTATTGTTAAATTAAATGCTATGGGAGCTAAAAGATCTGGTACTATTTCATGGGCACCGATAACACAAAAACCATGCGCTTCAATAACCCGTATAAAAGCTTTTAATAACGCATCATCCCCCCTCCTCAAAGCTCCGATTAACTTAGGAAGAGCTAAAAATGTTGTCCAGTCCAGTCGCAATTGTTTAAGAAGTGGCCGCTTTTTCACACCACCTGCCAAAACAACATTATAAACTTCAGCCTCTTTTAAGATTTTAACGAGTCGCGCTAACTCTACAATTGATAGCTCGCAATGCTCATAACGATAAAGAACAGAATCTGCCTCACCACGCAAAAGCACAAGAAAAGGATTTTCTCCATTCTTCTCAAGAGCCTGCGCAACAGTAATCGGTAGAACACCATTTCCTGCTATAACGGCAGTACGGCCGGAAAGAAAACTTCTGGCTCCCCAAATAGGCATTTTTAATCCTTATGTTCTTTTATTCTATCACCTTCAAATTTTGGTGTACAATAAAAACGCTTTCCTTCTTCTTTAATAAAATTAACAACTTCAGAAACAGACTGAGAAGAAGAATAGAAAGAAGCAACATCACTGACACGCTCTTTAAATGGTTTGCTATGATCAAAAAGCATGGCAACCGCGTGACGGAGTGCATGAATATCTTGACGCTCAAGTCCTGCACGCTTCATGCCAATAATATTGAGCCCAGCAAGTTTTGCCTGCACACCAACAGCTGTTCCATAAGGTATCAGATCACCAACCAGTGCAGATACGCCGCCGATAAATGCATGATGTCCAACACGAACAAATTGATGAACAGCAGCACCTCCACCAATAATCACATAATCACCAATAGTAACATGACCAGCAATCATTGCGTTATTGGCAAATGTTACATGATTGCCTACATAACAATCGTGAGCGATATGCGCATAACAAAAAAATTGGCAATTATCACCAACAACTGTCATTCCTACACTCGAATCGGAACCCCTATGCATTGTTACACCTTCACGAATCGTACAATTCTTACCAATAAAAAGAGTCGTAGCCCCTCCTTTATGTTTATTATTTTGCGGATCTGCCCCCAAAACAGCATGAGAAAATACTTTACTCTTGGCTCCTAACGTTGTCTTTCCCATTATTACAACATGACTTGTCAAACTACATTCATCACCAATAACAGCCTCTGAACTAATATGGCAAAATGGTCCAACGCGTACATTCTCACCAAGCTGCGCTCCCTTCTCCACAAGAGCAGTTGGATGGATTTTCGTACCGGACATTTTTAAATCCCCATCAAATATCGTTTATTCTTTTTCAACAATCATCGCAGCAATTTCTGCTTCAGCGACGCGGACATCTTCTACTTTTGCAACACATGAAAAACGTCTCATACCAGATCTTTTTTTCAAAAGCTGAACATGAATCTTGAGCTGATCACCAGGCATAACCGGCTTACGAAATTTCGCATTATCAACCGTCATAAGGTAAACTAAATTTGTTTGCTTATTGCCTAAATTTAAAAGTGCTATTGCTCCTGCCGTTTGTGCCATAGCTTCTAAAATCAAAACTCCAGGCATAACAGGCTTTGAGGGAAAATGTCCTGTAAAATGTGGCTCGTTAATCGTTATATTTTTAATACCAATCGCTTCTTGTTCACCATCAATATCAACGATACGATCAATTAATAAAAATGGATAACGGTGCGGTAATATTGATAATAGTTTTTCAATATCGACAGCCTCTAAGTTTTTAGTTTTTTCACTGCTGATCATATCAGCGTTTCTCCTTTTTAACTTTTCCCATACTGCGCAACGCCGCTACTTCACGAAACCATTGTTTAAATGGTCGCGCTGGACTACCTCCCCATTTTTCGCCATCCGGAATGTCATTCATAACACCACTACGAGCAGCAATCTGAACAGATTTACCTATTATGATGTGATCAGCTACTCCCACACTTCCGCCAAGCTGAGACATATCCCCTATAGATGTACTTCCCGCAATGCCACATTGAGCGGCAATAAGACAATAGCGGCCAATTTTTACATTGTGGGCAATTTGTACAAGATTATCAATCTTGCTTCCTTCACCAATAACGGTATCTTGAAATGTTCCACGATCAATTGTCGTGTTCGCACCAACTTCTACACCATCCTCAATAATAACGCGACCAAGCTGTGGAATTTTCTCGATTCCAGAAACGCCCCCAACATAACCAAAACCATCTTGCCCAATGCAAACACCAGGATAAAGCTGAACCTTATCACCTATTATAGAACACTGAACTGTTACCTTAGGAGCAATATAGCAGTCACATCCAATACGGCAATTTTCACCGATAACAGCTGTGGATGAGATAAGAGTTCCTGCACCAATCTCAACATTTTTACCAATAACAGCTCCCGCTTCAATACACACATCATGCGCCAACTTAGCCGTTGGATGAATATGCGCATGCGATGAAATCCCCTTCTGCCCCAACCAAGGTATTGGCTTAACAGAATCTGGAAACAAAATACGACCAATCTGAGCAAAGTCACGCTGTGGTGTGGATGTCACCAAAATTGCCATAGTTTCGGGAACTTTAAAAACAATCTCATTCGTACACAAAACAGCAACAGCAGAACTATCCAGCAAAGCATCAGAAAACTTTCGATGCTCTACAAAAACAAGCGAACCTTCCACAGCACTCTCAAGTGAAGAAAGAGTATTGATAACTTTATGAGAAAACTCTGGATTAAGAAGCTTTGCACCCGTCAACTCAGCAGCATTTGCAACTGTCAATCGTCGGGACGGCGTAAAAAAAAATGTATCCGCCATCAAAACACTTTCTCTCCCAGCTTAAGCTATTCTCTTCAAGTTTTTCCTTCTTAAAATCGCTCAAATCAGAACTTTGTAGAAATACCAAAGTTTAATTGCTGCACACGATCCCCCTCCTGCTTCATTATTGGCCAAGCATAATCAAAACGCAAAGGACCAAACGGAGAATCCCACATCAAACTCACACCTGCAGATGAGCGCCAAGCACTTTTGGTATTGGTAACAGGCGGCTCACCTTTAAAAACTGCCTTATAATTATTACCATAAAGCGTGGCAATATCCGCAAATAAAGCACCGCGCAACCCAAATCCTTCAGGCACAACAGGAATAGGAAACTGTACTTCAGCAGTCGCATTCATATATGTTGTTCCCCCTAAGAAATAAACTTCACCCTTATTAGAAACCTGACGTGGGCCTATCCCATTATATTTGAACCCTCTGATCATATCAGTATTCGCCTTAAACATATCGAAAATACGAACACCATCTCGGCCCATTCCGTGGATATACCCCCCCCCAAAGGAAAGCAAACCAACGATATCCTTCTGCTCGGAAAGAGTCTTGTACATCATCGCCTTACCCGTGGTCTTCAAGAACTTTGCACTTCCACCAAGCCCTGCATATTCCTGAAGAAGATTCACATACCACCCATCATGAGGGGCTCTCATATCGTCAATTGTATTATAGGTAAAACCATAACTAATCGATGAACGCTTCCAAGGGCTTTGCTTTGCAGCTTGAACAATCGCACCAGAATATTTCCCGTATAATTCTATTATGTCACTCTCTTTATCGAAATTATACTCTCCGCCAAAATCATATTCTTCCTGCACATAAGAATAAGCTACATTAGCAGACAATTGATTATTAATAGGCAACGAAAACCGTAATGACCCGCCTGTCTGTCGTACATCATAGGCTTTATCAGCACGGTAAGTACTACGAAAAACATCAACGCCAGCAGATAAACGATACCCTAAGAAATAAGGATCAACAAATGATAAATTATAATTACGGGATTTTTCTTGCCCTGCTCCTAATCCTAAACGAACATACTGCCCACGTCCGCCAAGATTACGCTCAGTAACAGAAACTTCAAGTGACATACCAGGACTTGTTCCCCCCGTTGTATACCCCCCTGAAAGAGAGAGATCTCCTGTTGAAGCTTCAACGACATCTATCACCAAAACAACTTGGTCAGATTGCTCGGTAGGAACCATTGAAATATTAACGGCTTTGAAAAAACCTAAACTTTCTAGACGACGTTTTGCCCGCTGTAATAAAGTTTGATTGTAGGCATCTCCTTCATTCAAATCAATCTCACGACGAATGACATAATCACGCGTTTTCTCATTACCACGTATATCAATACGCTGAATATAAGCACGTGTACCCTGTTCAATATTATATAAAATTGAAATTGTATGATTTGCTAAATTACGATTTCCCCGCGGTTCAACTTTAGCAAAAGCATAGCCAGAATCAGCAACCTTGTTATTAATAATTGCAACGGACTGTTCAATCTCTTCTGCACTATAAACATCACCTGGCTGGGTTTTAAGCATCCTTTTTACAGATTGAACGTCAATTCCATCGACATCACTTTCAACTTGAATATCACTAATTTTATAACGCGCCCCTTCATCAAGAACAAAAGAAATTTTATACGTATTGCTTGCTGCATCAAAAGTTGCTTTAGAAGAGACTACACGAAAATCTGCATAACCATGATTATAATAAAAGCGACGTAAAGCTTCTTCATCAACAGCGAGGCGCTCTTCACTGTAAACATCGCCTCCTAACAACTTGGAAAAAATTCCTGAAGATTTTGTCGAAATTACATCACGCAAACGGCGACTTCCAAAGACACTATTTCCCTTAAAAGCGATATCACTAATCTTTGTTTTTTTTCCTTCAACAACATTAAAGACCACATTCACACGCCCTTTTCCAAGATTAATGGTTTGAACGTTAACCGTGATATTATTACGACCAAGAGTTTTATAAGCTTCACGAATTGTATTTATATCAGCAGAAAGCTTAGCAGAGTTAAAAGGTTCATTTGGTTTCAAAGAAATAAACCGTTTAAGATCTGGGTCTTTAAAAGATTTATTTCCTTGGAACAATATTTGATTGACAACCTCATATTCTTTTACGAATACGACCAATTTATCACCTACTTGATTTATTTTAACATCATAAAATAAACCTAATTCGAAAAGGTTCTTCACAGCATTATCAACATCACCACTGGAAAATCCTTGTCCAGCCTTAATACCCATATTGTCCCGAATTGCCTGAGAACTTACAAACTTATTCCCACGAACCTCAATAGAACGGACTACAGACGCTTGCATTTCTCCAACCACAGCAATTGACATAAAAGCCGTTACTGGAACAATCATCCCCATCTTTAACACCAACACAGATGCTGCATTTAAAAACTTTGAATTCGTAGTCATTGGCTCTTTTACCTTACTCTTATTCCTTGGACACAACGCCTTAAAAAGCTAACTGCCACAACAACCTTTTTACAGCGAGACTTTGTCATCCCTTAATTACTCATTATAATGTACAACGCCACAACATTTTGCAGACATGGTAAACAACCTTCAATTTATTTTTGCTATTATTACCCAATTCATAAAGTATTTTCCATAATTTAATTAGCTAAACCAACAAAAATAATCATTTAAAAAGACAAAAATTATAAAAAAGAGAAGAATGGAGAAACCTAAACGAAAAACAATTCCCTGAATTTTAGTGGATATTGTCTTCCCAGTAATAACTTCAATGACATGAAATAAAAGATGCCCACCATCAAGTGGTAGAATCGGAAAAAGATTAATAAGCCCAACACTTATTGAAAGAAAAGCTGCCAAATTCAACAAAGAAATAAAACCTGCCTCGCTCACTTTCCAAGCAATTTTAACGGTTTTAGAAGGTCCACTTAGCCGACAACGATCCTCTTTTCCTTCTATTAAACGACTCATAAAAAGAACAGTTTGAGTAGCAATAAACGCAGTACGATTTGATGCTTCTCTTACAGCTGTTAAAAAACCATAGTGAATATGTTTTATATAAGTTGGATCTAAACGCGCAGGATTATTTGAATCAACAGGAACACCTACACCTATCATAGCACTTTGTGTCCGATTACCGAATCCATCATCTCGCTCAACTAGTTTCGGAGTAATGACCGTTGTAAACACGCGCCCCATGCGTTCTATCTTAAACTCTATAGGTTCTTTTCCGTGAAAAGTTACATAGTTCATCAAATCTTCAAAACTTTCAACCCGTCGACCATCCATTTCAACAAAACGGTCACCTAATTCCAAACCAGACTGAACAGCAGGGCTATCTTTTACTAAAGAACCAACAACCGGTTCAATGGCTACACGACCGTAAATAAAGAAAAAAAGTGTCAGAATAACAACAGTAAAAAGGACATTGAAAAAGGGACCAGCAAAAACAGTTGCTGCTTTTTTCCAAGCATGCACACTGGCAAATGAACCATCAACTATCGGAGATGATTGGGATGATACCGTATCAATTTTTTCCTCATCTCCAACAAACTTTACATAACCTCCTAAGGGAATAAGTGCTAAGCGCCACTTGGTGCCATGCTTATCTGTGTAACTCGCTATTTGTGGACCAAATCCAAGTGAAAAAACTAACGCCTTAATACCACACCACCGACCAATGAGATAATGCCCAAGTTCATGCACAAAAATGATAATCATAATGATAAAAAGAATACTCAAACTTCTTAAAAGAAAATCACCCATAGTGACGATATGATTTAAAAGTCCCAAAATATCTACTCCCAATTAAATCATACTAAAAAGATTAAAAGGCGCATTCATATCAGCTATAAACGCCCCAATTAAATAAAGAAGCAAAGCGGCCCCTACCAACCCATCCATACGATCCATAAAGCCACCATGTCCAGGCAATAAAGAACTAGAATCTTTAACAGAAAACCGCCTTTTGAGCCATGATTGTCCTAAATCACTCAATTGTGAAGCAATTGATAAAATAAGTGTAAGGAGTGGCACGAAAAAACTTGTTAAATTTATATCAAAAAATCCAAAAGCAACCCATATACCGCCGAAAACTCCGATAAATGTGCCACCAAACGCTCCTGACCATGTTTTATTAGGAGAAAATTGTGGTGCTAATTTAGCCCCCCCTAAGGCACGTCCGATAAAATACCCACCAATATCTGTCCCCCACACTATCGTAAATAAGAAAATAACAACTTGGAACCCCAACATCTCATGATCCCGTAAAAAGCATAAAGCAACAACAGGAAAAGAGGCATATAAAAAACCACAAAAAACCCACCCCCCCCCTTTTATAGATATAATAGCCAACACCGCAGCCAAAACGATTAAAACACAAAAATCTAATGAAGCAGATACACTCAACACTAAAAAAAAGCCGAAAAACAAATAAAAAATACTTGCTAATATCTTTTGTACAACACACCACTTCTCTTTAGTAATACTCATCCACTCATAGAGAATAAAACCGCCAATACACCATACAAACAAAAAAAAGATGGTTCCTCCCAACCACGTTAGATACAATGCAATAACGCCAAACACAAAAGCTGTCAGAACACGATAAACCAAATTAGACAAAACAACATCCACACAATAAAAATAGAAAATACAAGCTCTAAAATTGTAGTATTTTTATTTCACACTTGTACAAACTTCTCTTATAATTTACCATAAATAATTCAGTCTACCAAGATAGTGCTTATAAGACGAATAATCAATGAAAACAGCTTCAAAAATCCCCTCTTAAAATTAATCCTAAAATATGTTTTTAAATATTTTCTCAAACATAAAATGAAAAAGCGGCTATCTACGCCCTATATAAATTAACCAATAGAGGTTAAAAACACTCTTTTATCAACTGTTCGTCATCTAAAAGAAAATTATGCCACATAACATCTGCTTGATCGATTCTACTCGCATGTTTTATAATGGGAAATAAGAGAAAGGTTAGGCTTATTTTTTGTGTTATATTCTTTCCCCAACCCTCATCTTAGATATTTAAATAATTTCTAATAATGTTTTCATTATGCAGTTTAACAAAGACATGCTAACTAGGAGCCTTTACCATGCTGTTAAATAGTGTCTTCCAGCAAAGGGCATGATTTACCACGCAAACTAAAAAATTAAAACATCTTCCCTTTCAAATCAATCTCTCCCATATCAAGATGATAAAACGATAAAACACCTTCTTGTATTACACCTTGCTATCACAGAGCACACCACTCCTTACTATTATCCATAGAAACAATTTACAGGCGGGAGTATAACATCCTTTTTCTAGCGACAAAACCGTCTTAAACGTGCATAATTTCAGATTCTTTTACGGCTAAAATTTTATCAATATCAGCAATAGTTTCATCTGTGAGTTTTTGAACTTTCTCAGACAAACTATGGGCTTCATCTTGCCCAATTTCACCATCCTTTTCTAACTTTTTCAAATTGTCCATACCATCCCGACGAACATGACGTGTAGCAACACGCGCTTGCTCTGCATAATGATGCGCAATTTTTACAAGTTCTTTACGGCGCTCTTCATTCAACTCAGGCAAAGGAATACGTAAATTCGTACCATCAGTTATGGGATTTAAACCAAAACCGGAATCGCGAATAGCACGCTCTACAGCTCCTACCATCGTTTTATCCCATACAGAAACAGAAAGCATCCGAGGTTCGGGAACAGAAATATTAGCAACTTGATTTATGTGCACAACAGAACCATAAGCTTCAACAGTCAACGGCTCTAATAAACTGGCCGATGCTCGTCCAGTCCGCAAACCACCCAACTCATGTTTAAAAGCCGTAATAGCACCATCCATGCGACGTTTCAGATCATCCATAATTGATGTAACATCCATATTTCTGTCTCCTTCAATTGTCCTTTGAAGCTTACCCTTATTCCGATACTATTGTAAAGCGTCCTGTTCCATTCAAGACCTTAGCCAAACCACCTTTTTCATGAATGGAATACACAATAATCGGCACATTGTTCTCACGTGCTAAAGTGACCGCCGTTGAATCCATAACAGATAATCCCCATTGCAAAATTTCAACATGCGTTAATTGGTCAAAACGCTTAGCCGTAGGGTCTAACTTTGGATCTGCTGAATAAATACCATCAACTTGTGTTCCTTTAAGAAGAACGTCCGCACCAATTTCTGCTGCACGTAAAGTGGCAGCAGAATCAGTTGTAAAAAATGGATTTCCTGTACCGCCCGCAAAAATAACAACTTTTCCCTGATTCATATAAGCTATTGCTTTACGTTGCGAAAAACTTTCACAAATTTGTGGCATAGCAATCGCAGAGAGTACAACCGTTTCAACGCCTAATTTTGTCAATGATGTTCGCAATGCTAAAGAGTTAATAGCCGTTGCAAGCATTCCCATATGATCACCTGTCACTCGATCCCCACCATGCGAAGCAACAGCAACACCACGAAAAATATTTCCCCCACCGATCACAACAGCAACCTCTATCCCCATTGCACGCACTTCTGCAATATCAGCGGCAATGCGGTCTACAACAGAAACATCAATGCCAAAACTCTGCCCCCCCATAAGGGCTTCACCAGAAGCCTTTAAAAGAATACGTTTATACGGAAGTGCTAATGCCATTAATAATCTCCCCAAAAGCACATTTACTTTTTGCTTTTAACACCACGAAGGGCACCACTTTTTTTCACGTGACGCCCTCTCAACAATTAGATTGGTTCCCTCAGAGATTCTATACTCAAAGATATGATTTTAAATCTCTGATTAAGAGTTTGCAATAACTAACCTTTTGCAGCAGCAACCTCTGCAGCAAAATCAGACTCCTCTTTTTCTACACCTTCACCTAGTGCAAAACGAATAAAGCCTGTGATTTTTGCTGGTGCACCAATTGATTTCTCAGCGTCCTTTAAAGCTGCCTCAACAGTCATATCAGGATTCATAACAAAAGCCTGTGAAAGCAAAACAACCTCTTCAAAAAATTTACGCATACGCCCTTCTACCATTTTTTCAATGATACTTTCAGACTTTCCAGACTGACGTGCTTGATCTGAAAAAATCGCTTTTTCACGTTCAATAGCACCAGCATCAACATCTTGTGCTGTGAGTGCTAACGGATTGGTTGCTGCAATATGCATCGCAACCTGACGACCAAAAGCAAGAGCAGCTTCTTTATTTCCTGTTGTTTCAATTGCCACCAAAACACCAAGCTTACCAAGACCGTCAGCCACACTATTATGTATATAAGTCGCAACAACACCATTCTCAACAGACAATTTAGCGGAACGACGAAATGTCATATTTTCACCAATTGTACCAATTGCATCTTTAATTGTAAGCTCTACAGTCTTCTCAGAACCAGGATAAAGAGAAACAGAAACAGATTCAACATCACCTGGCGTATCCAAGGCGGCTGTTGCTATATTGCGCACAATCTCTTGAAATCCATCATTGCGTGCAACAAAATCTGTTTCAGAATTAATCTCAACCAAAACCGCATGTGAATCTTTTGATACGACTCCGATTAATCCTTCAGCCGCTGTACGACCCGCCTTTTTATCTGCTTTAGCTATCCCTTTTTTACGAAGCCAATCAACAGCAGCTTCCATATCACCATTAGTCTCTGCTAGAGCGGCTTTACAGTCCATCATACCAGCGCCAGATAATTCTCGAAGTTCTTTTACTTGTGCAGCAGTAATGCTCATATTTGCCTCTTTATTCTGTAACAGTGAAAGCGTGCAAATTTCCTCTGCACGCCAGTAACCTCTTCTTTAGAAAATAAAAGTACCTTAGTTAGGCGTTTTATATTACTCAGGAACTTCTGAAACCGCATTTTCCAACATAGGCTCCACAGGTGCATCAACTTGAGCTCCCAAATCAATACCCATGGCACCTTGCTGGCGTGCAATACCATCAAGAGCAGCACGAGCAAAAAGATCGCAATAAAGAGAAATTGCACGCGAAGCATCATCATTTCCTGGTATTGGATGCGTTACATCATCAGGATCGCAATTGGTATCAATAATAGCAATTACAGGAATACCCAAACGCTTTGCCTCTTGGAGTGCAATATTTTCTTTATTTGTATCGATAACAAATATAAGATCTGGAACAGATCCCATATCTTTAATACCACCAAGCGCACGATTAAGCTTTTCACGATCACGTTCAAGATTTAAACGTTCTTTTTTGGTAAAGCCTTGTGCTTCAGCGGCAAGAATTTTGTCAAGCTTACGCAAACGATGTATCGAATTGGAAATCGTTTTCCAATTTGTAAGCATGCCACCAAGCCAACGCGCATTAACGTAATATTGGGCAGAACGATTGGCCGCATCAGCGATAATGTCAGATGCTTGTCGTTTCGTACCAACAAAGAGAATACGACCACCGCGCGCAACAGTATCTGAGACAAGTTTAAGTGCTCGGTGCAAAAGTGGAACAGTCTGAGCAAGATCAATAATATGGATATTATTACGCTGACCATAAATATAAGGTGTCATTTTGGGATTCCAGCGATGAGTCTGATGACCAAAATGTACACCTGCTTCTAAAAGCTGGTGCATAGTAAAATCGGGTAGTGCCATAAATTTTATCCTTTCCGGTTCAACCTCCGCGGAAAAAGCAGGAAAACCTACTACCGGCGGATGCTTGCTAGACTCTTCTCACAGACTATTTGCAAACACCCAAACTCCGCGTGTGGAATAGTGCAAACATACTATTATTTGATTCTTTTTCAAGTCATTTTCTTCAATCATTTAATATTTGCATTTTCACATTGATCAAGATCTTTTCCAAGTTCGAGGAATTCGAGACTATTCAATTTGGCACGCACAGAAAAAGTTCCATAATCCATATGAAGATCACGCATAACACCATTCTCATGTAAGAGAAAACTGCTACGATAAATCGGCAAACCATCTTTATTTTCTTCATCATCAAAATAAGAGATTGTAACAGGCCAATATTTTTCTTCATCCAATTTTTTCATTTTTTCCGTTTCGCTATCAGATAAAAGTGCCTTCTTTTCCCCTATAACAACACTTTCTTTTATAACTTTATCTGCTTTATTCGTCCCATCAAATACCGTAACATTGTAAAAATGATGCCCTGCTTTTGCATGGCGAATAATATTTTTTAGTTGCATTACTGGAAATTCAGCCATTGCAAGCTTATACTCTTTTTCTTTTGGCTTTTTTAATGTAACTGTAATACCATCCGGAGTGCGCTCTGCGACCCCTTCGGCACGATGCGCAACCTCTTCTCCCTCTTGATCTGTAATATCAAAACGAAATGTACGGCTGTCCCCTGTTTCATAACTCGTCGTCTGTTGATCCGTTAAACGTACCGGCATACCTTCAATGTTCATACGGCTAATGAAACGAAAACGTGTATTATAACCCTGACATACCGAACCAGTAAGCTCGTAAACCATTCGCCCTGTCATCCCAGAAATTGTCATTTCATGCGAAACGTTATCGAGATGAAAATCATAAATTGCTCGATGAGGCACAATAAAAATGGGCTCTTCAGCTCTCGCAGTACATACAAAAACAATATATAAAATTATTATAAATAATGATCTTATCATTCCCAACTTCCAAACTCTATCCCCGTTGCATAACATCATACAATAAGGCAAAAAAGGCTAATTTCTCAATTAACCACACATTTCCTTAAATCAAAAAATAGGGTATGCAATGAATGTATTATAGAACAGCTATGGAGTTTAAATTATGACCAATGGAATTGAAAGAAACCTAGAAAAGTTCGGTATCACTCTTCCTGAAGTAATCCCCCCCCTTGCCAATTACATCACCACTTCGCAAAGTGGTAATCAACTCTTTATTTCTGGACAGCTTCCTCTTATTAATGGAAAACCTATAGCCATCGGTAAAGTTGGTACAACTGTGAATGTCGAACAAGCCCAAAAAGCATCTGAAGCTTGCGCTCTCAATATTCTCGCTCAACTCAAAGCAACTCTGGGTGACTTAAATAGAATAAAACGCATGGTAAAAATTACTGTTTTTGTGGCGGTAGATTCTCATTTTACCGATATCCCTTTTGTTGCCAATGGAGCTTCTGATTTATTTGTCAATATTCTTGGTGAAATTGGAAAGCATGCTCGTTCTGCTATTGGTGTTGCCTCTCTTCCCATGGATGTTCCTGTAGAAGTTGAAGCCATCATAGAAATCTAAATCTTCATTAAAGACAGTGCATCACCCTAGCTAAATATAACTGAATCCAAAATACTTCTTTGTCTTATAACTTTGATAAAACTTGCACTTTTTTGTTTTGAAATTAAAATTCTAAACCTATAATAAAAGGAAACATTTGTATGAAACAAGCTTATGACAATAACAATATTTTTGCTAAATTGATTCGCAATGAAATCCCTTCTGTTCGCGTCTATGAAGATAATGATGTTATTGGATTCATGGATATCATGCCACAGGCACCAGGTCATACGCTGGTCATTCCTAAAAAAGGCTCTAGAAACTTGCTTGATGCAGATACTGAAACATTATTTCCTGTTATTAAAGCTGTTCAAAAAATTGCAAATGCCGTCAAAAAAGCCTTTCAAGCAGATGGGATAACTGTCATGCAATTTAATGAAGCAGCGAGCCAACAAACCGTTTATCACCTCCATTTCCATATTATACCGCGTATGGAAGGAGTAGAACTTACCCCTCATAATGATGTGATAACACCTATAGAAATACTTGAAGAAAATGCAAAAAAAATCCGCGCAGCCTTGTAACATGCTCTTAAGTTGTTGTGCTTTTCTTTCCTGCACGTTTTTTTGTAAAATTTTTCATTTTACTTTTCTTTGAACCAATAGATACATCGGGAGATGAAATTTTTAACTGTAATCTTTCTTTTTCGCCATTTGATTTTTCTGTCAATACGTGAACGATTCCACCATTGCGTAACTTTCCAAATAAAATTTCATCAGCTAATGGCTTTTTAATATATTCTTGTATAACACGCCCTAGTGGGCGTGCTCCCATCTGAGAATCATATCCTTTATTGGAAAGCCATAAAGTTGCAGAAGGGCTTAATTCAAAACCAATCCCCCGATCAGCTAATTGTGCTTCAAGCTGAAAAATAAATTTTTGCACTATCTGATTAATGATTAAGTGAGATAAAGGCGCAAACGGAATAATTGCATCTAATCGATTACGAAATTCTGGTGTAAAGAGTCGATTGATTGCTTCTATATCCTCACCATCACGATGTACTTTCCCAAATCCAATAGCTGATTTTGCCATATCTGAAGCACCAGCATTGGTTGTCATAATCAAAATAATATTGCGGAAATCAATTTTCTTGCCATTATGGTCTGTTAATCTACCATAATCCATTACCTGCAATAAAATATTAAATAACTCTGGATGTGCTTTCTCAATCTCATCGAGCAAGAGAACTGCGTGAGGTTTCTGATCAACTGCATCGGTAAGGAGACCACCTTGATCAAATCCTATATAACCTGGAGGTGCTCCGATTAAGCGCGCTACCGTATGCCGTTCCATATATTCTGACATATCAAAACGCAATAATTCAATGCCTAAAGATGAGGCAAGCTGTTTTGCAACTTCAGTTTTTCCTACACCTGTTGGTCCTGAAAATAAATAACTTCCTATCGGTTTATCTGGTTCGCGTAAACCTGCTCTCGCCAATTTAATTGACGAAACTAATACGGAAATTGCCTGATCCTGCCCATAGACAACCTGCTTGAGCTCTTTTTCAAGCTTACTCAGTATCTTTTGATCGTCCCGAGAAACTGTTTTTGGTGGAATCCTTGCAATTTTAGCAACAGTCGCTTCAATTTCTTTAACACCTATACTCTTTTTGCGCTGTTTTTGTGGCAAGAGCTTTTGTGCTGCGCCACTTTCATCAATAATATCAATTGCTTTGTCAGGTAACCTACGATCAATTATATAACGTGAAGATAATTCTACAGATGCCTTCATCGCCTGATCTGTATATTTAATCTGATGAAAACCTTCAAAATAAGGCTTTATCCCCTGCAGAATCTTAATTGCATCAGTAATAGAAGGTTCATGAATATCAATCTTCTGAAAATGGCGTTCTAAAGCACGATCTTGTTCAAAGAATTTTCGATATTCTCTATAAGTCGTCGAACCAATACACCGCACAGCTCCAGAAGATAATGTAGGTTTTAAAAGATTTGCTGCATCCATATTTCCCCCTAATGTCGCTCCTGCTCCAATTAAGGTATGAATTTCATCAATAAATAAAATAGCATCTGGATATAGCTCAAACTCTTTAATAATTTGCTTTAAGCGTTCTTCAAAATCACCTCGATAACGTGTACCAGCAACAAGCCCCCCCATATCAAGAGAAAATATTGTTGCATTTGATAAAACTTCAGGCACCTGCCCATCAACAATGCGCTTTGCCAATCCCTCAATTATAGCGGTTTTCCCCACTCCAGGATCACCAACCAAAAGCGGATTGTTTTTTGACCTGCGACATAAAATCTGAATCATGCGTGAAATTTCTATTTCACGGCCAATTAATAAATCAATTTTCCCATTACGTGCTTTACAATTGAGATCAACACAATAACTCGTTAAAGCACTTGTTACCCTTTCATTATTGTCCGAAATCTGCTGATCTAATTGCTCTTCAAGTCCTTCAAGTAACATAGATAATCCATCATCACGCGTGATACCATGTGAAATAAAACGTACAGCGTCATAGCGTGTCATTCCCATCTCTTGAAGAAAATATGCTGCATGGCTTTCGCGTTCAGAAAAAATTGCCACAAGAACATTTGCTCCCGATACTTCATCTTTTCCAGCAGATTGAGCATGGATCACCGCGCGTTGTATAACACGCTGGAAAAAATCTGTAGGCTTTGTATCCTCATCAGCTCTAATCTGTTCATCTAGCTCTGAGCGAAGATAATTGGTTAAGCGCTCTCGTAATTCTTCTACATCTACTTGGCATGCCTGAATAACGGAATTTGCATCAGCATCATCTAACAGGGCAAGGAGAAGATGCTCTAATGTTGCATATTCATGCCGTGTTTGAGTGGCAATTGTTAATGCACGATGCAAAACCTCTTCAAGACTAGGTGTAAAAGATGGCATAATTCCTCACTTCTGTTCCATTACACATTGTAACGGATGTTCATTTTGACGTGCACATTCCCTCACTTGTACTATTTTCATTTCAGCAACTTCATAAGTATAGGTTCCACATTCGCCTATCCCATTGTGATGAACATTTAACATAATCCGTGTTGCTTCTTCGAAACTTTTTTTAAAAAAGTTCTTCAAAATGAAAACAACAAAATCCATAGGTGTGTAATCATCATTGAGTAAAAAAACGCGATATAATTTAGGTTTTTGGAGTTTTGCTCTAGCCTTAGGTATTACAACCGCACCATACCTACCTTCTTCCCAATTTTTGCCCTTTTCATAATGCATAATATGAAGTATAGAGTCCACCGTGAGCGTCTGTTCCATGATTGTTTTCCATGCAGCGTATTTTTTATTAATTTTAAGTTCTTTCATAATTATTGCAATACCTGTTTTATAAGAAAAAACTTCCCCCCTATGGTTAGATTTAAGTCACTCATAAAATAACTTCTGTAAACAAATTAGTAATACCATTCGTCTAAACTGCATCAACAAATTACAGAAAAGGAAGCTTTATAGAGGTTTTTTAGGATAAATGGAGAAATAGGATACTGCAAGTGTATATTAACTATCAAAAAATTATGCGCTGCTATAAAAAAATAGCAATCTCTTTTGTTATGTTAGCTTTTTCTCACTGTTGGGCATCAGCTACACCTCAAGGAGCCTATCCTGATAAGTATGCGGCTATTGTTATAGATGCCACTACAGGAAAAACTCTATTTCAAGCCAATGCAACATTGAAGCGTTACCCTGCTTCTTTAACAAAAATGATGACATTGTACCTCCTCTTTGAAGCTATGCAGATGCGTCGGGTAACACCAAATACACCAATTCCTGTTTCACATTATGCTGCAATGCGTCCACCGACAAAAATTGGATTTAAAGCAGGTCAAACAATTTCTGCAGAAGCAGCAGCTAAAGCACTCATTACAAGATCGGCAAATGATGTTGCTACTGCCATTGCAGAGTATCTTGGGGGTAGTGAGAAAAAATTCGCTCAAATGATGACAGCAAAAGCTCGTAAACTTGGTATGAAACATACACATTTCGCAAATGCTTCAGGGCTTCCAGACGTGCACAATTATTCTACCGCACGAGATATAGCTACTTTGTCATTAGCTTTAAGGAAAAATTTTCCAAAACAATATAAATTGTTTAGAATAAAAAGTTTTAATTTCCGTGGGCATACGATTAACAGCCACAATAAACTCGTAAAAAGAATGAAAGGTGTCGATGGAATTAAAACAGGATACACACAAATGTCAGGTTCTAATTTAGCAACTTCGATGCGTCTTGAGGGGCGTTCTATCGTTGCTGTTGTTATGGGAGGTAAATCATCTATTGCACGTGATGAGCATATGGCTAGCTTATTAAATCAATATTTGCCAAAAGCAAGCCAAATGAAAAGTGGTGAACGTTTGACCTCTGTACACTATCACTTACCCACTGGCGCAAATACCCCTATACCGACCATTAAAGCTGTTCCAAGTAATTTTGATGATGAAGTTTCGACTATGTTAACAGCATTTGCAGAACAACCTAAAAATTCGAATATCGCAATAACTGCTGTAAATAAAGTAATTATACCAATACCTAACCCTCAAAAAGCCATACCGGTTGAGGCACATAAAATTGTAACGGCCTCTTTATCCACAAACGCCGGATGGGCTATCCAAATTGGTTCCCTGCCCAATCAAGAACAAGCAAAAATTCTGCTTTTAAAAGCAAAAAATACAGCTTTTTCTGCTTTAAAGGATGCATCTTCACACATGCAACTGTTTGAAAAAAATGGGCAGCGTTATTACCGAGCACGATTTACGGGGTTTCAATCAAAAAAATCTGCTTTTGATGCTTGTTCTACATTAAAGAAAGCAAATTTTAACTGCTATACTGTAGTCTACTAAAAGTTTTTGAATTCTGCGTTAGGATAGTATTATGACAGATAATGCTTTTGCTGCATTCCATGAAAATGAAATCTTATTGAAGCAATCATCCTTCCTTTCATTGCGTTCTCTTCACGATGCTGCTGCAAGACTTACTGGTTTAAAATATAATTCAACTGCATTAGATACACAATCTCTTGTTAATCTTCTTATTTGTCAAATAATGCGTAATCGTCGTCTCACAATGCCTCCTGTACGCATTCATTTACGCGTTGCAAGTCAAACTGGTAATGTGCCTATTAAAATCTGTCTAGGAGCAACAAATATTTAACTCTACAGGGTATCTCTCAAAAAATTATTGTATTATTATCTAGAATTTTAAAAATCCTTTGATAGTCGTGCTTTTTTCTCAAGTCGGAGGAATTGTTCTAACGGCTTTTCCAACTATCCCTAGAGACACCTTCAAGCTTCCAATCAAACCATTTTTTAGAGCACAAAAATACCAGATATTTCTTCACTTTTTGATTTAATATCAAAAATTATCCTTCATAACGCTTCAATGCACCCTATAACATAAACGCTGTACAAATTTCCTAAGCTTTTTAAACTCCAACACGCAAAGCAATTTTAAAATACAAATACTATCGATGAAAAAACGTAAAAACGCCTTTTATAAAGAGTCTTAAGTCCCAAGAGTTTTCGTTATAACATTGAGAGCTGAAAAAAGAATGATAGTGCTCGTTTTGCTCCCTTTATAAATAAAGATGCTTATGCTCTATAGACTTTATACCATTCATAGAAACTTTACATTATACTATTTATATGTACCGTTGTGAAATAGATTTCAGATTGAGAGAGGTTTCTTTTCAAGATATTTTTTCACCATACCAGATGCCCAAAAGATCTTCATTTCTAAAAAACTAAAATCTTTAAAGCTCTCTTGCATCTCATCATAATAGTTCAGGTTTAAAACAAATTTACCTTAGATACCAAGGCATAATCTTCTCTTACTTAAAAGATATTTCTATGAAAACTTTTAAAGGCCATAAAACCTAGAAAAAAAGTAATGGCAGGTTGACCACTAATTTTACTTGACGCTTTTTTATTTTTCCAAATTAGACTGCTTTTCCCTTTCAGAGACAAATTAAACAGATAGAAGCAATACTCTCCCTCCAATCTTGCACGCAAAAAGCCACGACTCATTAAAAAGCACTGAACCCATCTCAAATTTATCTCAAGCATGCTGCTGAATTTAAATTTGAATGTTGATTTATCAGTAATAAAAAATATAAGCTTTATCAGGAAAAAAAGGCCATCCCTCTCACAATAGTTCAGTTATGGATTGAAGAGTGTCCAGCTCTTAACAAGATATTGCATTGACTGCGAGGCCACCTTTACTTGTTTCTTTATAGCGTTCACTCATATCATGACCAGTCTGGCGCATTGTTTCTATACAAGCGTCAAGAGAAACAAAATGATTTCCATTACCATGTAATGCAAGAGAAGAAGCCGTTACCGCCTTAACAGCCCCCATTGCATTACGCTCAATACAAGGAACTTGTACAAGACCTGCAACAGGATCACACGTCATTCCTAAATGATGTTCAAGCGCAATTTCCGCTGCATTTTCAATTTGAGCTGGTGTTCCACCTAACGCCGCGGTTAACCCTGCTGCAGCCATTGAAGATGCCGTTCCAACTTCACCTTGACACCCAACTTCTGCACCAGAAATAGAGGCATTATGTTTGATAACACCGCCAATAGCTGCTGCCGTTAATAGAAAATTATGTATTCCCTTTCGATCTGAACCATCATTAAACTGAAGATAGTAACGCAAAACGGCTGGGACAACACCAGCAGCCCCATTTGTTGGTGCTGTAACAACACGACCACCTGCTGCATTTTCCTCATTGACTGCTATAGCATATACCGAAAGCCAATCATTTGCCCAAAGTGGATAATTGCAATTTTTCTTTTGATTTTCCAAAAGCGTATCATGCAGCTTTTTAGCACGCCTTGGAATATGTAATCCACCAGGCAACTCACCTTCTTGTGAAAGACCTCTATTAATGCAATTTGTCATCGCTGAAAAAATTTCATCAAGCCCAGCATCAAGAGAAGAACGCTCTATTTTTATTTCTTCATTTAAGCGCTTCATTTCAGCAATTGAAAGTCCTGATTTTTCTGCCATTGATAACATTGTACGAGCAGAATCAAATGGATATGGCACCTCAGACACTTCTGATTCTATATTACCATTCATGTGTCTTAATTCATCCTCAGTTACAATAAAGCCACCACCAATAGAATAATAAATCTGCCGCAAAAGAACATTCCCATCAGTATCAAGCCCTTCAAATGCTAGTCCATTCGTATGACCAGGGAGGTTTTTCTTTCGTTCAAAAATAAGATCACGTTGCAAATCAAACTGATAAACGGGATGGCCTTCTGGTTGCACTTTTTTTTCACGTATAACTTTTTCTAACAGGAATCCCATGTCATCAGGATCAACAGTAGAAGCTTTTTCTCCTAAAAGTCCTAATATGATAGCTCTATCTGTCGCATGACCAATACCTGTGAAAGCTAAAGAACCATAAAGATAAACACGTATACGAGAAACTTGAATATCAGATAACTGAGAAAAATCTCTTATCCTTTGCAAAAACATATTAGCCGCAGTCATCGGCCCCATCGTATGTGAGCTAGAAGGACCAATACCAATTTTAAAAAGTTCAAAAACAGATAAAAACACATACCACCTCAAAACTCCAACATGGTCTGAGTATACGCTTTTCTATAACGTTTGTCCCGTTTAAAATCAAATTGCGAGATAGAGTAAAAAAATGACAGCAATAAACACGAATGTTGCTCGACTCGCTACCACCCAACACCCTCTTTCTATAGTGCTTTCCATTAGCCAACCTTCAAAACGAACAATGCCCTTAGAGTCACCTCTCTATCAATGTTGCGAACGTAGTAAAATAAGTGTTAATATGCAACATCATGATTTAATAAGAATGAAAAATTTCTACCAAGCATATTTTTCATAATGCACTAAGTTCTTCAAAGTATATGCTTAATGATATAAAATATTTTATGGACATGCTTCAATGAAACGTACAAAGTTTTCTAACGGTTCTCGTTCTGTCTCAAAATTGTTTTCTGGAGCACTCATATCGCGATAACCAAGTGCCATACCACAGATAATATTCCGATCAGAAGGTACAGATAAAAGCGTACGAATCTGTTTATGATAATCAGCAAAAGCTGCTTGGGGACAGGTATCCAATCCAAATCCACGTGCTGCTAACATAATGGTCTGCATAAACATACCCAAATCAAGCCAACTCCCTATTTCCATGTCGTGATCCATTGTAAATAAGAGTCCTACAGGTGCATCAAAAAATAAAAAATTTCGTGCTTTTTGATGAAGCATTTTTTCTTCATCTCCTTTTTTTATTCCAAGACTCTGATAAAGTTCCAAACCAACTTTTCTACGCCTTGAAATATAAGGCTCACGCCACTGACGTGGATAATAATTATATTCACGCTCCCCTTTTACACCCGAAAGAACAAGTTGTGAAAGCTCTTGCCCTACTTTCTGTAATACACTTCCCGTAAGCACAATCACTTGCCATGGCTGAATATTGGTTCCAGATGGTGCACGTGCTGCAAGTGTTAAGATTTTTTTGATTGTTTCCAAACTAACTGGCTGGTTGGTAAAAGCTCGAATTGACTTTCGCGACAAAATAGATTGAAAAACACTAATAGAAGAAACTGCCATTGTCTTTTCTTTCTCTATGAAAAATATTTTTTTTCCTATCAAGGACAATATAGTGTGAAAATACCTTTTCTACTTTTTCACACCCTCTATTTCTTCAAATGATTTACACATTTCACGCAGTGTCAAAAAATCCCATTAGAAATACTGATGGCTATCTCTTTTAATAGAAAAGAAATTTCCTAAAAGCAGATGAAATAAATCTCACAATCAACGATTAACCCCCAACTCTGCTAAGCTCTCAAAAAAAGTCTCCTCAATGTGTTCTAAATCCTGTAGAAGATCATCAATATCACGTTGCATCTTCTTTAAATCAGATCGTTTTTTATTAATTCCTGCAATTAATTTCTTAAGTTTTTTCTCATCATCAGGTGGTTTTCCAACCATAGCCAACATATCAGATATTTCAGACAACGAAAATTTAACTCTTTTAGCACGCAGTATTTGTTTTAATTTATGACGATCCGTTTGTGTATAAAGCCGTGTACTTCCACGCCGGAAAGGGACAAGAAGTCCCTCTTCTTCATAATAACGCAAAGTTCGAGCTGTTATTGAAAACTCACGTGTCAACTCTCCAATTGAATAATATTCGTACATTTTATCATTCTGTCTTTATAGATCACATTATTATAAGAAATATGTCTATTTTTATAAAAATTTAGTCAGCACTCTATCCTTTCCTGCATTCTAAAATATGAAGAAATACATTCTTGTCAAATAAGTATTATACAGTAAAAAATTAATTATTTTTTTAGATGACAGGAAAGATTGCTAATCATCTATTATAAGGCCTTTTAAATCTTTATAGAAGATATCCAATCAAAAATTTTCCTAAAATTCGAAATTAGTCGTTATTTAACTTACATATAAGCTACTCTTTTTCTTGGAATACGGCTTTTTGACTTCATGTATCTTGAAAAAAATTTCTATACTGTCCTCAAAAATAAAAAAACTTTAAAATGACGCAATAAAAAAAATCAGTATCATTATCAAATAATAAACTACTCAGAATGTTTGAAACGACTACAACCTTATAATTGTTATTATTATATTTTTCAGGAAAAATATGCAATTTCTGCATCTTGAGATAAAAAACGTCTGAAATTTCTATTCAGACGCTTTTATAGTATGTGGATGTTGTATTTAAACTATTTAGCAACTGCCTCAGTTGTCATATTTGTCAACATAGCTTTAGCCACTTCGTTATTACTAGACTTACGCTGCTCATCTACTATCAGATCATCACGAACTGCAGCAATACGACGGATTTGAGAAATCGTACCACCTGTACCTGCTGGAATAAGACGACCGACAATAACGTTCTCTTTGAGTCCTTGCAAAGTATCAATTTTACCAGAAACTGCTGCTTCAGTAAGAACACGCGTTGTCTCCTGAAATGATGCCGCCGAAATGAAAGAAGGCGTTTGAAGAGAAGCTTTTGTAATTCCAAGAAGAATGGGATTACCAGATGCGGGTTTCTTCCCTTCTGCAATCAAATTATCATTGATTTCATCAAGTTCAATACGATCAACGTTATCACCTGGAATATAACCAGAATCTCCAGATTCAGTAATTTCAACTTTTTGCAACATTTGACGAACAATCACTTCAATGTGCTTGTCATTAATAAGAACCCCTTGCAAACGATAAACCTCCTGAATCTCATTAACAAGGTAAGATGCCAAAGCTTCAACACCCTTAATCGCCAAAATATCATGAGGAGCTGGATTTCCATCAAGGATATAATCCCCCTTTTCAATTTGATCGCCTTCTTGGAAGTGAAACAACTTACCTTTTGGAATCAAATATTCTACTGCCTCAAGAGTCTCATCATTTGGTTCAATAATAATACGACGTTTATTCTTATAACCACGGCCAAATCGAATTGTACCACTTACTTCAGCAATAATCGCATGATCCTTTGGACGACGTGCTTCAAACAGCTCAGCCACACGAGGCAAACCACCGGTAATATCTTTCGTCTTGGCACTTTCCATTGGTAAACGAGCAATAACATCACCCGCCTTAACATGAGCACCAAGCTCAACAGAAAGAATAGTTTCCGCTGACATCATATAACGGGCTTCACCTCCTTTATACAATTTAGCAATGGATTCACCTTCTTTATTTTCATGGATAATAATGGCTGGTTTGAGATCCGCACCACGCGGATTAGCGCGCCAATCAATCACCAAACGCTTCGTAATACCCGTAGATTCATCAGCTGTTTCAGTGACAGATAAACCATCAACCATATCTTCAAAACCCACATAGCCTTCAACTTCTGTTAAAACCGGACGCGTATAAGGATCCCATTCTGCTATACGCTGGCCACGTTTAACCATATCACCATCATCAACAAAAATATGTGCACCATAGCTAACACGATGCACAACGCGCTCTTTTCCTAACTCATCCTTGATAAGGATAGCCATATTACGCCCCATAACAACCAAATGGCCTTCAGAATTGCGAACCACATTACGATTACGAATCTCCACCGTACCTTCATAGGATGCTTCTAAATAGGATGAATCAACAACCTGCGCAGTTCCTCCTAAGTGAAAAGTACGCATAGTAAGCTGCGTTCCCGGCTCACCAATGGATTGAGCAGCAATAACACCAACGGCTTCTCCCTGATTAACAGGTGTTCCACGCGCCAAATCTCGACCATAGCATTTCGCACAAACACCAAGACGTGTTTCACACGTTAAAGCAGAACGAATTTGAACTGACTGAATTCCGGCTTCTTCAATCTTTGCGACATCAGCTTCTTCAATCATTGCCCCCCCTTCAAGAATAACCTCACCAGAGACGGGATGCAAAATATCCACAAGCGCTGTACGACCAAGAATTCTTTGCCCAAGAGAGGCAACAATTTGTCCTGCATCAACAATGGGCTGCATGGTAAGCCCTTTTGCTGTACCACAATCAACTGCTGAAATAATAGCATCCTGAGCAACATCAACAAGACGCCGCGTGAGATAACCGGAGTTGGCAGTCTTTAACGCAGTATCAGCAAGTCCTTTACGCGCACCGTGAGTTGAGTTGAAGTACTCGTTAACCGTCAGACCTTCCTTAAAATTTGAAATAATGGGGGTTTCAATAATTTCACCGGATGGTTTTGCCATTAATCCACGCATACCAGCCAATTGTCTCATCTGGTTAGCAGAACCACGTGCACCAGAGTGCGACATCATATAAATCGAATTCATTGGCCGTTGACGACCTGTTTTAGGATCAAAATCGATGGCTTGAATACGTTTCATCATTTCATCTGCGACGCGATCTGTACATTTACCCCAAGCATCTACAACCTTATTGTATTTTTCACCTTGTGTAATCAAACCATCATTATATTGCTGTTCATATTCCTTAGCCAAAGCTTCTGTTTCCGCAACTAAACGCGACTTGCTATCAGGAATAACCATATCATCTTTACCGAATGAAATTCCTGCACGACACGCATAAGAAAAGCCAAGCTGCATAATACGGTCACAAAAAATAACCGTCTCTTTTTGTCCACAGTGCCGATAAACATGATCAATCATTTTGGAAATATTCTTTTTCGTCATTTCTTGATTGACAATATCAAAAGAAATATTCGGATTTCTTGGCAAAAGCTCACCGATAATCAAACGACCAGGTGTCGTATCATAAAGTTTAGAAACTTCCTTTCCATCCTTACCGATATCCTTAACACGGCCTTTAATCTTCGTATGAAGCGTTACAACCTTATTTTCCAAAGCATAATGAAGCTCACCTATATCAGAAAAAGCCATTCCCTCACCTGGTTCTTTTTCAGAAACAATCGAAAGATAATAAAGACCAAGAACCATATCCTGTGATGGAACAATAATGGGGGCTCCATTAGCTGGATGAAGAATATTATTGGTTGACATCATTAAAACACGGGCTTCAAGCTGTGCTTCAAGAGAAAGCGGAACGTGAACCGCCATCTGATCTCCATCAAAATCTGCATTAAAAGCAGTGCACACCAGCGGATGAAGCTGGATAGCTTTTCCTTCAATCAAGATAGGTTCAAAAGCCTGAATCCCCAAGCGGTGCAATGTTGGCGCACGATTGAGCAAAACAGGATGTTCACGAATAACCTCATCCAAGATATCCCAAACTTCTGGATGCTCCTTTTCAACAAGCTTTTTTGCTTGTTTTACAGTTGAGGAATATCCCTTCGCATCAAGGCGCGCATAAATAAATGGCTTAAATAATTCAAGAGCCATTTTTTTAGGAAGACCACATTGATGTAATTTTAATTCAGGACCTGTCACGATAACAGAACGTCCCGAGTAATCAACACGCTTTCCAAGTAAGTTTTGACGAAAACGCCCTTGCTTACCCTTTAACATATCTGAAAGAGATTTTAACGGACGTTTATTGGCTCCAGTAATCACACGCCCGCGCCGTCCATTATCAAACAATGCATCAACAGCTTCTTGCACCATACGCTTTTCATTGCGCACGATAATTCCAGGAGCACGCAATTCAATAAGCCGTTTCAAGCGGTTATTACGATTAATAACACGTCGATAAAGATCATTCAGATCTGATGTCGCAAAACGCCCACCATCAAGTGGAACCAATGGACGTAAATCCGGTGGAATAACCGGAATTGTTTTCATAATCATCCACTCTGGCTTATTCCCAGATTCAAGAAAATTTTCAACGATCTTAAGTCGTTTAATCAATTTTTTCTGCTTTAACTCTGAAGTCGTTTCAGCTAATTCGAGACGCAAATCATTGGCAATTTTATCTAACTCCATACCAGCTAAAAGCTCGTAAATAGCTTCAGCGCCAATCATAGCTGTAAATTGATCTTCTCCAAACTCATCAATAGCAAGCATATATTCTTCTTCAGAAAGAAGCTGGTAGAGCTTAAGAGATGTCAACCCTGGTTCAGTTACAATATAATTCTCAAAATAAAGAACCCGCTCAATATCTTTTAAAGTCAAATCTAAAAGTGTAGAAATACGACCTGGTAATGATTTAAGAAACCATATATGCGCAACAGGCGCCGCAAGCTCAATATGCCCCATACGCTCACGACGTACGCGCGAAAGAGTAACCTCTACACCACATTTTTCACAAATAATGCCCTTATATTTCATGCGTTTATATTTGCCACATAAACATTCATAGTCCTTAATAGGGCCAAATATACGTGCACAAAAAAGACCATCACGCTCTGGTTTAAAAGTCCGATAATTAATCGTCTCAGGCTTCTTAATCTCACCATACGACCAGGACAAAATTTTCTCAGGACTTGCAATAGAAATACGAATAGAGTCAAATGTCTGCGCTGGCGCTTGAGGATTGAAAAGATTCATGACCTCGTGGTTCATGCTGTTCTCCTTCAAAGATTCTTAGAACCTGTTGTAATATCTCATTTATTTTATAACAGATCTTCTTTAAAATACATTTATTTTTAAAAATGATCTGCAGTATCTTAATAAGGTTTTGAACCTTTTAAAATTAATCAGAGCGCAGCCTTTTTCCAGCGCGCTCCTTGAATTATTGTTCTGCTGTGTCAGACAATACGCGCTGTGCAATAAGTTCACGCGCATCATCAAGCTCCACATTAAGAGCGAGTGAACGCATTTCTTTCACCAACACATTAAAGCTCTCAGGTATACCTGCCTCAAATGTATCATCACCACGTACAATCGCTTCATAGACCTTCGTCCGACCAGCTACATCATCCGATTTTACTGTTAGCATCTCCTGCAAAGTGTATGCAGCACCATAAGCTTCAAGTGCCCAAACCTCCATTTCACCAAAACGCTGACCACCAAATTGTGCCTTACCTCCTAATGGCTGCTGCGTAACAAGTGAATAAGGACCAATAGAACGTGCATGAATCTTATCATCAACAAGGTGATGCAATTTCAACATGTAAATATACCCCACCGTTACTGGACGATCAAAAGGCTCTCCCGTACGACCATCATAAAGTGTAACCTGCCCTGAACTATCTAATCCTGCGTCTTCCAGCATCATGTTAATATCTGATTCATGTGCTCCATCAAAAACAGGTGTTGCAATTGAAACCCCTTTCTTCATCTGTAAAGCCAATTTGTAAAGGCTTTCATTATCATACTGACGGACTGGCTCATTATGATTATCATCAGGCATAAGATTTTCAATACGTTGGCGCAAAGGAAGTATATCCCCAGTTTCTTGATATAATTCTAACAAATCGCCAATCTTCTTGCCCATCCCGGCACATGCCCAACCAAGGTGCGTCTCAAGAATTTGTCCAACATTCATACGACTAGGCACACCAAGTGGATTCAAGACGATATCAGCATGGGTTCCATCTTCAAGAAAAGGCATATCTTCTATGGGAAGAATACGTGAGACAACACCCTTATTCCCATGACGCCCCGCCATCTTATCACCTGGTTGGATTTTGCGTTTCACAGCCACAAAAACCTTCACCATTTTCATGACACCAGGAGGCATTTCATCACCTCTTTGGACTTTTTCAACCTTATCCATAAAGCGACGCTGTAATGCTTCTTTTGATTCATCATATTGCTTACGCAAAGCTTCAATTTCATTTTGAAGCTTTTCATCCTCAACAGCAAATTGCCACCACTGGGATCGTGGATAATGCCCCATTACCGCGCTATCAAGCTTTTTGCTACCCGAAAAGCCTTTTGGACCTTCTACCGCGACTTTACCCGTCAACATATCGGTAAGACGCGCGTAAACATTGCGATCAAGAATCGACTGTTCATCATCACGATCTTTTGCTAAACGCTCAATTTCTTCACGCTCAATTGCCATAGCACGTTCATCTTTTTCCACACCATGGCGATTAAAAACCCGAACTTCAACAACAGTACCAAAAGTCCCAGGTGGCATACGCATAGAAGTATCACGAACATCGGATGCCTTTTCCCCAAAAATTGCACGCAGAAGCTTTTCTTCCGGCGTCATAGGACTTTCACCCTTTGGTGTAATCTTTCCAACTAAAATATCACCTGGTTGAACTTCAGCACCAATATAAATAATGCCAGCTTCATCAAGATTTCTTAACGCCTCTTCCGCAACATTAGGAATATCACGCGTAATTTCTTCTGGACCAAGTTTTGTATCACGTGCTGCAACTTCAAATTCCTCAATATGAATCGAAGTAAAGACATCATCAGCAACAATGCGCTCAGATAACAAAATGGAATCTTCGTAATTGTATCCATTCCAAGGCATAAAGGCTACAAGAACATTCCGCCCAAGAGCTAAATCACCAAGATCTGTGGATGGACCATCTGCAATGATATCACCCTTCTCTACCCTATCACCGACATGCACAAGAGGACGCTGATTAATACAAGTGGACTGATTAGAACGCTGAAATTTTTGTAAGCGATAAATATCAACACCTGATTTTGAAGGATCTAAATCTTCTGTTGCACGGATAACAATACGGGTCGCATCAACCTGATCAACAATACCACTACGTTTTGCACTCACAGCAGCTCCTGAATCGCGTGCAACAACGGATTCCATTCCCGTACCAACAAAGGGTGCCTCAGCGCGTACAAGAGGAACTGCCTGACGCTGCATGTTCGATCCCATCAACGCACGATTTGCATCATCATTTTCCAAAAACGGAATAAGCGCTGCTGCAACTGAAACCAACTGTTTTGGTGAAACATCCATCAAATCAACATGATCGCGTGGCGCCATTAAAACTTCACCCGCATGACGGCAAACAACAAACTCTTCTATAAAGCGGCCTTCACTATCTAATGAAGAATTAGCTTGAGCTACATAATGCTTTGCTTCTTCCATCGCAGAAAGATAAATAACTTCTTTTGTGACTTTACCATCAATAATTTTTCGATATGGGCTTTCAATAAAGCCATATTTGTTAACCCGAGCAAAGGTTGCTAAGGAGTTAATCAGACCAATATTCGGGCCTTCTGGTGTTTCAATCGGACAAATTCGACCATAATGCGTAGGATGGACGTCACGAACTTCAAAACCCGCACGTTCACGAGTCAAACCACCTGGACCAAGAGCAGAAAGACGGCGTTTATGGGTAATTTCCGACAATGGGTTGGTTTGATCCATAAACTGCGACAATTGTGAAGACCCAAAAAACTCACGAACTGCTGCTGCTGCAGGCTTTGCATTGATCAAATCCTGCGGCATAACTGTATCAATTTCAACCGATGACATACGCTCTTTTATCGCACGTTCCATACGAAGAAGACCAACGCGATATTGATTTTCCATCAACTCCCCAACGGAACGAACGCGACGATTGCCAAGATTATCAATATCATCAATTTCACCACGACCATCACGCAATTCAACCAACATCTTAACAACAGCAAGAATATCCTCTTGACGTAAAATGCGAACTGTATCTGGACAATCAAGATCCATACGCAAATTCATCTTAACACGTCCAACAGCTGAAAGATCATAACGCTCTGGATCAAAAAACAAAGAATGGAACATTGCTTCTGCTGTATCGATTGTTGGAGGCTCTCCTGGACGCATTACTCGGTAAATATCAAACAACGCATCCTGCCGACTTTCATTTTTATCCACCTTTAAAGTGTTGCGGATATATGCTCCAATATTCATGTGATCAATATCAAGAATATTGATTTGATCAGCACTGACATCAAGCAAAATTTTCAATACTTTTTCGTCAATTTCATCACCAGCTTCAAGGTAGATTTCACCTGTTTCGTAATTGACGATATCTTCGGCCAGATAACAACCTAATAAATCATCTTCGCTAACTTTAACCGCCTTGAGACCTTTTTCTTCTAAAGACTTCGCAGTACGAACTGTTAGCTTTTTACCAGCCTCAGCAACAACTTCACCACTATCTGCATCGATAAGATCAGAAATAAGCTTCATTCCTTTAAAGCGATCAACAGAATAAGGAACACGCCATCCTTGTCCATCACGCTCATAAGTCACTTTATCATAAAACGTTGACAAAATATCCGACGCATCCATACCTAATGCCATCAAAAGACTGGTAACAGGAATCTTGCGCCGTCGATCAATACGCGCATAAATGATATCTTTAGCATCAAACTCAATGTCAAGCCAAGAACCACGATATGGAATAACACGAGCAGCAAAAAGAAGCTTTCCCGATGAATGCGACTTCCCTTTATCATGATCAAAAAAGACACCAGGAGAACGATGCATCTGGGAAACAATAACACGCTCTGTACCATTAACGATAAAGGTACCATTCGTCGTCATTAAAGGCATATCGCCCATATAAACGCCCTGCTCTTTAATGTCTTTGATATCTTTGGAGCCAGTATCCTCATCAACATCAAAAACAATCAAACGTAATATGACCTTTAATGGTGCAGCATAAGTTAAATCACGTTGGCGACATTCTTCAACATCAAATTTCGGTAAATCAAATTCATAACCAACAAACTCAAGCATAGCTGTACCGGAGAAATCTGAAATAGGAAATACCGATTTAAAAACAGCCTGCAAACCTTCATCTGGTCGCCCACCTTCCGGTTCCTCAACCATGAGAAACTGATCATATGACGCTTTTTGAACCTCAATAAGATTCGGCATTTCTGCCACTTCAGGAATCTTACCAAAAAATTTACGTACCCGCTTACGACCATTGAATTGAGACATCATTGCAAGAGTCTGAGCCATCATCGCTCCTTGATCTTTACTGTTCAAGGTAGACCAACCTTGAAAGCCTTATATCATTAACCTGCATATGCAGACCAGTTCACTTGACACCCAATAATGAGCATCATTAACTTTCCCCACCAACATAAGCCATTTATCTCTTTGACTCTATGATGACAGGATGAGTAATCAAAACCTATCCCATTATTGTGACAAAACCGTTGGGACAAGGTTTTCTACTCACGATTTTCTTTCTTTATTAAAAGAAAGAAAATCGGCGAACATAAATGTTCGCCAATAAAATTAAATTTACTTAAGTTCAACTTTAGCACCAGCAGCTTCAAGTTGGGATTTAATTTTCTCTGCCTCTTCTTTAGAAGCACCTTCTTTAATAGGCTTGGGTGCTCCTTCAACCAGATCTTTAGCTTCTTTAAGACCAAGTCCAGTAAGAGCACGAACTTCCTTAATAACATTAATTTTTTGTGCGCCACCTTCAACAAGAATAACATCAAATTCTGTTTTTTCTTCAGCAGCTGGAGCAGCAGCACCAGCAACAGCAGCAACAGCAACAGGAGCAGCAGCAGAAACTCCCCACTTTTCTTCAAGTAACTTAGAAAGCTCAGCAGCTTCCAAAAGGGTTAGATTAGAAAGGTCTTCTACGATCTTCTCTAGATCAGCCATTTTTAAATTCCTTCAATTAAAAGATTTGAACCATTATTAAAACTTATCCAAAAAAACAGAAAAGCATTAAAGCTTTTCCATAAACATGAATACAAACAGCCTTAAGCCGCCTTATCCTCCTGAGCATATGCTCCAATGACACGTGCAACCTGACCAGCAGGAGCATTAACAACCTGTGCAATACGGGTCGCAGGGGTAGAAATCATACCCACAAGTTTTGCACGCAACTCGTTTAATGAAGGCAATGAAGCCAATGACTTCACAGCATCTACACTTAAACTTGTTGCACCCATTGAACCGCCAAGGATGACAAATTTGTCATTGCTTTTTGCAAAATCAACAGCAACTTTCGGTGCTGTGATTGGATCTTCTGAATAAGCAATAAGTGTTTGTCCAGCAAACAAATCCACTATCGATTCAGATTCCGTGCCCTGAAGAGCGATTTTAGCAAGACGGTTTTTGGCGACTTTAACGGCACCGCCAGCTTCACCCATTTTCGAACGCAAATCGTTCATTTGTGAAACTGTCAGACCGGAATAATGTGCAACAACAACAGAACCAGACTTCCGAAAAGCCTCGTTAAGCCATGTAACAAATTCGCGTTTTTCCGCTCTATTCACTGTCTCTCTCCATTTAACAGATCTGCTTAAAACAAACCTGTTGGTTACCTTTGATAACATAAAATATTTCATGTCACCGATGAGGATCCTGTCCCCTTTTTCACGCACAGCGCTCAAAGGCAACCCTGGCTCAAACCCTTTAAGTCTTTTAACTCTCAGTTTTTACCCCAGTCTCATGCAGGCTTTTTTTGATTAAGATACTTAAAAGTATCACCTACAATCTCGGACAGGATATTCCGGAATTTCTTCCGGTACAACCTAAGCTCTATAAAGCTTAGATAGCTAAATACCGACCAAAACCAGCATTTAAAATACAATTTTGATGTTCACATACCCCAAAACAAAATTATAAATCAGCTTATACTGTCTCTGAACGAACTGTTGCTGGATCAACTTTAACACCAATCCCCATAGTCGAAGAAACAGCAACGCGCTTAATATACTCACCTTTTGCACCTTGCGGTTTAGCTTTAATAACTGCACTTGCAAAGGCTTTTATATTTTCTACGATTTTTTCAACACCAAAAGAAGCCTTACCAATACCAGCATGCACAATACCGGCTTTTTCAACACGAAACTCAACAGCACCACCCTTAGACGCTTTGACAGCACCAGCAACATCAAGTGTTACAGTACCAACTTTGGGATTGGGCATCAAACTCCGTGGACCAAGAATCTTACCAAGACGACCAACAAGAGGCATCATGTCTGGTGTTGCAATACAACGATCAAAGTCAATCACCCCCCTATTAATGCTTTCAAACAAATCTTCAGCACCCACAATATCAGCTCCTGCCACCTTAGCTTCCTCAGCCTTATCCCCACGAGCAAAAACGGCAACACGGATATTTCTTCCTGTTCCATTAGGCAAATGAGCAACACCTCGAACCATTTGATCAGCATGACGAGGATCAACACCCAAGTTCATTGAAATTTCGATTGTTTCATCAAATTTAGCAACGGCACGCTCCTTAACCATTAAAACAGCATCTTTTAAAGCGTAAAGTTCACTAAAATCGATATCTTTTCGGATATTTTTTATTCTCTTTGCTACTTTTGCCATAATACTAGCCCACCACTTCCAAACCCATCGAGCGAGCAGAACCTTCAACCATACGCATCGCTGCCTCAATGTCATTTGCATTAAGATCTTTCATCTTTGATTCCGCAATCGAACGAATTTTATCGCGAGAAATGCTTCCTACAGACACTTTACCAGGCTCTTTTGAGCCAGATTTCAGGTTTGCTTCCTTCTTTAAAAAGAATGATACAGGAGGCGTCTTGAGAGAAAATGTGAAAGATTTATCTTGGTAATACGTAATAACAACTGGAATCGGTGCCCCCTTTTCCATTTCTTGTGTCGCTGCATTAAACGCCTTACAAAATTCCATGATATTAATACCACGCTGCCCAAGAGCAGGACCAATCGGTGGAGATGGAGTAGCAGCTCCTGCAGGGACCTGCAACTTGAGCTGACCTATACTTTTTTTTGCCATAACAATCTGCCTTCAATTTCACTGGTATACGGACAATTTATTTTGCCTGCTACCCGCTGCAGTTACGTGGTTCGGATCATTAAGCCGACAAAAGCTATAAATCACCTCCCACTCCTTACTTAAAGTAATTAAAATTACTCTAAGTTTAATCAGAGTTTTTCAACCTGACCAAATTCTAAATCAACAGGCGTAGGACGCCCAAAAATAAGAACTTCAACCTTAAGACGAGAGCGCTCTTCTTCAACCTCTTGAACAATTCCATTAAATGAAACAAAAGGACCATCAGCAACGCGAACTTGTTCACCAACCTCAAACAACACAGAGGACTTTGGAGAATCAACACCCTCCTGAACTTGTTTGAGAATCTTTTCAACCTCTCGATCAGAAATAGGAACAGGACGCGCATCCGACCCTAAAAAACCTGTCACTTTAGGAGTATTCTTAATAAGATGATAAACTTCATCTGTTAATTCAGCACAAACAAGAACATAACCAGGAAAAAATTTTCGCTCAGTATCAACTTTGCGTCCACGACGGACTTCTACAACACGCTCTGTTGGAACAAAAATTTTTTCAAATAGATGATCAAGTCCTTTCTGCTTTGCTTCCTTATCAATAGCTTCCGCTACTTTCTTTTCAAAATTTGAATATGCCTGAACAATATACCAACGAGCTGCCACAGTCACACTTCCTTACATTCTCAACTAAAAAGATATTTCAGAAGATCAATAACCCGCCAAACACCAAAATGCATAACCTGATCCACAATAAAAAAGAAAGCTGAAGCCAATGCAGTTACCAACAAAACCATAATAGTAGAAATAACCGTCTCACGACGTGTAGGCCATTTCACTTTAACTGTTTCTGCATAAACCTGCTTCATAAAGGTAATCGGATTGGTTCTAGATGCCATCGTCACACTACTCTCTCTCGCCCTATTGTGTTTTATACAACAAAATAAATAGAAAAAAATGCAAAAGCCAACTTCCAGACTTACGCAATTTTCTTACTTTCTATTCAATACAGTTTCATACACAAAAAAACAAGCCCCATATAAAAAAAAGCAAAAAAAGCAGAAAAATCTACTAACTCATATCTGAATCCTATTCCCCTTTGGCAGGGGCAGCAGGACTTGAACCCGCGACCTGCGGTTTTGGAGACCGCCGCTCTACCAACTGAGCTATACCCCTAATTCTTAAAACTAAAATACCTTTAACAAGCACTCAACAAGCATTATTTATTCAATGATCTTAGAGACGATACCGGCACCAACAGTACGACCACCTTCACGAAT
>NZ_JBHIQS010000011.1:0-68154 GCF_042196685.1 Bartonella sp. AC329YNZD | reverse complement strand
ATTCATTTCACGGATTAATCAAAATAAATGTACTATGTACTTTAAAATATCAGAATGAGTAATTTGATAGGTTTTATTACGAATTTTGCTTATAGGTTTTGAAGGTTTCTCACACCCTCAAAATACTTTCAAAAATATATCATGGGTTGTATTTATAGGTTGTGTTTTAATATAGACTGTATCTCTAAAATGCTAATATATTGAAATATAATGGCTTTTATTTTTCTATTGTAAAAAAATATATAACGGGGGGGAGAAGGAACCCTCAAAATACTCAAAACTCATAGATAAGGCGTTCTTTGAAGGTTTACTCTATGAATAAAGGGGATAGGGGTTAATACTTCATAAGACTTCCCAATGCCTTATTGGGGAGGCTTATGCTCATTTACCAAAGGATTCCATTCATAACGTATCGTAGGTCGACCGCTTTTAGGGGTATTATCTCCAGAGATTTCACGAATATAGTTACAACGGCATAAAAGCTCTATAGCTTGTTTAACGGCTTGATTGTCTTTTAAAGAGGTCCAATTTCTTTGATGAATATCGCGTAAAGTAAAGACATCGGGCAAATGATCACAACGCTCGACAATTAATTTTGCACTTTCTGCTGTCAATGTATCATGCGCTGTATAAAGACGTTTGGCATGGCTTAACAGATAACTTGTTCAACGCAACGCTGTTGTGATGGCATAGAGTCCAATTTCTAAACGACCACCGTCAAGAAGTTCAAAAATCAACGCAAGGCTTGCTATGGTCTTTGGCATTTTTAAAAGATGCGATTGTAAGCTTTCAGAAAGGTTATTCTCTTTAGCTTTTTTAAAAATCTTTTGCATCCACTTACGAAAGATCTCTTGAGCATCAGCAGAAAAACGCATGACAAGCGGGTGTTCAGAAGAATCAAGGGGTTTATATCATAATGAGAACGTATTAAGCTAAGAGGAGATGCCAAATTCTCAAAGGAGAAGTGCAATGCACCTTTACGAGTTTTTTAGACTTCATGATTTTTTGTACAACATTATGCCCCCCAAGATTATGTGCCCTTAAGCAGCTACAGTCGTTGATACAATATCCTCAGCAAGCATTTGTTCATCTTGCACATATATTTTTAGTATTTTTAATAATTTTTTTTTGGAAGATTTCTTGGTACGGCACGCGATACATCAGTGCTAACGTTCTCTTAAAAAACACACAGATAATTAATCAGCTTCAAAAAACAACCTTACCAATGAAGTACTAGCTAGAGGGTTGCATGCACAACGCAATAATGGCACACTGATTCCCACAAGCGTGCTTCACATATTGCACGCATAGCCTGTATAGAGTCTACCGCTCCTAAATACTCAAACGTAAAAACGTAATGCTACTGGATCGTATAGTGACCGCAGTTGCACCCTTAAACACCGGTTCCTCCCCATATCATAATGCTTGACAAAAGCATCATACCATCATAGCAACCGTTTTGCGTAGGGGTTACACAACATAGTTCTACAAATTGTTGATGCATTGCCAAGCTAACAGTTTTCTTGCCCACCTACGCCAATGAGACCATCACTATCCTCTTTTTGAATCGTAAAACAAAATGATTTTCCATGAGCGATAAACCATCTGCTCAAAGTCCAGCTAACTCAAAACTCATAGCATTCTAAACCTTTAGGCTCGCTCTTCCCCCAAGAGAGCATAGTCAGATATATCACTTCCCTCACCTATTCACGCACTGGGATAAAAAAATCTGAAACTACGAGGCAACGCTGCATTTGTATGCAGCGTTGTTGTTAGGAATAAGCTTCTATTGAGATAGTTCTAATGGGAAGCACCCACAGCTAATGGTATAGGGATTAATTTGGATTCTTTCGAAATGCTATATATAAATTTAATGTGCCGCCCCACAACACACCACCAGTAAACCCACTTAAAAGACCAAAAAGAAGGTTAAAATCAAATGCATATTTCAAATCAGGTACAACCTTGAGAAAAACAATCAATGTGAATTTGATGACAAAAGCGATAAGAATAAATGTCAGCGTCAACGGCGTACCAGGCAGAATAATGAAATCCGTTCCCTCTTTGATTTTTAAACGCGCAGTAGCACGCCAGAGCAACCATCCAACGCCAAAGCCGATCATCAGCCCTGCCAACATTGAGACTGCTCCCCAGCGCGGGAAGGCCAGCTGGTTAATCACATCGCTTGCGCCCAAAAAAAGAAAGACTAACGGCAAGAGAAAAAGGCGGTAAACCTTCGTTTCCCTATCTTTCAATGCGATTATTCCCCTCGCAATGAGAAAAATAAGCAAAATCCAAGCCCATAAAGGGGTTCCGGTCAGAATGTTAAACAATGACATATTATGCTCCATGATGTTTGATGCGATAAAAATATTGCATGATGTTAGGAAGATATTTAGAAAAAAGAATACCAGCACAAATTAAACCCATAGTGATTAACCAAATCTGGGAGGTCCATGTAAAAAAAGCCACTAGAAGACCATTGGCAAAAAAGATGATTACCCAAATACGTGTAATATATTTATTGATGAGATAAAATAGGATATGTTTGCGTTTTTCTTCAGAAACACCAGCACTGGCATAAAAAATGGTAAAGGGTTTCTTTACCAGCAAGCTAATCAATGAAACCAGAGCAAGTGACAGATAGCAAAAAACTGTGGGGTAGTTCAGTAAAAGTGTAGACCATCCAGCGAAATAATTAACAAACAGGACAATAAATGTCAGAATGTTAGTAATCATCACGGGTTCTCCCTGTCGGATACTTTTAATATTCCTATGAAGAATATAAACAGAACTAAGAAAATGAGAAATGAAGTTTTTTTGATTGAATGGAAAAAGAAACCAGCACGGATATCTCATTTGACAGTTTTTCCCTTCAAAAAAGCTATATAAACGAGAGATTTTCATTTAACCATTACTTTTAAAGATGTGTGAATAAACTAATGTAAAAAGCTTTGTTATAAGTATTTTATTGAGTTAGAAATCTATACCAATAGCTTTGGCTTTCATCTTTTCGTAGAGCTTGCGCATAATCGTCATATTTTCTTTACGCACATCAATAATTGATTTTTCAATTGACGTTAAACGAGATTTATCTAAGTTTTCTAACCTTGCATAATGGGATGCTATTGCTTGACGTGCTTCATCGTAAGGCAATCCGCCTTTACGATTTTTGGGTAAACTATGAACTTCATTTACTGTCTTATATTGCGCAGGATTACTAACAAGGATTATGTGCTTCTTAATAATATCTATTTCCATTAAAGCTTTTTTAAGACTACTAATCATAGCCTTACTATTGGCATATCTTAGCAGATCGTTTTCTACAAGACTACGCTCCGTATCAATAAGTAATGACAAACCACCGCTTTTCTCAATGTTACGAAGATAACTACACAAATCATTGCGCACATCATGTAGTTTCTTGGTCATCAATGCTTCATCAAGACTTTTTACATAGTTATTTTCGCGAACAAAAATACGTTCTAACTCCTCAAATTCTTTAGAAATGATGACCTCCTATGATAACATCTTTATCTAACCAATCGGGACCATATTCTTTATCAGCATCTTTAGTAGAAAATTCCATATCACGAATATATTGTGCTCCATGCCGCTTTTTAAGAAACAGAAGTGTATGTGCTGGAGGTTCAGTCATTGCTAACCATTCCCACGCCGCTTTGCTATCGTTAGCACGGTCTGCTGCTTCTGATTCAGCAGTATAAATGCAGTTTTGATCTAACCCGCCTGTTCGTAACTCCTCACGTTCAGCATCCGTCATATAACTTTTGGGTAATTTCTTTTGCATAGGAAATCCCTTTCTGTAATCTGTCTTGAAATATTAATCTAATGGTTAAATCTGATCAATCAAATTTCCTATGAATTTTTCAATTTGTTGTTTGGAAATGAAAATAAGATATCTGTTTTTATCTTTGATCATTTTGATTTTTTGTATCAAAGAAGCTTATCGTTTTTTCTGATACTTATACACTTAATTGATGGTCTTTATTGAACGTGACACAATTTTACGCATATTTACGAGTTTCTCCTGATGACAAGATACAGAAAATCAAAAACTTGGTTTGTTAGAATATGCTAACAAAAATGCTTTTTCTTCATTCCATATTGAATATAAACTATAAATAGAAGGAAAGCTTAGTGCTTTAATCGAAAGAACAGAGCAGGGGATTGTTATTGACACCTGAGTTTTTTGTATAACCGATTTTCTCTTGATGTTTTAGAAATTCTTAAAGATGTTAGTGAGCATAATTTATAAAGTACGCCAATTTATTAAGGGATAACAACCTATCATCATGAGCAAGACAACGGGCCATTTTAAACGCCCATACCCCCCGGCACAGCACGTGTAATGCCCTACGCATTCTTAAAAGAACACATCATTTTAATCCTATAACATTGCGTCATAGGACGGATTGTGCTATTCATATAAGGTGTGAAAATGAAAAGCCTTGTCCGTCCTTATGTGACAAGGTTTTTTTTATGCCGCGTCACTTTGACGTTGCTGTTTTGCTTGCTCGATGACATTCAAAAGATCCGATTGTAACCAACGGGATAAAAAACCAAATTTTAAAGGTTTTGGGAGAGAGCCATTGGTAACATGACGGCGGAAAGTTGAGACACTCATATGAAGCCATTTTGCACTTTCACGGTCTGTTAAAAGAATATCATTTTCTGTCATTCTAAAATCCTTTCACTATAAAAATGGAAACAAATCATAAGCATTTATTAACCATATTTTTGAATCATTGGAAAGGTATTTAGTCTATAAAAAACAATATTTTATCATATAATTTGTGATGTAATAATTTATGAGTCTTATTGAGAAAGAATGAGAGAGAAGAGAGAGAAAGTTATCCACAGATCATGGGGTAAATTACCCCATATCTTAAGATTGACCAGTGACATAAGCCGCCCATTTATCCATATAGACACGGCGCTGTTCTAGATAGTCAGTACGACGATAGGCACGCTCTACTTTACCACCGACCACATGCCCTAAAATGGTTTCAGCAACCTCATAGGGGGCATCGGTTTTTTCAGCAAGCCAATCGCGTAAACTAGAGCGAAAACCATGCGGGCAGGCATCAAGTTTATTATCTCTCATATATTGAGCCATACACTTCTGCGCAAGAGCCCCCCGACCGGTTGCAGAAAAGAAAAAATCATTACGAGAAAGCAATCGTGCTTGTTTTAAAATGTCTAATGCTTCAGATGATAGAGGCACACGAAATTCTGTTGTAGCATCACGTCTACCTTTCATACCTTCAGCAGGTATGGTCCAGATATCGCCATCAACTTGATCTTTATGAATATAACGTAAAGGATGTGTGCGAACGCCTGTCAGAATAAGCAACCGCAAAGCCAGTTGTGTTAGGGTTGTTTTTTGACAAAGTGTTTTATAAAAAGCCGGCACATCTCTCCAATCCATGGCAGGTATATTTTGTTTTTTATAACGTTGTTTGCCTAAAAGAGCGCGTGCTTTTTCTGCTGCTTGTAAATCAACATCCAATCCTAAGGCAGCCGCATGTTTGAGACATATATTAAGGCGAATGAGTGCTTTCTCTGCTGTTCCAGCTTTTGTATGCCAAATAGGGGCAAGCGTGTTGCGTATCTCTGTTTGTGTAATCTCAGAAACCGGCAGACAGCCTAATTTTGGTAAAATATGGAGTTTTAAAGGTAAAAACCAATGTCCATTCTTACCATCCCCTTTTAATTCAGCTTTACGACTTTCAAAAGCATCTACGGCAATATCTTTTAAGTAATGGAGATTACGCATTGCTTCACGTTTTTGTTTTTCACGTTCTTGAATAGGGTCACGCCCTTCACGTAAAATAGAACGCCACCCAGTTGCCAATTCACGGGCTTGTTTTAAAGAAACATCTCTCAAGGCACCTAACTCCCATTTCACGACGATGCCCGTGAAGGGTATACCGTAAAATCCATTGAGCACCTCCATCTTTACGCTTATGAAGTAGCAAGCCGGCACCATCGTTATATTTGCCAGCCCCCAATGTTGCGACAGCCCTTGCATTAAGACGGTTCATAAGTGTCATTTTAAATCCTTTCTTATACAAATTTGATCCACACATTCATCCCGCTTGTGATGTGCAAATGAGTGGTTTTGATTGATTAAAGATAAGCAGGTTTGAAATGAGAGAATCTTAGGTTATTCGAGACTCTCATTCAATATACAAAACAGTGAATTATCATTATAAATCAATGCCTTGCACGCCTTTGATACGCAATGTCAATTTTTCTTAGTAGTTTGTACTGTAGTTTTAGGTGTCTGTGGCGTACGAATGAGGTATATTGGTAAAGGAAGAGAAAAAGAAGGTAAAGCCATGATGACAGGTGAAGTAAAAATTAATATTTCCTTGATCATCATATGAATTTGCATGCATTTTTATGGCTTCGAGTGTGCATGTTTGTTGTATATTGAAGAGCAAAGCTTGTTTGTAGAATTTTATGAAGTGAATCACGTTAAGTGGCAAGCTAAGGGAAAGGCACTAGACAAAGATTATTTACAGATTATTTTTTTAAAAATCGGTGTGAATTTAAGAATCTTCATCTTTTAGAACGAGGAGGAAGTGTGCAAAATCTCTGTCTAAAGACGCGCTAAACGATAAAGATGCAGCGAGCGTGCTCCGTGATGACAATAGGCAAGAAGAGGGAGAGAGGCTGTTTTTAAAATTGTTTGCATGGTTTCAATAGCTGACTTTTCTATAGTTGGAAGAGAAATGGGAATGTGATAGGCTTTTATGCCATATTCATTTGCGACTGTTTTAATGCTCAAAAAATCAGGTTGATGAGGCTCCTCGTGATCAGGGCGGTTACAGACAATTGTTTTAAAACCAGCTTGTGCCAATGTTTTGATATTTTCTATACTAATTTGGGCACTGATGAAAATATCCGGTTCAATTTGTTGTAAATTCATTTTTTATTCTCAATTGCACGATCTTCACGATACTCTCTGGTATATAAAAAACATGATGAAGGTAAGTTTTTCAATGGCATCTTAACAAAAATATTCTTTTTGTCGAGGAGATCTCTTTGGGAAAAATGAGCTGTAAGGTGCAAAATATCTCATTCCGCAACATGTTCGTTATGCGACCTTATGAAAGACTGCTGTGTGGTTTTTATGGATAATCTATTGTGTTTACTAAGCATAGACATTTCATTGTATTGCTTGTTTACACGTTTGCTAGAGGTATCCTTATTTTTCTTAAGACCATTTTACTCTGTCAAGAGTCAAAGAGTATAAAATTCATTGTGTACTCCTTCTTTAGTTCAAGAAAAGGTACAAGCCGACACTATCATACACTTTGCTAGCCCCTAATATTATAATAGTTCTTGGTATTGGAGATTCTGCATAAGAAGCATTTTTAGTCCTTTCTTTTCAGTGTTTTTTGCTCATATGCTAGTTCTGCTTGTGATGTGCAAGCAAGTGATTCATATAAGAGGTATGAAATGAGGGAATCTTCCTGATTTTGGCTCTCTCACTCAATGTGTAAAACAATGAATTCTCCTTATAGTTTGTTGTATATTCAGAGTGGAGCTTGTTTATAGAGTTGTATTAAGTGGATCACATGAAGGAAGAAGCTCAAATGGCAGGCGCAAAATAAGAAGCTGAATTATTGACAGAGCATTGTTTACAGATCGACATGGATTAAAAAATCTTTATTTTAGGGTAGAAAAGAAGAGCGTGTCTATTGTTTAAATTTTTTCTTATCCTCAAGAATATTATCTTCATAATGTTTTTGCTCAATGCTAAAAGTTAAAAGAATATTATAAAGATAAAATTGAGGGTTGTTATTTTTATCCTAAAAATGAGAGAAGTAGTTGTTTTGTAGGAGCTGAAAGCTTGCTTCTTTTGTTATTTTCTGTACAATCGTAAAAACGGTAATGCTAAAAGGCATAATGAATGATCATTGGACTTTTGAATCAAAAGGGAGGTGTCGGAAAAACGACGTTGAGCGTGAATCTTGCGGCCAGTTTTGCACGTACTGGTGCACGGGTTTTGCTTATTGATGTTGATCCGCAAGGAAGTGCATTGGATTGGGCTGCTGCGCGTGAAGATGCTCCTTTGTTTTCAGTTATTGGTTTACCGCGAGCAACGGTTCACAAAGAGATTACACAGATTGGTCATAGTTATGATCATATTATTATCGATGGTCCTCCACGTGTGACTGACCTTGTTCGTAGTGCTCTTATGGCTTCGGATTTGGTGCTTATACCTGTTTTGCCTAGTCCCTATGATATTTGGGCAGCTGATGGAATTGTAAAGCTGATTGATGAAGCACGCGTTTATAAAGAGAATCTTAAATCTGCTTTTGTTATTAATCGTAAAATAGTCAATACAGCGATAGGGCGTGATGTGAACGAAGCTCTTGGCATATACCAACCTGTGCATGTTCTTTCTTCTAGCGTTGCGCAGCGCGTGATTTTTGCAGAAGCTGCAGCACAGGGGAAGGCTGTTTATGAGGTTGATAAGCAAGGCCCTGCAGCTGCAGAGATTGAAGCTATTGCAGCGGAAATCAAGGAGTTAGCACAATGAATAAAAAAATTAAAATTGGCACGAAGCCAACCAATAAATCAATTCCTTTAACGGCTGATGCATGGGTGGAAAACCACAAAAAGAACATGAGTGGAGGTATGAAGCGCCTCACGATTGATATACCAGAAAATTTGCATCGGTTAATTAAAGTAAGTTGTGCAAGTCGTGGAACCAAAATAGCCGATGAGGTACGCGAATTGCTTTCGCGAAAATACGGAAAAGTGTAAAAAATGATATATGATAATAAGTTTGGGTCGGTTTGAAGACTTTTTTCTAAAGATAATCTCTTTTATTTTTACACGAAGTTAAGAATAATAAAAACCCCTCTTTTTTCATGAGGGGTGCTTCATTTAAGGTGTTTTTCATCAGGTTTTATATCATCCAGTTCAATAGCTATGAGCTTATGAAAATTTTCCGTTTTAAATTTTTTCTTATAAGATGAGATCATCATAATAGCTTTTGTTATCTGTATTGCAGCTGGATAGATAAGTTTATTTTTTCGTAGCAATTGTCTTGATAATGATTTTAAATGTGAAGTTATTTTTTGTTTATTTTACTTAATATAGGCAATAATAATGGAATTAAGAGTAGCGTTGATTATTTTTTTTCTGCTACGTGAATGCTTCACTTTATTAAATTATACTTATATTTATAAGGGGGGAAATAAATAAAAGTTACTGATATTGGTGCGCTATACGTTATTCCTAATGAACAAAAGAAGCCATTGAATATATTATAGAAAGTATTTCTTACATTTATAATCTGAAATAGTTAATACCACTGTAATAGTAGGCAAGAATATAAGCATTTTTTTCTTCTATAAGAATATATAAGATTACTTTTTTACATTTCTATTGGCATTTAAAAAGCGCAGGGGAGTTTGTGTTCTCGGTGGTTTGAGAAATAATAAGAGCGCCATCCGTTCATTAAAAAATATATTGTTTCAATTGCAGGAAATTTGCAATGAATATAGGCATTACGAATTTTAAATAGGATATTCGTGCTACTTCTCATTATGAAGTGGTTTTTGGAGAAAAAGAAGTGATTAAAAAAGCTTTTTGAGAGTTTCAAAAAATCAAGAATTCTGCTGAAGTGTTAACACTTCAAATACAAAGAACCGCCGTGCTGATAATGTTACAAGTGCAAGTCTAATAAATGCAAGCGGCTCTTATGATTCAATATATTTGCGTTAAAAATGTGCGTATTTGTCAAAGAAAAATTATACGCAAAATTACGATATAGAGAGGTGTGTGGCCCCAATGATATCGTTAATAAAGTATAAAACAAGAGAGGAGTAAAATCATGAAAAAGATCATTATAACAGCACTATTGCTTTGCCTGGGGCTTGTCACTACTGGTTGTGAAAAAACTACAGTGTAGCAGACTTTAAGAAAGATAAAACATTAATGGAAAAATGGGGAAAGAAATGCGAGAAAATGGGACCATCCGCTTTAGAAACTAAAAATTGTCAAAATATTATACAAGCTGATACGGAACTTTTTCAAGAGCATTATAGAAATCTTGCAAAAAAACTTCGTGAAAATAGCACAAAGAACGATAAAACTGAAAAACAACAAGACAACAATTAAAATCATAAAAAATATTGATGACAACATTTTCTTTGCGCTGAAATTGTCACTGTTGGTTGCAGAAAATTTACAGTGTAGGAAACTTTAAAAAATTATTCTGTTATGTCAAAAACAATTTATGGCGGTGATATAAGCTTCCTTGACATGTGAGATGCTTTTTTAGGGTCAATATTTTTAGGCTTGTCGAGTTTTATGTAAATCAATCACAATGAAATGAGAAGCTAAAAAGAATCTGTTCTCAAAGAATTCGGATTGTTTACAGATCGGATATAAGAGACTTGGTCATTTGAGGCATGAAGAGAGGGAGTAATAAAATACACAATTGGCAAAATATGTAACTTTAATGGGGCAATTGTGCTCAAACCTTACAAAACTGAAAGAAAAAAGGGGAATTTATTTATGAACAAGATCATTATAACAGCACTATTGCTTTGCGTGGGGATTGTCACTGCTGGTTGTGAAAAAACTTACAGTATAGCAGACTTTAAAAAAGATCCAAAATTACTCGAAGAATGGGCAATGAAATGTATGATGTCAGGAAGTTTAGATTCTCAAAATTGTAAAAACGCAGACAAAGCGTATCGTGAGATTCATGCACGAGATTGGCCTGGGGCAAGCTTTGTACATGATGATGAGCAAAAAACTGAAGAGAAAAAGGAAGAAAATTAAATCATGAATAAAGTCATTATAACAGTATTGCTGCTTTGCATGGGGCTTGGAGTTTCTGGTTATAAAGAAAAATCTATAGTGTAGAAGAGTTTAAGAAAGATAAAAAATTACGCTATAAATGGGAAATGAAGTGTTTCTTAGGTCAGTTATCTATGCAGAAATCGCAAAATTGTGAGAATCTAGACAGAGCGGGTAAAAAACTTCTTTTGGAGGTTAAAAATTGTGCTCAGACTTTGAAAGTCTGAGGAAAAAGGGATAGGTGTGAAGGTATAACCAGAAGTAATTGTGATAATATTGTTCTTGCTCCTTTCAAGAGAGAGAATTTTGTCTTAAATATCAAAGAATGTTTATTTCAGTAAATGGAAAACCTCCTTTCCTTTAAGGAGGTTTTCTCTATGGGACAGCATATTACGATCTATGCAACAAGCTGGACTTGGGATATGTTTCTATAGTTTTCATTCTCGTTTAGCAAATTGGCTTGTAGAAACAACCACTACCCCTTCGATACAGAAACTTAGGGTGCAATAAGAGCAGTTTTTTATCATACCACTTCTTTAAACAGTGTTGTGCTAATATTAATACAAAAGCTTCACAATGTTTACGAGTGAAAAGAGGCTTATATTTAAAGTATGCGTACAGGTGTATGCTACGTATGCTTTCATGAAACGCCAACAAAGTTTGGAGTTTAGTGTGTTCTCATTATGCTTTTCAAGAGAACAGGGAAGAGGGTAAGGGTATTCGAAAAAAGATCATAATGGAATGTAGGAATATATTTGCGTTGCATATTTATGGGCGTGTTTTAAAGAAAGATCTCTCACGGTAAGTCCATTTTACAATGGTGCTCGTGAATAGTATAATAGTGAAGCTTCCATAAATAATATAAAATTTCTAGAGTGCTACCATCTTTACACTTAATAAAGGAGCAAGCCTGCATCATTATATATTTTTCCCAATATTTACGAGAGCTCTTAGCTTTTGAGAGGGGGCATAAGAGACATTTGTTGCTGTGTATTTTATCGATACGTCAGGTTCTATTTGTGATGTACAAGCAAGAGATTTTAATTTACTCAACATGGAATAGATTTGAAATGCGATAATTCTATGATCTTTAAGATTTTTATTGAGCATACAAGATAATGAATTATCCATATAAATCAATATATTGATTTATATGAAAGAAAAAGCCTTATTGAGAAGGTTGAAAATAAGAGAAAGTTTGTAGCAGAAATTGTACTTTGATTATAAGACGATTATTTTAATGTTTTTATATCCGCAGCGTATGTAAAGCAGCAATATTAAGAGCGAACTGTACGTTATGGGGTGAAGTCATCTATAGGAAGATGATGTGAAATTCTGAAAATATCAATATGGGGGGAGTTAAGCGTTATGGGATTGAAGGCGTATCGGACTGAATGCTTAAGAAACTCTTGAAAAGGTTCAAAAAATCTTATATAGTAATTAGTTGCAAAGAAAAGCGAATGATAATTGAAAAAGGGAGATTGATAGCTGTTTAGCTATTTAGGATGTCTTTTTTAATGTTACTATATGGCGGATCTGTTTAAAAGAGCATTCTTTTTGTGTTTTGTGCAAGAGATTGCATGTATGCAGAAAGAGCAGGGTGGGGAGATGTATCTTTTTGAATAGGTGCACTAATCTTGTAGGGTGCCATCTTATGGGGTGCCAGAGGGTATGCTGGTTTAGGTGCAGAGGAAGCTATAAGGTTATGGAGGGTAAAAAGCTGCTATCGGTAAAATGCTGAAATTTTTAATGGGCTTAAGTTTTTATATGCGGCAAGGTTTTGTTGGCAGATAGTTTTTATGGCCAAGGAGAGAGGCAGATTATTATTGTTTTCTGTTGAAGGCTTGGTGGTGGTAAAATAGGCAAAGCGAAATAGATAGAGCAAATGTAGAAGTTTCGGTATTGTTGCGTGGAAGTTTAAGTTTAGAGCATTTTAGTGAATAAGTATAGCAGCAATAATGGTTTTGGAGCAAAGAAGAAATATTTCAGAAAATGCGTTGAAAATTGAAGTGGTATACGCTTTTGAGGATTGTTGTGCTGTTGTCTGAGGAATGTTCGCACCACGAGTTCAAATGCGTGTATCTGCATTAAAAGAGAAACTGTTTAATCTCCCTCATTTAAAAGTAAGATTGAACAATATAGTTGAAGGGGAAATAAAAATGTCTGTAGTGCAATATGGTGATGATAGTTTTGCAGCAAAAGCAAAAGTTCTTGATAATAATCTTATTGATCGTGATTGGGCGATGACAAAATTTGTTGCTGCTGTTAAAGGATTAGCACAAGTGGTTGATTATGAAAGCAATATGCTAGAGAGCAGTGGTGTTCCAGATTACGAAGAAATCAATTTATGTAAAATACGTGGTTTGCGTGATCTTAATAAATCCATGAGTGATGTGAAGCGCTACATGAATCAAGATATTGAGAATGAGGTCGAAAGTTTGTTGTCTGATTTACAAGAAAAATTACAGCGTAATAGTAAATTGCTTCAAACGCATTTAGATGCAGTCAATGATCTTTCGCGAGCCATGCAAATATCTGGCCGTGTAAAAGAAACAGAGGAATAATCCAAAATTGATCAATATCGGTTGTTCTAAGTGATGACAATGATGAGATAGAGCGCTGGTTTGAATAAAGAATGTGTTTGTTGAGTGTCCATGTTTTAAACGCGTTGAGGTATTTAAATTATTATCGTTTTGTTGTGCCGAAAATAATGTCTTTAAAATAGCCTCCTTTGAGGTGTGATGATATCAACTGCACGCTGTGGGAAGCCAAGTGAAAGCCGTTTAAGAGAAGGCGGATTGTTTACAGATTGAGAGGATAGGGAACTTCATTTTTTAGTTTTGGGAGGAGGTCAAGAGAATATTTAGGACATCCCATGATGTCTTATGAAACAGCTTCCTTTGACATGTGGTAATGTCAGGTTTTACACATTAAGTCTTTTTAGAGTATGCTCATGAATATTACCTATAAGCCTCATGGAGTACTGCCCTTTAAGGTGTGGTGATATGAAGTAGTGAGTTTCTGGAATCTGCGTAAAAGTTAAAAAAATATTATTTATTCATTATAAATCAATTGATTATCTATTACATAAATCACAAATTAAGTGTATTTAGGAGACACATTTATATCAGTGGTTGTAACCCGGAACCATCACACTATTTTCAGCTTCCAATATTGCGACAGTCCTTGGCACTTGAGACGGTTCATAAGAGGCATTTTTAGTCCTTTCTTAAATAGTTTTTATCTATACACCAACGCTCCTGCTTGTGATGTGCAAGCGAATGGTTTTTGTTGTTAAAACATGGAACAGGTTAGAAGTGAGAAAGTACTATGGTATTCGGTTTTTTATTCAATATGAAAAAAAGCATTATAAGTTAATATCTTTTTTGATGTGATAATGATTTTTGAGAATTTAAAAAATATGAGTTTCAATAAAAAAGCAGCACTTTATGCTGCTTTTTTATTTAAGTTTGCTTTCTGCTTTTAGAAACGATAACGTATTCCGCCAGACAAATTGGTGCCAGATACACCGGCTTTTTGCAGTTTCTGCCGATAGCTGATATCGGCGTTTAGTACAATATTTTGAGAAAGATATGCATTCACCCCCATGCCTCCCTCAACTGAAGAGCCGGTAGGATCAACATGAAAAGTATCAGCAATTTTTATTGTTTTACCATCGCCAAAAGTTCTGATAACATTCATTTTACCATAGAAGGAAACAGCTTTGTTTTCTTCAACAGTCATTATCGTTTTTGTTAAACGTCCACCAAAACGGATCAACCATTGATGTGGATTGCCCATGTCTACTTTTAAGCCATTGGTATCTGAGAAAATATCAAACATGAGATTTTGATAAATGAATTGAGCTTGTGGTTCAAAGACCAGTCCTTTTGTATCGGTTGCTAATTTCTGACCAATGGTTGCAGATATATTAAGCATCTCGGTACCATCCAATTTTGCGGCATTCCCAACAAGAGCTGTGGTAATATTTCCTTTTAAGGTTCCGTAAGAAAGAAGAGCGTTGACATATATACCATTGCTATGCTGGATGCCGCTATAAGCGGTAAGTGACCATTTATCAAGCGTTGTCTTTTCAGAATCTTGCATTTCTTTTGGCGTAAAGGAAAGCTTTCCGTACGTTCCTAAAAGACCAAAATGTGTGCTTATGTCTTTACTTTCTAAGGCGGCTAATATGATCCCCAATTGTAAAGCTCCATAGTTTACATCAGCATCATAACCATAGCGCAGTGGATTGCGGTTGGAAGATAAAGAGACTTTTTCGCCGTAAGAGGAGAAAAAGAGATTATTCTTTTTATTATCTTCTGCTCCAAATACTGTTGTCCGCATAGCATCTAACAATGTGTTTTGATTGTTTACATCAGCAAATCCAGCAGAAAATAAAGTATTAGGCAGGGTTAAATAGTTTGCCACCTGTGGTAAAAGCGCTCGAACTTTTTTATCGTTATCAATATAGGCATTCTGTAAGCGGAAATCCCAGAAATTACTATTGTTGCCCAAAAGACTTTGGCTCTCATGAGATGTTCCAGGTTTATAGCCTTTGAGTACATATTTATAAGGTTGTCCACCTATTGTCATATAGTTTCCTGCTAATGTGAAGGAATTTTCATTTGCTTGTCCGGAAACTTGAATGATTGAAATTCCATGGGTTCCTAAAGGGAGTGACGCCATGTGTTCTCCCCAAACAGCAGCGCTATCGGTTATTTTTTTATCTGTTTCTTGCAGATTAATGTGAACAACAGTATTCCCTGAGACATCACCATTAATCACAAGGCGATCAGTTTGTTGCTCAGTGATAGGAGAATGTTTGTTCCATTGCGTGTTGACATAAATCTCTGCAATACCTGTTGCACTATAAACTGCTGCTGTGTGAGCTGTTTCATCTTCTTGCGAAAGATTAGACCCTATAAATAAAGTTTGGTAATGTCTCTCCATGGGCTTCTCAAACATAATGGCGCTGTTTGTAAGGCGCAATACAGAAAGGTTAGAATATGATTTTTCATCAAGACCAAACTGTCTATAGTCATCTAAAGCAGTATCATCATCTGAAACATTATCATTATTTACGGCGTTTTTATTTGGCTTTAAGAACCATTTTGTCTCTTCTTTTAGATCAAAAATTGTTCTATTATTTTGAGAAGTTCTTACCCGACCTTCTAAAGAAGAGTGATCCGCAACCAGTGTAAGGGTGTTTGTGGATCCGCTTTCGTTTTGTATATTTTTTAATAAAACATCGGCATGAATTTTTGAATTTTTAAGGCTAACTTCACCGTTTGTGTTTGCTCCATAAAGGTTGATACCAACTCCATGGTCAACGAGAAGCTTCGTATTCTCTAGATTTATTTTACTCGCAATATCTTGTTCTTGAACGGTGTTGACATTTTTTTCAGCATTGCGTGTATACCGTTTCCTAGAGGCACGATATGGATTATTGCGGAAAACAATACCATTCGCTTCATAATTTCCTGTGACATGGAGGCTTGAATCTTTAAGATTGATTATCCCCTCTATGTTGGTCAAACCAGTTGTTTCTGCTGTTGCAGTAATACCAGTGGCATCAATTTCTCCACCATCTGATACACTTAGTGCAACAAAACCCGCATCAATTATTCCTCCTATGAGGTTGACTTTGGAATTACTCCCCTCTGCATGGATAGCAATCACCCTGTCTTGAATTTTTTTGTTATGCAGAGTTATGTTCTTACCGTTTTTAGCTTCAACTCCAGCGCTTATATCCTCAATTTTTGCCGGATTTTCAGGCTGTTTTATGGGGGATATTGGTTGTGTAAGCTCTGATTTTTCAGATATTTTTTGTGCAGATGCAGATTGTGTGGGCACTTGTTTTACAGATTCTGATGCACCCTGTGATGTCGATTTTCCAGCATCTGGTCTGACAGATATTGCTGAGAACTTTGATGTATTAGGCGTCGGTGATTGTTCTGCTGTTGGTCTTGTAGATTCTGATTTTTGAGGTTCAGAGTTTTTAGATACTTTTTGTGTATCCGCTTCTGGTCTTAAAAGTATTCGCTGTCTGGGTTCTGATCCTTGAGGCTCTGGTGATTGCTCTTTTGTTGGTTTTGTAAGTCCCGAATTTGTGGGGTCAGAGTTTGCAGGTGTTGGTTGTAAATTGGGTGCAGATTGTGTCGCTTCTGATTGTGAAGAGACAGCAGAATTTGGAGGCGTCTTTTCGCTGGACGAGTCTGTAGAAGAGGTGGGGGCTCCTGAACGTCTTCGAGACTTTACTTCCATTTTTGTTGGGGGAGTGTTAATTTTTTCAGAAGAGTCTGTAGAGGGAGTAGGCTTTGTAGGGTGTTCAGATGGTTGGGGGTGTGTTAAAGAATGTGTCGTTTCTCCATATGAAGAGCGCGTATATCTCCTTAATTTTTCTCCAAGTTGCATGTGAGGAGCGACAATTCTTGTAGGAGTAGACTTTGTAGGTTCATCTCCGGTAAGATGAGGGGGGATGATCGTTCTTGTAGAGTCAGATGTTGTCGGGGGAGAAGAGAGATCTATCGTTGGAGTCATAGCATGAATAGCATAAGACAAACTGGTGGAAGAACAAAACAGAACTCCGGAAACTGTGTATAGTAAGAAGCTTTTTTTCATATGGATGTATTCCTAAAATATTTCCCCCCTCTCTCATAAAAAGTAAAACTTTGACCTCATTATGTCTCTTTTGTAAGAGACAAAACGAAACATAATGAGATCTATTCATATTTCAAGATAAGGAATACAAGTATTTTTAAAAGTGATAGCGCATTCCGCAGGAAATACTTATTCCAGATATGCCAACTTTTTTGAATTTATGTTGATAGCTGAGATCACTATGAAGCTGAATATTTTGTGATAAGTGTGCGTGAATACCAACACCACCTTCAATTAAAGATCCCATAGCAGCAAGCGGAAAGCTTTTACTAAAAGTTTTGGTCATATTCAGTCTGCTATAGAAGGAAACGGCATGACCTTTGTTTTGCGTTAAACGTCCGCCAATACGAAGCAACCATTGATCAGGTTTTCTGATATTCATTTTAGAGTTATCTTCATCTGAGAAAGAGCCAAGCAGGAGACGTTGATAAACAAGTTGTACTTGCGGTTCTAGGATGACACCTTCAAAACTGGTTGATAGTTTTTGACCAACAGTTGCAGCAGCCCCTAATGTTTTTCTATTATTTACTTTTAGGGTATGCTTGATGTTACCTGCGGTAATATTGTCTTTGAACATTCCATAAGAGAGAAATGCACTTGCATAGATGCCACTGTCATGCTGGATATTTCCATATGTGGTGAGGGACCATTTATCAAGCATCTTCTTAAGAGAGCTTTCTTTGTTTTTAGGAGCAAAAGACAATTTCCCATATGTTCCGAAAAAACCAAAATTGGTGCTGATGTTTTGATCTTCTAGCGCTATTAATGTTGCACCTGCTTGCAAGGCAGCATAGCGGATATCCGCTTGAACGCCATCTTGTTTTGTAGGAGCTTTGGAAGAAAACGCACTCTTATTGCCATAAGTAGATAAGAAAATTCCTCTCTCTTGATGATCTTTGGGTTCAAACATTGTTATTTGCATATTGTCTAACAAGATATTTTGATTGTTAACATCAGCAACTCCAACAGCAAACATCGCAATAGGCATAGTTAAAGAACTTTCTACTTGTGCTGTAAGAGTTGTTCTTTTTTCTGTTTCATCAAGAGAAGTAGGCATTGCTTTATCCGCTGTAAGTTTAGAGATGTTCTGTGTATCAGCGGTAGCGGTGCTATCATCCTTTGAGAGTAATTTCGCATGAGCTTCTGAGGGGGTGTCAAGAGTCGTTTTCGATACTGAGGGAGTGGTGTTCGTTTTAGGATCAAGATGAGACTGCGAATTCTCATTTATTGTAGGCCGTGTAATTCCATGCTTTGTTCTTGTGGATGAAGTGTCCTTTGGAGGAGGGGATGTTTTTTCTTTTCTCTCCACGTTGGTTATTCCATCCGCGTTCAAAGTCTCTAATACTGCTTTGCGTAAAGCATCAGAAAGTTCTTTGTTTTGTCCTTGTAACGCACTATCTACTTGTGCTGCTTTATGTAATATTTCTGCTTTATTTTGCAGTTTGTGCCAATCGCGATTGTTTTGTGTTGTCCATTGTTGGCGCGCGGCATTAATACGCCGTTGATTATCAGCATCAAGAATTTTTGCTGCCTTTGCAGCATCGGAAACTGCTTTGTTGTAACCACGTAATAAATTTTCTGCCTTTATCAACCTGTTCTGACGTAATTGGTCAAGCTGCACATTAGCTTGCATCATGATTTGCATATCTTGATGGTGTTTGTTTGCCATGGTTTGGGCACGTATATTATCCATTTCACGGTTCACCACGTTTATATGAGCACCAGAACCATAACGACCTGCACCTGCAAAAGAGCTGTTAATTGTATCTCTTACACGATCCATATGATTTTCAAGTGCTTGGTTGAAGTGCGCATTATCTTCCATCATGGCGCCAGAGGCTATCTTTTCAAGATTTTTTTCCGCTTGTGTTGGTGTGTTTATTAAATCAATGGCATGGCGATATTGTTGAGGTAATTTGATAATTTCCTCAAGGGCATGGCGTTCCTCAGGGCTTAGGCTAGAGGCGGTGCTGGTAGATGTGAAGGTAAAAGAAGAAAAAAACAAAGTACAAGCAGTTGTACATAACAAAAAATTTCTACGCATAGAAATGTCCCTTAAGATATTTTTCTTTTTTAAATAAAAATGAACCACTCTTTGACACATTACAATTTTTTGTAATGTGACAAAGATAAGCAGCACTGCTTACATTTCAGCGCTGCTTATGTGTCAAAAGAGAAAGCTAAGATTTCTAAAAGCGATAACGCATTCCACCGGAAAAATTAATTCCAGAGATTCCAGCTTTTTGGAGTTTATGTTGGTAATTAACGTCAGCATGAAGTGCGAAATTTTGGGAAAGTTGCGCGTTAACACCAAGTCCCCCTTCAAGAGAAGAGCCCATAGAATCGAGATGGAAAGAATCAACAATATCAATTGTGTTTTTCTCACCAAAAGCTTTAATGACGTTCAATTTACCATAAAAAGAAAGAACACGATCGTTTTCAGAGGGAAGTATTATTTTTGCTAAACGCCCTCCAATACGAACCAACCATTGATGGGGGGGCTTTATATTAACCTGGAAACCATCGACATCTGAAAGTGTTCCAAAGGCAATATGTTGATAAATAAGTTGCGCTTGTGGTTCAAAGGCCAATCCTTCAACACCGGTCGCTAGTTTTTGTCCAATGGTCGCTGATATATTCAATATATCCGTATTTTTTAACTCTGTGGTGTTGCCGATAAGGGCTGTCGTAATATGCCCGTTTAAAATGCCATAAGAGAAAAGTGCGTTAACATAGAGACCATTGTCATGCTGGAGATCACCATAGGCCGTCAAAGAGCGCTTCTCCAGAGTGCTTTTGTCACAGCCTTCCATATCCTTTGGCGTAAAAGAGAGCTTTCCATAGGTACCTAAAAGACCAAAATTCGCGGTAATGTTTTGATTTTCTAGCGTTGCTAATGTCATGCCTGCTTGTAAAGCAGCATAATGAACATCCGCACCATAACCATATTCCAATGAACTACGGCTGGAAGATAATGTGACCTTGCTGCCATAAGTTGATAAGAAGATCCCTTTCTTTTTATGACCTTCTAATCCCAAAACTGTTGAGTGCATATTATCTAACAGTGTATTTTGATTGCTTACATCAGCTAATCCAGTGGAGAACAGTGCGTTACTCATCACCAAATAGCTTGCCATCTGCGGAACAAGAGCTTTGATTTTTCCTTCATCATCGAGGGTTGCATTTTGCAAGCGGAAATCCCAGAAATTTTCATCTTCTTCCAAGAGCACTTGTACGTTGTTTTCCTTTCCAATGGCTGATGCATTGGTATCTTGTGCATCTTTTTCTTTTGATTCTTGCGCTCTTCCGCTTAAATGACTTTGTGCACTATCGGCTTTCCCAAGGCTGGAGGTTGGTCCATAGCCATTGAGTATATATTTATAAGGTAAGCCCCCCATTGTGGTGTAGCCATGGGCAAGTTTGAAGGAATCCTCATTTGCTTGCCCAGATACTTGAATGAGTGAGAGCCCACGCATATTTAAAGCAATTGAATCATCTGCTTCTTCATTGGATGATTCTGCATGCTTTGAAAGATTATTGAAATAGATCTTTGTGGTACCTGAGACATCACCACGAATGAGAACACGGTCAGTTCTTTGTTGTTCTTTTGTAAGACCATTACTCCATTTGGTATTAAAGTAAATTCTTGCCTCGCCTGTTGCATTGTAAACTGTTGCTGCATCGGAGCTTCTGTTTTGCTCTGCTTTTTGTGGATGTCTTCCCACATTTAAGGTTTGATAATGGTTTTCTACTAAATCATGCGGGGTATTAAATATGATAGAGCTGTCATTAAGGTTTAGAATTGAAACAACAGATTGTGCTCGTTGTTTAATGTCAATGAGTTTGTACGAATGAGATGAGCTGTATTCGTCTTCTACTTCAAATGGACTAATTTTCAAGTGCCACTTGCTGCCATTGTTCAGAGTAAAAATCGTCGTATTTTCAGTAAAGGTTTTTACTTTTCCTTCCATAATTGAATCATCAGCGGTTAATACGAGAGTCTTAGGCTTAGTATCCTCCGGTACGCTTTTATTCTTCAACAACATATCAGCACGAATTTCTGAATTTTTAAGAAAAACCTCAGCAACAGATTTAGACGAATACGGTCCCGCAATACCAATACCATCTGACATCAAAAGTTTTGTGTTGGTAAAAATCGCCTTATTGACGACCTGTTCTCCCTCTTTTACGTAAGAATCTGAGATGTAGTCAAAACGAATACCATAATTTTTATGATGTCCTGTGACGGTTATGATTGAATCTTCAACATGGATTGTCCCATTGGCAATTTCTAAACCATGCGTTCCTGCTTTTCCCACAATTTCTTTAGCATGAATGCGTCCACCTGTGGCTGCAGAAAGCAAAACACTATTGGAGCGCATTGTTGAGTTTTTAATGATAATAAAGGCTTTGTCATCAGCGACGACTGCATTATAGTTACTACGGACAAAAACATTTTTTAAGACCTTTTCTTCTTCTGCCTTATCCGCACGAACCACGCTCATTATAGAAGGTTGTGTATTTGCATAAGTTGAACCGAAATGAGAAAAAATGAAAGTTCCAGCAATTGTACATAACAAAAGATTTTTCTTATAAATAAATTTCTTACACATAGATATGCCTTTAGTATTGGTATGCTTTGATGCTTACTTCATTCCCCTGATGGCGCAAGTACTTTAACGATTTTTATATCATAATGTTTTTTATGTAAAGAACAAAACGAAATATTATGTGGTGTTCTCTATAGTTTGAAGATTTGCTTTGGGAACACTTTTGATCTGCTAATGTAGATTAGTGAAAAACATTCCCCAAAAACATAGATTTAGTAAATCCATGTTCAAACAATGCTATGAATTCACCTTCAGCGAATAGAGCTTATTATCATGAGAGTTTTTTAGAATTAAGATGAAAGATATATTATTACGCTTGTGAAAAATTTTGAGTAGATTTTTTCTGTATAAAGAATAAGTAATTCGTTACGCTGTCTAAATATAACTAAAAAAGTCAAAATATTTCTTTTTTGGGTAAATACTTAACAATTTTTCAACCGATGGCACTTTTTACGATTTACAAAACTAAGCAGCGCTGTTTCTATTTCAGCGCTGCTTATATTTTAAAAATAACGATCAGAAATTTTTAAAAGTGGTAGCGTATTCCACCAGACACATTTATTCCAGATACACCAGCTTTTTGAAGTTTCTGTTGATAATTAACATCAGCATGAAAGGCAATATTTTGTGATAATTGTGCATTCACACCAAGTCCACCTTCAATGGCAGATCCCATAGAATCAAAGTGGAACGTATCCCCAATCTGTATGGTGGCATTGTTAGAAAAAGCCTTAACAATATTCAATTTACCATAGAAAGAGAAAATACCACCTCCCTCAGTAGGAAGCGTTGTTTGCGTTAAGCGTCCACCAACACGCACCAACCATTGATGGGGATTGCCCATATTCACATCAAAACCATCAACATCTGAGAGTATGCCAAGCATAAGACTTTGATAAACAACTTGAGCGTGTGGTTCAAAGGCCAATCCTTTCGTACTGGTTTCAAATTTTTGTCCAATGGTTGCTGATACGCTAAATGTATCAGCGTCAGTTAATTCTGCCGTCTTGCCTATAAGAGCTGTAGTGACATTTCCCTTGAGAATTCCATAAGAGAAGAGCGCATTGACGTAGAAGCCATTATTATGGTGGAAGCGACTATATGCAGTAAGAGACCATTTATTGAGTGTACTTTTATCAGCACCTTCCATATCTTTTGGAGTGAAGGACAATCTCCCATATGTACCCAAAAGACCCAAATTTACGGCGATGTTTTGTTCTTCTAGTGCTGCTAATGTAACGCCTGCTTGTAAAGCAGCATAGTGAACATCAGCACCATAACCATATTGCAATGGAGTGCGGCTAGAGGATAATGTCATCTTATTGCCATAAGAAGATAAGAAAAGCCCTTTATTTTTATGATTTTTTGTTTCCGATGCTGTTGTTCGCATATCGTCTAATAATGCATTTTGATTGCTTACATCAGAAAGTCCTGTGGAAAATACAGCGCTGGGCAACACCAAATAGCTTGCCACTTGAGGAACAAGGGCTCTAATCTTTCCTTCATTATCAAGTGTAGCACTTTGCAAGCGGAAATCCCAGAAATCTTCATCTTGCGCATTTTTTTTATCTTTTAAAATCCCTTCAAGAGCATTTCCGTTTATAACATAGCTTGTGTAGTCTTTAAGGGTGTTTTCTTCTGATTCCTGAGATACACTTCCCAAGAGGCTTTGTGTGCTCTCTGCTTTTCCACGACTTGAGGTTGGCCCATAAACGTTGAGTACATATTGATAAGGCAATCCCGCCATTGTGACATAGCCATTTGCCAGCTTGAAGGATGTTTCATTTGCTTGTCCAGAGACTTGAATGAGTGAAAGTCCCCGTGCGTTTAAGGGAAGGGAATCCTCAGTCTCTGATTTTCTATTGTTTGAAAGATGATTAAAATAAATTGTTGTGGTTCCAGAGATATTTCCATGAATAAGAAGGCGGTCAGTTTTTTGTTGTTCTGTTTCTAAACCATCACTCCACTCGGTATTGAAATACAACCTTGCATTACCCGTTGCATAATAGGCTGTTTCTACAGTAGGGACCATATTGTCTCGTGATTCATAAACCTCAGCAGTTTTCCCTACACTCAAGATCTGATATTGCCCCTTTCCCAAAGCAGATGTTACATTAGCAGACGGTGCGTTAAATATAATAGAGCTATTATTAAGATTTAGTACTGAAACAGTAGAAAGTGCTCGTTGTTTAAGGTCACTGAGATCGAAATTAAAAGTATTAAAATCAGTATCTGAGTCCTCTTGACTGACTTTTAAGTACCATTTGCTGTTGTTGATCAGAGAAAGAGTCGTTGTATTTATTTTTAAGGTTCTTGCTCTTCCTTCTAGAATCGAATTATTCGCGGTTAATGTAAGAGAGACAGGAAGAGTATCGTCATCATAATATTTACGTCTGGTTTTATTTCTCAATAAAACATCAGCCCGAATTTCCGAATCTTTAAGGGAAATTTCAGCAACAGATTTTGAACCATAAGGACCCCGAATACCGACACCATCTTTCACAAGAAGTTTGCTCTTGGTAAGATTAATCCTATTGACAACATTTTCACCTTCTTTTACGTCACTTTTTGGGGTTTCATAAAGAACGATACCGCCCCCTCCAGCTCTTTGAACGGTTATGATTGAATCTTCAATATTGATTATACCGTTTTTAGTTTCTAAACCTTTGTATATTGAATTCGCATCAATTCTTTTCGCGTGAATTTGCCCACCTTTTGATGCGGAAAAAGCAACTGACTCTGTGTGTATTGTTGAGTTTGTAATTGTGGCAATCGCTTTTTCAGTCGTAGAAACCCCAGTTTTCTTATTGCGGATAAAAACATTATTAAGAGTCTTTTCCTCTCCTTTACCCAGCTCAAACTCATTAATAATTTCAGGAGGTTGTGTATTTGCATAAGTTGAACCGAAATGAGAAAAAATGAAAGTTCCAGCAATTGTACATAACAAAAAATTTTTCTTATAAATATATTTCTTACACATAGATATGCCTTTAGTATTTGGTATGCTTTGATGCTTACTTCACTCCCCTGATGGCGCAAGTACCCAACCAACTTTTATATCATTATGTTTTTATTGTAAACAACAAAACAAATTATATTATGGTGTTTTCTATAATTTGGATTTTTATTTCAGAAAAGCTTTTTTCGATGATTATGAAAAGCAGTAAAAAATGAACTGCATAAAATCTAGTTTGGTAAGTTTATACTAAAAACACTATGAAGCATGATCTGCGAAAGAAGCACGATATTTAAAAATTGTCTATTAAAGATAATCTTTATAAAAGCTTTATAGCGTTGTGATGGGAGATATTGTTTTATGCATTCACCAAAATTTCAGCAGATATTTCTTTAATATGGAAGAAGAAATGAAGGGCGATGTTCACAGGCTTTCTTTAAAGAGATATGTTTTAAGACACCAAAGACCATTTCGCGATGGTGTCCATGAATGCTATAATGGTAAAGCCCTTAAGCCCCATTATCTTAACGCTTAATAAAAGAGCAAACCGGCATCAACACACACTTTACCGGTTCCTAATGTTGCCAGACAGCCCTTGGCACTTGAGGTGGTTCATTATAGGCATTTTTAGGCCTTCCTTATATAATTTTGGTCCACATGCTTGCTCCACTTAGGACATGCAAGAAAAATTTGATTGATTCAGTATAGAACAGGTTTGAAATAATAAAAATTAGGATATTCGAGACTCTCATTTAACATGCAAAATGAATAATTATTTTTATAAATCAATGTATCGTCATTTGTTTTACGATGTCGGGTCGCTTTGTGCTAGAATCAGTGTTAAGAAATGCTTTGAGTAAGTAAAAATTTCGTAATCTTTCATTCTTATTATTAAATAGGTGTTGCTTGATATTCGTTTTTTATGGTTTTATTCTACATAGCTAGTCAGTGTTTATTTATAGGTATAATACTTTGATTTATAATGATAATATAGTGTTATTCACCTTGAATGAGAGTCCTGAATATCGTAAGATTCTCTCATTTCAAATCTCCTTATATTGAAGCAATCAAGTTTTTCTTGCATGTCCTAAGTGGAGCAAGCATGTGGACCAAAATTATATAAAAAAGGACTAAAAATGGCTCTTAATGAACCGTTTCAAGGGCCAAGGGCTGCCCCGCAACATCCACGAGCTGGGAATGTAGTGTGATGGTGCTGGCTTGTTACTTCACAAGTGTAAAGATGGAAGTGTTCAATGGCTTTATCGTTATACCCTTCACGGACACTGCCGTGAAATGGGCTTGGGTGCTTTGAGAGATGTCTCTTTAAAGAAAGCCTGTGAATGTGCAATGCAAGTGTATTTGGTGTGGCGTGTTCTGTTTTATAGGAGAGGTGTGCCCCCCTTAAAGAACGTGAAAAACAAAAGCGTGAAGCAATGTGTAATCTCCATTATTAAAAAGACATCGCTCTAGATGCTTTTGAAAGCTGTAAAGCTGAACTAAAAAGAGATGAGAAAGATGGGAACAGATTTTTACTTTACCCCTTCATATTCTTCCAAAATTAGGCTGTCTGCTCGTTTCAGAGATTACACAAACAGAGATATACGCAATACCCTTTCCACTATTGGGCATATAAAAACTGGAGCAGCTCGTGGTGTACTGAATCGTCTTAATATTTCTCTTAAACATGCAGTTGCTTTGGGGCTGAATGTTGATTTACAGACAATAGAAAAAACAAAAGCTCTCTTAGGAAAACAACGCCATAAAACCATCAATATACTGGAAAGATGGTTCGGCTTTTTATAAAACGCTTTGTCAAAAAACAACTATGGCACATTTGGCTTTGCGTTTACTTATTAGGTACATTCTTTCTTATAATATAGCCATTGGTAAGCTTGAAAGAGTTTTCTGTCATTTTCCCATAAGCTTGTATAAGCAAAAGTCCACCTGTACTTAAAGGATTAGAAGCATTTTTTACAATACTTACATCTTTTAAATTGCTTTAAAGCTTAAGTTAATGTGAAAAAACGCTTCTTAAAGAAATATCTTTCAAGGTATGTTACACCCATTTTGCGCCGACGCTCGTGAATAGTATAATGGTAAATTCATTGAGCACTCCCATCTTTACGCTTGTGAATAAACACACACGCCCCTTTACGCTTGATAAAAAAGCAAGCTCATGAGACACTTTGCAAGCTCCCAATGTTGCAGACAGCCTTGGTATTTGAGACAGTATATAAAAGGGCTTTTTAGTCTTGTCTTAACAGTTTTTTATCCACATGATCACCTGCTTGTGACGTTGCAAGAGATATGGTTTTGATTGATTCAACATGGAACAAGGTTTGTAATGAGGGGATCTTACGGTCTTTAGGGCTCTCATTCAACATGCAAAACAATGAACATTCTTTATAAATCAATGAATTGCATTATACTTTATAATAGTTGTGTCGTTTAGTAATTCGATTCACTGTTAGTTTCCTCAGTTTATACTAAAGTAGAAGCATTTTTAGAGACAGCAGGCCGATTTGTATTGCCATTTTCTCGTTATTGTTAAATGTTTATTGATGATTTTTTCACCATCTGTTGCATGAAGTGTCTCATAAGTTTTGTTGGATATGTTTTTTGCACCATGAGTTTCAAGGAACTTAGTTTCTGCTTTATGGGTAGAAAATAGTAAAATTGTTACAGCTGCTGTGCACGATAGAATATTTTTTATATAAAAATATTTCTTAGCTTCTATTTATGACTTAAAAAATAATAATATCGAGTTATATTTATTTTTTTAATAAAAATAACTTATAAAGTTAAATTTATAGATTTTATATTTTAATTATAAATTAATTATGAAATGAAAAATTATTTAAAGATATTATTATTTTTATAAAATTTAATAGCTTTACGACTTACCCCATTATTAGAGAAATAGGGTTATGCGTTAAAAAATAGAGAAAACAGAATAACTAAGTACTGCTTTTACAGTATCATTTTAAGATTGATAACATCATATTGTGCTTAAAAATCACTCCTATTATACTGGTTTTAGCAGTTTTTCTATCGTTTTATTTTCTCTTAGTTCTCTTAGTAAGATGAGCTTGGTAGATGAGAGGGATAAATATTCTCAAAACTGTTTGCCTAAAAGAACAGTACATGGAAATCTAAATGAATCCTTATAGGTGGTGTTAAGTTAATTGATTGAACAAACAAGAGGATAAACATATCAAGGGTATGAATAAAGAACTTCTTTTATCATTATCTTTTCCAATGTTGTTTCCTTTATATTATCTAAAAATACACTTTTTTAGTTTTATGGGAAAATTTGATAACAAAATGTGCTATGCGACTCGTGTAAAGAGAGAGAAAAAGCGTATTTAAGTGAAAAAGAAAACCCTTCAGGAAAAAAATAGATTTTATATAAAAAAGGCAGCATATTATACTGCCTTTTTGTTAAATTTAATAGAATGAATAAACTGTTTTTGCAGTTTTGATTTAAAACTGATAGCGTATTCCTCCTGAAAAGCTTGCTCCAGATATACCCGTTTTTTGCAGTTTTTGTTGATAACTGACATCACCATGAAGTGAGAGATTTTGAGAAAGTTGTGCATTGATGCCAACGTCACCTTCGAGAGAGGTTCCTGTAGGATCAAGATCAAAGTCTCTGCCACTCTGGATGGTACTATCATCACCAAATGTTTTGAGAAGGTTTACTTTTCCATAGAAAGAAAGAGGAAGGTTGTTTTGAGTGGAGACAGTTTTTGTTATACGTCCACCAATTCGCGCCAACCATTGGGAAGGGTTTTTCATATCAATTTTTAAGTTATCGACATCTACAAGAGTGTCAAACATTAAATGTTGATAAACCAGCTGTGTTTGTGGTTCGAATGTGACGCCTTCAAGACCTGTTACAAATTGTTTATCGATAGTGGCAGAAACACTCAGTGCTTTTGCATTTTTTAATTTTGCGGTGTTTCCTCTGATGGCATTGGCGATATTTCCTTTTAGGATGCCATAGGATAAAAGTGTATCAATGTAGAAACCACTGTTATGTTACACGCTTCCATAGGTAGTAACGGCCCATTTATCCAACGTGCTTTTAGCTGCATCTTCCATATCTTTTGGAGTGAAAGAGAGGCGTCCATAGGTTCCTCCTAGTCCCAGATGTGTTGTGGTGTTTTGCCCTTCTAAGGTTGCCAATGCAACACCGGCTTGGAGAGAAGCATAGCGAATATTAGCGCTATACCCGTATTCCAGAGGACTGCGCTTGGAAGATAAGGTTGCTGTATTCTCATAGGTGTATAAGAAGAATGCGTTCTTTATCCCTTCTTCTTTTCCTATGGTTGATACTCTCATGCTGGCTAAAAACTCGTTTTGTTTAGCTATATCGGTTAATCCAGTGTGAAAGAGAGCATTCGGCATAACGATATAGCTTGCTGTTTGTGGAACAAGTTTTTCTACAGTTGAATAAGGGTCAAGAAAGTCTTTGTGTAAGCGGAAATCCCAGAAATTTTCATTCTTTTCATCAAAGAGATTTTGGTCAATATTGGCTTTACCATGGCTTGACTCTGGGCCATAGGCAGTCAGCGTATATTTATAAGGCAAATGATTTTTTGTGGTATAGCCATTGACGAGTTTGAAAGAGTCTTTCTGTGCTTTTCCTGAAACTTGGATGAGCGCAAGTCCACCTGTATTCGAAGGATTAGAAGCATTTACTACGCTATTTCTATCCCCTGAATCGCTTTTAATATAAACTGTTGTAGAGCCTGAAACATCACCGTAAATGAGAAGTCTATCGGTTCTTTGATCCGCACTTGCAAGACCATCACTCCAAGCAGTGTTGAAGTAAATCTTTGCATCTCCTGTTGCGTTGTAGACCACTTGCGTGTCTGGTTTTACCAGAGCCTATATGCAATGTGTGATAATGATAGTCTACCAGTCCATCAAAAACAATAGAACTGTTATTAAGATTAAGTACAGAAACATCAGAACGTGATCTTTGAGCGATATCAACGAGTTCTCCATTTTCATTGAGTTCTGTTACGCTTGTTTTTACGATCCATTTTGTTTGATTTTGTAGATCTTGTTTGATTTTGTAGATCAAAATGTACATTTCTGTCTTTAGCAATTTTTGCTCTGCCTTCTAAAACAGAATGATCTGCGTTTAATGTAAAAGCGCCATTGGGAATTGCTTTAGTATATTGATTTTCGCAATTTTTTGGTTCTATAATGAGACCATCACCTAACAAAACATCGGCACTGACTTTTGAATTTTTGAGATTAACCGTACCAATTGATAGATCGGGAACATCATTATTATTGTCTTGGGTGGTGAAAACCCCCAATGAGAATTCCAGCATCATTTTTAACGTTAAGATCTGTATTGGTTACAGTAATTTCATTGTCTCGAAAATTTTGTTGCGTAATATCATCTGGATCATAGGGAGTAAAGAATTGCATACCAGCGTTTTCTGCAGTTGCAGAAGTATTTGCTATATCAATATGTCCGCCATTAGCTACATGTAGTGCAATTTTTTTGCTTCTATATTGTTTTTTTCTCACTCTGTTGTGCATTGGATGAGATATTAGGATGAGTAGATTTTGGATTTACACTTGTTTCACCATGACTCATTGTAATTGTGCTATCCCCAATTGCAGAAAGACCGACAGCAATATTTTGAATGATTGTATTCTCTTTTAAAGTAATTTCACTACTAGAACTGCTGGTCCGTACACCAGTGCGCGCGTTGTGGGGGGCTGTATTGATTGTTTTTCCACCAGTGATTTTTCCACCATCAATGGCTTCAAGATCGTCAAAAGTATTTTTAATTATTGTATTGCCGCGCAATTCAATTCTACTTTTCAAACCAAAGGCAAATGCGCCGGTTTCTTCATCATCTGTTGTTAGAGTAACATTCGTAGTATCGATTAGTCCCTTTTCTTCTGCATACAATGTAAAATGTGTATTTTTTGCTGCTACTGTTCCTCCTACCATTGTGATTTGGGAGTTTTCATCTTTTGCGTAGAGCCCATTTCCATCAGATGATGTAATTTGTGCATCGTTGGTTAAAGTAATGTTGCTGCCGTTTTGAGCATATGCCGTTTTGAGCATATATTGTTGCACCGTCTGTCTCAAATGATCCTCCAGAGACTGTTATTGTAGAGTTATTATCTGCGACTATGGCATTATGTATTTGTTTCACGTTTACATTTTGTAAAGTGACTGTACTTTGGTTTGCTTCTACCCCAACGAGTAGTGGTGCATCATTTTTATCACTTGATATCGTCACATTTTCTAGTTTGCTTTCTTTGTTCTTACTGAAGTAAGCACCAATGTTGGAAGCGGTAATGCTTCCCCCAGTCATTTGAAATGTAGCGCTATCTTTTGCTATAATACCTAAGTAAATGGAAGAATCAGTTCCTTTAATGGTTGTTTTATCCCCCGTTAATGTGATCATACTGTTCTCACCTTCAGCTGTTACAGCAGCGGGTGGTAAGATGGAAGGATTTGAGTTGTCATTGGTGTCTTTATTTCCGGTTACACTTAAATTTTCACCGTTGATTTTTCCACCTTTTTCTGCGTGAATAATTTCATAGGTTTCTCCGGTCTTTCCCGTAACTTCTTACTCTGCTCCTGAGGATTTAAGAGTTTCAGCATGTGCATTGAAATGGATTCTAGAGAGTATGATCGCAACTGTTGCTGTATATGATAAAAGGGATTTTTTATACATCCGTATTCTCCTTTGAAGTCCCCAATATTCATTCCCCCCACCAACTTCATAAGAAGAATAGAAAATGAATTGTTGTTCTTAGTGCTATTACATGTTGAGTAAGTTATTTTTGTTTCTTTGTAAAAGCTTTTAAGTAATTTGCACAAAAAATCATATTATACATAGTTTATTTTTTATTAAATGAGTTTATTCATTTGTCATCTCTAATGTGATTATTTGTTATAGCGTGATAAATTAATAAAAATAATTTTTGAGAAATACTGAATATCCTTATGATTCTTGAGTTATTTTATGATAATTATTTGAAGATATTTTTACTGAATACGAAAAGATATTTTTTTACTCTATCGTTTACAGCTTTTTATATTTTCTCTTTTTTTAATATTATATGGATAGCAAAATTTGTTGGAGATTTCTGATGAGGAGAAAGTTTTTAATAAGCGCTTATCTTATTGAGGTCGGTAAAAAAGACATATTTTAAGTTTAAAAACGTAATTAATAAAGAGCTTTCTGTTGAAGCTTTGAAATGCATGGGGGTTTGATTAATAAAATTGCGCTTTTATTAAAAGGACGCTGCTTTCATTAATTGGGGATTTTTATATATTCTAGATAAAAATACCTTACATTTTTTCTTGATGGAAAACGAAGGGGATAGCGTGGAGTAATTAGGATTTATAAAGCGAAAAGGTGGTAGAGTATGATACCTTTTTGTTTAAAACTAATAGCGTATTTCTCCTGAAAAGTTTGTTCCGAATATACCGGTTGTTGCAGTTTTTTTGATAGTTTATATCACCATGAAGGACTAAATTATCGAGATAATTGTGCATTGATATCAAACCCTCTTTCAATGGCAAAATTCGCTGAATCAAGGGAAAATATATCGCCAGCCTGTATTTTAACATCATCACTAAAAGTTTGAAGTAAGTTTACTTTCCCAAAAAAAAGAGCACGATTTTTTTCGATATTAATAATTGTTTTTGTTTCGCGTCCACCAATTTGCATATAGGCAAGGTTCGCCGATATCAATTTTAAATTATCAGCATTTTCAATGACGTTAAAGATTAGACGCTGATAAACAAGCTGTTCCTGTGGAGCAAACGTTAGTCTTTTAATATTCGTTGCGAATTTTTGATCAATTTTTGTTGAGGCAATTAACATTTTTATATCATTGACTTTAATGGTATTTTTTGCAAAATTTGCAGAAATGTTTTCTTTCCCAATGTTATAAGAGAAGAGTGTATCCATATAGAAACCTTTGTTATGCTCTACACTCTTATAAGCTGTGATTGAGTATTTGTTGAACGTACTCTTGTCTGCATCCCCTACATCTTTTGGAGTGAGAGATAATTGACTATAGGCTCAAGCTCCCAATATTAAGGTTGTGTTTTTACCATACTGTGTTGATGCTTTAAAATCTTCTTGTGTTGCATCATAGAAAATATCAGTACCATGATCGCATTTAAAAGATCCACACTCAGAAAATAAGGGTCTTGTGTTTCCGTAAGTGTAGAGGAAGAAAGCATTTTGTTTTTTATGGCTTATTCCTAATGCTTTAATCCATTATTGGCTCAAAAAGTATTTTTTGCGTTATCAATGAAGTGAGTATAGAAAAAATATTTTGCATTATTACATAGCGGGCTAATTATGGAATAACAGTTTTTACTGCTGAATCGGTATCAGAGAGCACTGGTTGTAAGCGAAAATCCCAAAAATTCTTATTTTCTTCTAAAAGGTTTTTTTCAGCATTTGTTTTACTATGGTTTGATGTTGGTTCATAAGCTTTCAGTATATATTTATAAGGTGAACCACTTATTGTGATGTAGTTCTTTGCAAGTTTGAAAGAGTTTTAATTTATTTTTCCAGAAACTTGAATGAGTGAAAGACCACGTACACTGGTAAGAGAAGAAGTATCTGTTTTAATATTGTCTTTTTCTAAATGCCCAGTTACATAAATCAGTGTGGTACCTGAAACATCACCATGGATCAGAAGACGGTCAGCTTTTTGTTTGTTTATGGCAGTATTATCGTTCCATTCAACATTGAAATGAATTTCTGCTCTTCCTGTAGCATTGTAGACTTTTTTAGTATTTAGTCTGTCAGATCCTATGTGCAATGTGTGATAATGACTTTCTTTTGGCTTTTCAAAAACAATAGAGCTGTCATTGATGTTAAGGACAGAGACATCAGAACGTGCCCTTTGAGCAATATCAAGTGATTCTTCATTCTGACTCTTTTTATTTGTGCTCGTTTTCAGGATCCATTTCGTATTGTTTTGCAAATTAAAGATTGTTTTGAATTTTTTTCGTTGCTCACCCTGCCGTTTAAGATAGAGTGATCAGCGTTTAGTGTAAAAGTGAAGTTATTTTTTTTCGTTGAAGTTTTGGTTAATAATAAAACATCGGCATGGATTTCTGAATTTTTTAGCTTGGCTTTACCAGTTGACTCGTTTGCATTAATTCCAGTACCATTTACAATATTAAGTTTTGTATTGGTCAAATTAATTTCTGATGTTCTATTGTTCTTAGATTTTTCAAATATTATACCTCTGTTTTCTGCTGTAGCAGAAACATCTGTTACATCGATATGTCCATTATTATTTACAACAAATGCATCTTTTTTAGCAAGCACTGTTCCTCCGCTCATTTTGGTTATGCTGCCGTTTTCTGCAAGTAATACTATTTTTTCTGTGATTATGGTTCCTCCCGTCATTTTTATCGTGGATTCTGTATCTCTTGCATGGAGTCCAGTGCCATGGGATGATGTAGCTTGAACATTTGTAAGAAGATATTGCTACTTTTATGGTATTAAATATTCCTCCCAATATTGTGATTTCAGATTTATTATTTGCAGTAATGCTATTCATCGCATTAGTTACTTTTACATTTTCTAAAGTAACTTGACTGTTGTTGTACGCAACTACACCACTGGATAGTGGTGCTTTGCTATTTGATATTGTGATATCTTTTAGCTTGTTTTCAGTGCTCTTACTATCTAAGAAATTAGCGCCAGTGTTGGAAACTGTAATAGTTCCACCGGTCATTTTCAGTGTAGCACCATTTTTTGCTTTAAGACCGAAGAAAATGCTAGAATCAGTTCCTTTAATGATTGTGTCATCTAGTAATTCAATTGCAGTGTTAGAACCTTCAGTTGTTATAGCGTGCATATTTGTGTTAGTGTTTGTTTCTTTATTTCCAATTATGGTTAAATGTTTGCCGATAATTTTACCACCTTTTTTTGTGCAAATAATCTCATAGGTTTTGTTGGAAACTTCTGTTTTACTTTCTGAAATTTCGAGATTTTTAGCATGTGCATTAAGATGGATACCAGAAAGTACAACGGCTGCAACTACCGTGCAGGATAGAAGGAATTTTTTAGTCATCAGTCTTCTCTTTAAAAGTTCCCAATATTCATTCCCCCCTCTTTCATAAGAAGGAGTGAAAATGGATAGTTTTCAATAAAATACCTAATTTCTTTTATTTTGTTTATTTTTATCTGGCAAATTAAAGTATATGATAATATAAATTATATGAATAATTTATATTCAATTTAAATGTATTTTAAATAAAAATTCTTTTTTTAGCTTAGTTATTTAACATTAAATTTTTTTTCTAAATATAAAATGAATATTCAGCAACAATGCTTCAGATGATAAGATTTTGCGAAATTCTGTTGTAGCATCCTGCCTTCCTTTCATATACTCAGCAGGGATTGTCCATAGATTACCTTCAGCCTGATCCTTATGAATATAACGTACAGGATAAGTACGAATGCCTGTCAGAATAAGGAGACGTAAAACCAGTTGTGTCATAGTTGTTTTTTTACAAAGAGTTTGATAAAAAGTCGGCACATCTTTCCAATCTATTGCTGGCATGTTTTTTACTTTATGGAGTTGTTTTCCTAAGAGTGCGCGTGCTTTTTCTTTTGCTTGTAAATCAACATCCAAACCTAAAGCAGCAGCATGTTTGAGAAAAAGATTAAGACGATTAAGAGCTCTACAAGCTGTTGCAGCTTTTGTATGCCAAATGGGGGCAAGAACATTGCGTATCTCGGTTTGCGTAATCTCTGAAACGGGTAAACAGCCTAGTTTTGGTAAAATATGAAGTTTTAAAGGCGAAAACCAACGCCCATCTTTACCATCTCCTTTTAATTCAGCTTTACGACTTTCAAAAGCATCTAAAGCAATATCTTTTAAATAATGGAGATTGCTTATTGCCTCACGCTTTTGTTTCTCACGTTCTTTAATGGGATCACGTCCCTCATGCAAAACAGAACGCCATTGGTTTGCTAATTCACGGGCTTTTTTTAAAGAGACATGTCTTAAAGCACTCAAGGCCATTTCACGACGGCGCCCGTGAATGGTATAACGATAAAGCCATTGAGCATCTCCATTTTTACGTTTATGGAGAAGCAAGCCGGCACCATCACACACTTTGCCAGCTCGCTGGTGTTGCGACAGCTCTTGGCACTTAAAACGGTTCATAAGAGCCATTTTAGTTCTTTCTTGTACAGTTTTTACCCATACGCCAGCCCCGCTTGTGACGTGCAAGCAAGTGATATGAATTGATTCAATCTGAGAGGGTTTAGAATAAGAAAATCTTACTATATTCGGGACTCTCATTAAATATACAAAATAGTAAATTATCATTATAAATCAATGTGTTGTATAGAATATACTATCCTACCGCTTACTAAAGATGAAAAATTTTGTTTTTTTACCATTGGTTATGAGGGGAAATTACTCGAGAATTATCTTAATTTTCTTATGAAAAATAATATTAAGATTTTATGTGTTGTTCGTAAAAATCTTATAAGTAGAAAACGTGGATTTTCAAAGGGACAATTAGAGAAAGCTGTAAGAAATATTGATATTGAATATATTCATATGCCTGAACTTGGAATTGCTTCTGAAAAACGACGAAATTTAAAAAAAATCAAGATTATAAACGTCTTTTTGAAAACTATCAAAATACAACACTTAAGAACAATTCTCATGCAATAGGAAAATTATACAAACTTTTTTAGATAAAAGACGTGTTGCAATTACTTGCTTTGAAACTGATGTGTGTATGTGTCACAGAGGGAAAATTACCTTAGCTCTCACTGAGTTAGAAGATTGGAAATGTGAAATTAAACACATTTAAAAAATAAATCTACAAACTTTTAAAATATGGAGATGCGTCCTTTAGTTTTCAGCACTTACGCCCATTTAAGTAACATGAAAAAGAGAAAGGTAATGAAATGATATGATATTTGATGATGGCAATAAATATGTAACAATACGTGAATGTGCCCAGCTTTTTAGCGTATCGACAACAACGGTTCTCAATTGGGTGCGAGAAGTTTCCTCAACCCTATAAGCTAGGAAGAGCAGTAAGGTAGAGGAAAAAAGAGTTTTAGCATTCACTCCAAAGAAAAATAAGGAGCAAATAAGAACAAATTAGGTGAAATTGTATAAACTGTAGAAGGTGGTCTAAAGGGTAAACTAAAAATTTCTATTTAAATAATAATAAATCTATATATTTTAATATGTTAAAGATAAAAAAGTGGTGCCCAAAAGAGGACTCGAACCTCCACGCCTTGCGGCACAGGTACCTGAAACCTGCGCGTCTACCAATTCCGCCATCTGGGCTCATAAAATTCATCTAAGCTTGTGAAGCAGTTCTGTCAATAAAATTATAGAATTTATTTTTTCAGCTTAAAACGATAGCATTAAATTTTTTGTGTGAAGGAGATCATGATTTTAGAAGTTTAAGATGTGATGATTGTCTTTGATGAAATGGTTGAATCGGGATTAAATGTGTAAATAATAGGAATGCCGGTCGCTAATTCTTGAGATATAATTTCTTCGCCATTTAGATCTTCAAGTGCCATCATAAGAGCACGAAGAGAGTTTCCATGCGCTGCGATCAAAACTGTTTGAGAGCGCAAAATATGAGGCTGGATATGATAAAGATAATAAGGCCAAATGCGTGCACCGGTGTCGCGGAGGCTTTCTCCATTCGGGGGGGCAGTTGTATAGGAGCGGCGCCAGATCTGGACTTGTTTTTCTCCCCATTGTTGACGCACTGCATCTTTATTCAAACCTGCAAGATCACCATAATTGCGTTCATTTAATGCAGGGGTCTTTATCAATTGCAAGTCAGATTGACCCATTTGCTCTAAAATATGCCTAGCCGTTTTTTGTGCGCGCTGTAAGGCTGACGTATAAGCAATATCAAATTTTAAACCAGCTGCTTTAAGATTTTTTCCTGCTTCTATTGCTTCTGCGTGACCTTTTTCTGTCAAATCAGGATCTTTCCAACCGGTGAAAAGATTTTTGAGATTCCATTCACTCTGTCCATGACGGATAAGTACAAGTGTGCGTCCCATTATGATTTTCCTACGTTACATTGATCGTTTAAAATTCATTGTTCAATCCCAAAACATCGAGCATTGAATAAAGACCGTTTTCATGATTTTTTGCCCACAAAGCTGCTTTTAATGCGCCATTGGCAAAGATAGAGCGTTCTTGCGCTGTATGTGAAAGAATAATGCGCTCATTGGAACCGGCAAAAATGACACTGTGTTCACCAACAACTGTTCCACCACGTGAACAGGAAAAGCCAATGGTACCTTTTTTGCGTTTACCTGTATAGCCATTGCGTTCATTAACACGCACATTTTGAAGCATAACATTGCGACCCTCAGCGGCAGCTTGTCCAAGAAGAAGGGCTGTTCCAGAAGGGGCATCAACTTTGTTAGCGTGATGCATTTCATAAATTTCGATATCAAAATCATCGGTTTCTAACGTTTTAGCGGCTTTCTTTACAAGGTTGGCTAAAAGATTTATTCCAAGACTCATATTGCCGGATTTGACAATTGTTGTATATTTCGAAAAATTCGCAATTTTTTCTTCTTCTGTTTTGCTAAATCCTGTGGTGCCAATAATGTGAACAAGACCTTTTTGAGCAGCATAGTGAGCATAAAGAATACTGGCTTGTGGTTGTGAAAAATCTAAAATACCTTCTGTGTTAGAAAAGGCCTTTTGGGGATCATCAGTGATGAGAATCCCAAGAGAATCTGAACCAATTAATGTACTCGCATCTTTTCCTACAAAAGGTGAATCTTTACGTACAAGAACAGCACAAAGCTCTACATCTTTCCTATGCTCGATTACTGTAATGAGTTCACGCCCCATTCTCCCATTCGCACCAACAACTGTAAGGCGCATTTTTGTCTCCTTATGATACTTTGACTGCGCGTAGTATAGGCAAATTCTTACTTTCTTTCCAACGGTTCTTTTTGTTTATAGAAAAAAATTTTTCTACTTTAATTTATTTTTTGTGCTGTAAAAACACGACCGTGATATAAGATTTATAAATTTATAGAGAGATATTTTTTGTTACAACGCGTGGTGGATATTTCTAGGTAAGGCTTGCTTATAAAGCTCTAATGGAGATTACGCATTACTTTACGCTTTTGTATCTCGCGTTCTTTAATGGGGGCACGTCCCTCATGCAAACAAGATACCCTAAAATAAATATGCTTATGTTGTCAATTTATGCGCTTGCTTTAAAAAAATGTGTCTCAATGCTTCTAAACTCATTTTATGATAGTGCTTGTGAAGAGTATAATGAGAGAGCTTCCATGAATAATATAAAGTCTATTCTGCACTACGGTCTTTATGCTTCATAAAAGAGAAAATAGGCACTATCATGTACTTTGCTAGCCTTCAATGTAGCAACAGCTCTTGGCATTTGAAACAATTCATCGGTATTTTTATTTTATTTTTTCTTTAATATTTTTTCCATACGCTAATCCCATTTGCAACGCATAAGAAAAAGATTTTGATTGATGCAAATGTGAGGCGGGTAATGGGAAAAAAGTATTTGAGGTTCATGATTCAAGTTAAAAAAGCGATTATTTATATTGTAGATTAATCTGTTATCTTATAAATAAAATCACATAAAAGGGGGCAAAAACAAGAGATCAATAAGAAGTCGAATTGTTTATACACGGGAGTTAATCGGATTCTTTGCCTTTTAAGGAAGTCAGTTAAAAAAATTGTTATGTTGTAAAGACGCATGGCGGTTTTTTTATCCTATTATGCCCTACAACCCTGTTGTTTAGAGCGGTGATATAAGGTATGAAAAGCTTTACATATTAAGTGTTTTTTAGATATCGTGATCAGTGTTCAGGGGTAGGACTTGCCTGTAGAGCCTATGAAGTGAACCGCATGAGTGGTCAGGAGGTGGAATTTGCCCGTGAGAAGCTGGATTGTTGATAGTCCGGTGGCTGGTAGGAATATCCGTTCTTTTAGGTGTGGGGAGGAGATCAATATAGAGCAAGAAACATCTCTCAACACTCTCAAGCCCATTTTACGGTGATCGCCCGTGAATAGTATAACGGTAAATCCATTGAGCATTCCCATCTTTACGCTTATGAAATAACAAGCCGGCATCATCACACATTTTGCCAGCTTCCAATGTTGCAACAGATTTTGCATTAAGACGGTTCATAAGAGGCATTTTTAGTCCTTTCTTAATAGTTTTTTATCTACACGCTAACCCCGCTTGTAACGTGCAAGCGAATAGTTTTGATTGATTCAACATGGAACAGGTTTGGGATGAGAGAATCCTATGATATTCGGGATTCTAATTCAACATACAAGACAGAGAATTATGATTATAAATCAACGCTTTATAGAGTAAATAATAGGCATGCTATGCAATGCACTTTTTCATATATTGAGCAGAATAGAGAATAGCATGCCTAAGTATTGTTATGTTACTGACCACACTTGCAATGGTGCTACAGCTCTTGTTTTTAACTAGAGTATTTAAAAATCCTTTTTTTCCTTGTGCTGATTTTTTATGTAACAGGACGAGAAAGTGATTTTTTTTGATGCATTATAAGGAGTTTTGAACTGAGAAAATATCATGGTGGCGTCTTATTCTCTTTTCAAGTAAGACTATAAATCAATGTATTATTGCATTGTTTGTACATATGCATAAAAATTTATAAACCTAGAAGTATCCTTTAGATAAAATATCGCTTTTACTTTTGTTGGTGAAAGGTGGTTAGAAATCAAGATCAGCATAGTGAGTACTTGCAACGATTCCGCGGACGCGATCTGTTAAAAGAGAACGAAAAGAAGGACGTGATTTAATTCGCATATACCAGTCTTTGGCAGCAGGAGATTGTTCCCAGTCAATTTCTCCTAGAAAGTCAAGTACAGAAATAGAGGCTGCGGCTGCTAGGTCTGCATAGGACAAGGTAGAACCCACTAAGCTATCGCGAGAGGCACAAAGCCAATTGAGATAGTTCATATGGGGTAAAATATTGGCACGCGCATTGCGTAAAATTTGTGAATTAGGAGCACCACCGCCAATGGCAAGTGGCATTTCACGTTTGTGGATTCGTTCTCGTACGATATGGCGCGTTGCTTCATTTTCGAATTTATTTAAGAACCAATCATTGAGACGGCGTACTTCCGCACGCTCTAAAGGATTTTCCGGAAAGAGCTTATTTTCTTGTCGTAAACTTCCATGTGTTTCGTCTAAATATTCGCAGATAACAAGAGGACCTGATAATGGAACTTCGTGTTCATCAAGAAAAACAGGAACATAACCAGCAGGATTGAGGGCTAGAAATTCGTGCCTCCTAGCCCATTCATATTCTTCAATCAGTTGCGTATTTAGACCATATTCCCCGAGAATGAGGCGTATAAAGCGTGAGGCAGTGGATAGGGGAGAGTGAAAAAGTGTCAGCATAATTTACATTATCAAATATAGTTGATGGGAATTCTTTCAAGTAATGGCTTTTTATTTATAAAGATGCTTGACGAGAAGTACAAGATCATTAGCAGCAGCTAGTAATTATGATTAATAAATTATTAATAATAGGAATACATTCTCTTATGCGATGGTTTGCAAAATGGCAGCACGTAATTCTTCCAAACCGAGAGCTTTTTCTGAAGAGGTTACAAGAAGCTCAGGGTAAGCTGCTGGGCGCTTGAGAAGCTTTGTTTGTGTGATCATAATTAATTTTTCTAAGGCTTTTGATTTGATTTTATCACTTTTTGTCAAAACAATTTGATAAGAAACAGCGGCTTTATCAAGAAGAGCAAGAACCTCTTCATCATTATTTTTAATTCCGTGGCGTGAATCAATCAGGATATACACACGTTTTAGCGTTGTGCGTCCCCGTAAATAACTAAAAATCAAATTTGTCCACGCATCAACCAGATTTTTAGGAGCAGCAGCGAAGCCATAGCCAGGCATATCTACTAATGCTAGAGGGGGAAGATCTCCTAGCTGCCCACTGAAACCATCGGGTACAAAATAATTAAGCTCTTGAGTCCGTCCTGGTGTGTTTGAGGTACGTGCTAAGCTTTTTTGTTGGACGAGCGCGTTGATTAAAGATGATTTTCCAACATTGGAACGTCCTGCAAATGCAATTTCTGGTGGTCCTTCAGGGGGAAGAAAGTGTATTGCTGGTACACCACGAATAAAAATCCAATTGCGAGAAAAAATTCCAGAAAGGGAAGAATCTCTTGTCATTAATGCACTTCTTTTTTGGGTGATTTTCTCCACATGGATTTCAGATTATCAAAAAGTTCAATTTTGACACCTTGGCGTGTCATCATGATACTTTGCTGGATTATTGATAGTATATTGTTCCATGCCCAATAGATGACAAGACCAACAGGAAAAGAGGCGAGCATAAAAGTAAAGATGACAGGCATCCATGTGAAGATTATCGCTTGAGTTTGGTCTTGAGGAGCGGGATTCATACGCATTTGTAAAAACATCGTTATTCCCATAATCAAAGGCCATGCACCAATCATAAGAAATGTTGGCGTTGTGTATGGCAAGAGACCAAACAAGTTAAAAAGAGATGTTGGATCAGGTGCCGCTAAATCTTGAATCCAGCCAAAGAAAGGTGCATGGCGCATTTCAATGGTGATATAGAGAACTTTATAAAGAGCAAAGAATATTGGAAATTGAACCAACATCGGCCAACAACCGGCAAGAGGATTAATTTTTTCAGTTTTATACAGATCTATTATTGCCTGTTGCTGCTTGGTTCGGTCATCGGGATATTTTTCTTTTATTTCTAACAACCGCGGTTGTATAAGTTTCATACGCGCCATAGATTTATAAGATTTATTGGCTAGAGGGAAAAGAAGTGTTTTTAAGAGCACTGTGACAAGAAGGATGGCGATACCAAAATTTCCTGTTTGCTTATAAAGAATATCAATGAGGGCAAACATTGGTTTGGTGATGAAATCAAACCAGCCCCAATCAATTAAAAGAGCAAACTTTTTAATTTTTAGGTCATTTTGATAATTATTAATAATTTCAACTTGTTTTGCACCAGCAAAAAGACGATTTGTAACAGTTTTTGTTTCATTTGGGGCAATCGTTAAAAGCGACCCTAGCAAGTCAGACTGATAATGCGTTTGCAAACGATCAAAATAAATAAAACGGCTTGTATATTCTTTATTTTGCGGGGGAATAACTGCTACAGCCCAATATTTATCGGTAATACCAATCCAACCTCCTGTTACTTTGGAAAAAGTCATGCTTTTTTGCCCATTATCAGGATTTGGGTCAAGCTCTGCTAAGGTTTTATATTTTTCAGTTTTGAGCGAATCTCCTGCAATACCTATCATACCTTCATGAAGTAAATAGGTTGCATTTGTATGTTCTGGTGGTGCTGCACGTGCAACGCGGGCATAGGACGAGAGATGTATTGGTTGATCACTTTCATTGCTGATAGAATCCTCAATGGTAAACATGAAATGATTATCAACAGAAAGGGTCCGCCGGAAGATTTGTCCCTGCCCATTATTATAAATTAAAGTGATGGGTGTTGAAGGGGTCAGGGTTGTGTTGTTTCCCTCTATTTTCCATTGTGTATCAGATTGTGGCAAAGCCTTTGCTGGCAAAGATGCGCTGGTAAAACCAAACTCAGCAAGATAGGTTGTTTTGAAGCCTTTAGGATTTAGCAAATCGATTTCCGGTGATTTTTTGTCGACTGTTAAACGATATTTTTTGAGGTGAAGATCATCAAATTGTGCACCAACAAGATTAATAGAGCCTTCCAATTCATTGGTTTTGATCGTAATACGCTCTGTTTTGTCCAATACAGCTTTCCGGATTTCAGGTGTCATGGGCTGTTCGATGATAGATGTAGCTTGATACGTTGAGATATCATCAGAAAAATCTGTCGTGGTAGTAGAAAGGGCTGATTGTTGTTTTGACAATTGCTGTGCGATGATTTGTTGTTTTTGTAACTTTGCTTGTTTGGGAGCAACATGAAGAAATTGCCATGCGATGAGCACTACGAAAGATAAGCCAATAGCGATAAAGAAATTGCGGTTATATTCCATCCGTACACCCTTGTTGTTGCTGATGTTTTATTTTTGGTTTTATTCGCCGATTTAATTCACTAATCAAGGATGTAAAAGGTGCATGTAACACATCACGGTACGCTACAATGACATAGTCTGTTCCTGCTTCCATGTGGTTTGTTACACCAACTCTCACGGCCTCACGCAAGCGCCTTTTAATACGATTACGTTTCACAGCATTACCGTTTTTACGAGTAACAGTGAAGCCTACACGTGCAAAAAGAGAATCTTTTCTTTCTGTTGTTTGTTCACGAGATTTAACTTCGAGCAAAAATAAAGGACCACGTCGTTTTTCTCCTGTACGGACAGCCAAAAAGTCTGCTCTTTTGCGAATACGGCAGGGATGTTTTTTCTTCATAAAAGAATATTTCGCAATTTCATTAAATGCCTGCAAGCAGACATTGTAGGTTCATAATAAAAGTTTCACAACGAAGAAACGATGAGCAATCCTCAACGGTTGTGAAAATTTAAATGGTTAAGCAGAAAGCCGTTTACGTCCACGAGCACGTCTTGCAGCAATAACTTTACGTCCTCCAGCTGTGGCCATGCGTGCACGAAACCCATGGCGGCGTTTACGGACAAGTTTAGAGGGTTGGTAAGTACGTTTCATTTATTTAAATACCGCGGAGTGCGGCCCTTCTTAATCTTCGTTTTATGAGTAGTTATGCGCGAGATAAACAATTTTATCCTATCATACGGCTGTTAACCCATAAGGAAAAATATAAAAAAAGTCAATCTTAGATTGTTTTTCTCTCTCTTGAAAGAATACAAAACACCTTATAACTATTTGTAACGCTTTTTTACAATACTGTAGGAGTGTTAGAAAATAACGATTGAATCTACAGAACATAAATGGCTAGGGCCTTAAAGAATTAAAGAAGGTGTGACTGATTACTGTATGCTCAATTTAAAATATCCTTTAAGATTAAGAGTTTTTTTCAGTTTTTGTTTTTACAAAATTTTTATCAGAATATTCATTAAAGTGGTTGTAGCACAAATGTGATTGATAGGATTTTATAGCAGATTTTATGTTTGAGCTTCTTTATTTTAAGGATGGTTTCATATTTTTAAAGAGATAAGAGATGTATACTTTATAATGCTGAGTAAAGTAGAAAATTATCAGGTGATGAACCTTGTAAGTATTTTTCGTTCTTATGCTTATATTTGCTGGTATTTTTATAGAGAGGAAAGAACATGGATCTTATCACAAGTGAGGCTGTCCGCAACGTATTACGTACAGTCAAAGGACCAGATCTTGAAAGCGATATTGTGTCGTTGGGTCTTCTTTCAGAAATATTGATTGCTGATGGTAAGGTTTTCTTTTCCATTACAGTTCCTGATGGAGGTGTGCAAAAATGGGAATCATTGCGTCGTTCTGCTGAAAAGGTGGTATGTGCTTTGGAGGGAGTGAAATCTGCTGTTGTTACACTTACAGCAGAAAAAATAACAAAGACAGCACCTAGTCGGAGAGCAAATCTCTTACCGATCAAAATGCCCATAGAAGGTGTGAGGCATGTGATTGCTGTTGCTTCTGGAAAAGGAGGGGTCGGGAAATCTACGATGGCAATAAATATCGCCTTAGCTTTACAAGATTCTGGTTTCAAGACGGGGGTGATGGATGCTGATATTTATGGTCCTTCGTTGCCACGTTTGACAGGACTTGTTAATCAAAAACCACAGCTTATTGGAGAAAAAAAGATTCAACCTCTTGAAAAATTTGGACTTAAATTGATGTCGATGGGATTTTTGGTGGAGGAAGAAAAGCCGGTGGTATGGCGTGGTCCTATGGTTATGGCAGCTGTAACGCAATTGTTACGAGATGTTGTATGGGGGCCTTTGGACGTTTTAGTCGTTGATATGCCGCCAGGTACAGGGGATGCACAATTAACGCTTGCGCAACAGGTACAATTAACGGGTGCGTTGGTTGTTTCTACACCTCAGGATCTTGCTTTAGTTGATGCGCGTAAAGCGATAGAAATGTTCATGAAAGTCAATGTTCCTATTTTAGGACTCATTGAGAATATGAGTTGTTTTATCGCTCCTGATACAGGAAAACGCTACGATATTTTTGGCTATGGTGGTGCACGGGCAGAAGCAGAACGTCGAGAGGTCCCTTTCTTAGCAGAAATACCGCTTGATCCAGCTTTACGATTGTCTTCAGATGAGGGCGTCCCTATTTTTGTTGCTAAGTCTAGTGAAGAGCTTGCTAAACTGTATCGTACAATTGTTGATCAAATAAAAAATCAACTCTTTTGAATATATGTTTATTTAAAAGAATTTGTAAAATGCAATCACGAAAGACAGAAAAATGTTGCTTTTTTGTAAGGAAAAGAGGGAACCTTAATGCTTGAGTGGAGTACGAGAGGTGAAACAAACAAAAAATGAGCCATGCACTTGGGTAATCTGAAGGGGAACTCAATCGGAGCGGCTGGAGCAGTGAGGTGGAAAAATATTGGCATTGGTGCGAAAAGAAGAAGATAGAAAATAAAAATAATTTAGGGAAATGGTAAAAGGTTGTAAAAAATATTTAACAATCACTTTTTTGCGATAAAAGCATCTTGAAGATTAATCGGAAAATTTATCCCTATCTACTTAAATTAAAGGGATGGGTGTTTAAAAAGCCCATTTATCTTGCTCTTGAAATATGTATAGCAGGTAATGTTATCAAACCATATTCAAGAAAAACTCAATGAAAATATCAATAACTTTCTCTTATTGAGAGGATAAAAAATGCTGGTCAAGCCTTTTTAGAAGCATTTATTTTTTGAAAAGTAGCTTCAATAGCTGTTGTTAAAGCACGTCTTCCCCCTTGATGAGAAAAACAATTTGACAAAAATTCATTTGTTCCCCCCTTTGTTGAAAACTCTTTTTCAAGGAGTACAAAATCGAGAGATGTAGCACAATCCGTTGCTATAATTTTACGCATTTCATCTGTAAGATTACCAAACATCATGGTAAGAAATTCTGCTGATTGCTGTTGTTTTAACCCCTGTGTTATAAACCATTGATGGGCTGTTTCTATAAAATTAAAATATATGCCCATAAGTGAACCAGCAGTCATAAAAAGATTAAACTGCTCTTCCTTATCCAGCACCAATGTACCCCCCAATGCATCAAATAGAGCGCGTAAAAAGGGATGATCGGGATAAATTGGTGTCAAATTTTTACACTCTGCAACAAAAGGTAGAGGAACAGCACGATAAACTTTATGGTTGATCCATTCTTCTACTTCTGCTGCTTTTGCCATAGCAAGTACGGAAATAACCAGCTGTTCTGGACGAAAGCGAAGAGAACGCAAAACGTTTTCTGCAATTTGGTTAGGCAAGCAAAGAAAAACGTAATCACTCACATCGAGCAACATTTGGTTATTTTCAGCAATCATAACCTTATCATATGTGCATGAAAGATGCTCTGCTGTTTGTGCATTGCGAGGTGAAACAATAATGGAAGAAACGTCAAAGGTGCTTGTCATGAGGCCATTGACCATTGAAGCACTGATTGTGCCCGTTCCCAAAAAGCCAAGTTTCATTTCTCTTCCTCATTTTTATATTTTAAAAGGAATCTCAATTAACAGTTTATGTGTTTTAACTAACATAGATGCTAATTGAGGAAGCAACACATAAAATAGCAAGAATAATCAAGCCCAAATAGACTTTTGGTTTGTCAAATAGAACAGCAAAAGCAGAAAACCAACCAACAATAGCTGCGGCTAATGCAAATAAAAAACCTGGTTTATTCATAAGAACAATATGCATTGCCATTAAACCACCAATAATTAGCGCTCCAAAAACAATGAGCAAACCTGTTGCAAACTTTTCATAATCATCCATATTTCGCTCCTTATATAGTGCTCAAATTGTTACACACTTTTTAACGCATATGCATATAAAAACGAAACGTTTTTTATTGGGTATGGTTAAAATTGGTGCCTCCTCTTATTTATTAGATGTAAAAAATGCGGGGATATGCTGTGGCCAACGCCAAGGTAAAACTGCAATCAAATCAAAACGTACAGACAAAAAGGCATAATCCTTTTGCCGTGCTAGCCAAATATCGGCTGCTGCCTCAATTCGCTTTTCATTTATTCGAGAAACTGCTTCCATTGCTTCGGCTAATGTTGAACGCGCTTTGACTTCAACGATTAAAACCAAATTTCCACGTCGTGCAATTAAATCAATTTCACCACATTTTGTTTTAAAACGCATTTCGGCAATGTGAAACCCTTTGCAACGCAACCACCATGCTGCCAATTTTTCTGCACGAACTCCTCGATAAAAAGACTTTTGTCTCTGTTTTTTTTGTATAGTCTTAATTTTATGCATTTTTTAAAAAATTTAACCGCTGAAAAAGTTCCTGCTTTTTAAAACCGGTCTTTTTTGCAACCAAAGCTGCTGCCTGAGCAGCAGAATGTGTCCGCGAGAGTTCTAATAACATTTCATCAACTTCTTGATCACTCATTACGTTTAAAGAAGATGATGATTCTCCAACAAGTACAACAATTTCTCCACGAATATGTGATTGTTTTTTGTAAGATTCCAACAAATTCCCCAAATTGGAAGCATCCACTGTTTCAAATTTTTTTGTTAATTCACGACAAATTGCGGCAGGTCGATCAGCCGAAAAAAGCGTGACCATATCCTGTAAAGTTTCAACAAGACGATGCGGTGATTCATAAAAAATCAAAGTCGCTGGAATCTCTTTTAATTGTTCCAATCGTTTTTGACGCTGTCGCTTGCGTGCACTCAAAAAACCTGCAAAGAAAAAGCTATCCGTAGGAAGCCCTGTCGGTATAAGAGCGGCTAAAAGAGCTGATGCTCCAGGGATCGGAATAATTTTATGACCAGCTTTACGTGCCTTTTCTACCAATCGAAATCCGGGATCAGAAATAAGTGGCGTTCCCGCATCGGAAACAAGCGCTACCGTTTTGTTTTCTGCCAAAGCGGCTAAGAGCTTCGGACCCGCTTTTTGCGCATTATGTTCATGATAGAGAAAAGTTTTTTTCTGAATACCATAACGTTGCAACAAAACACGTGTTACCCGCGTATCTTCACACGCTAAAATATCAATTCCTGCAAGCACTTGCAAAGCACGAAGCGTAATATCTGCAAGATTTCCGATAGGCGTTGCTACAAGATAAAGCCCTGGTTCTATAACGGGGGCAGAATAAGCATGCGCACCTATAAAATATGCTCTTTCACACATGCTCTTTTCTTTTCATCAAATTCCCCTCACACAAGATTTTTATTCATACTCATAAGCTTTATAAGCCATTTTTGTTCATTTTTTACCAGTACATTTTTTATCATTACAAAGGCTTACTTTGCTCGAATAGTTGATACTCCCACAATACAATAGTTTTACCTTCATATTCACTAACATTATCATCTGTTTTTCAGCATGATCTTTTTCAAAAAAACAGATTCCAGATGTAGCCAATATCTTATCAGCTCTATAATTTTCTATAAAGTTTTTCCTTCGAGAACAAAAAACAATTTTACCTGTGCCTATATTTCACGCTTGGTTGTGCTCTTTTACAAGCTAAACTTTCTCGATTATTTCCATAACGCCCATCTTTCAAATACTCCATTGATATTCAAACTGTTCTTCTGAGTAAACGTAAGCAGATCCTTTTAAAACACAAACAACTCGCTATATCGTTATTGATCAAATATAAGCCTTTCTTAGAAAAATATTTCATTTTGTCCTATTCTCTTCTCCCTTAACAGATATAAAGAATATCTTAAAAACTTTTAAGATTTATTTTTATCTTAATTATTTGATTTATAATGGATAATTTATTATTTTTTGCCTATAGAGTAGGCGCCTTAAATATCGTAAAATTATCTCATTTTAACGCCTTTTATCATCAATGAATCAAAATCATTTATGTGCATCACAAGGAGGATTTGTGTGTCGTTAAAGACGAGTAAAAAAGGAGTAAAATGCCTTTTTGAGCTCTCTTAAAGCAAAGGCTATCGCAACATTGGAGTTAGCAAAGAAAGTGATGCTGCCGGTTTATACTTTTTATTGCGTTATGGAACTATTCATTGACGAGAATACGTGATATTTTTCTCAAGATTTGTCACGAAAGAATTGTTCGATATGTCTTGAGAGCTATCTTTTAAAAATAAATCCATAAATAAACAACACAAGTCTGTTTTAATTTTAGGCGTTTTATTTTTTTGAAGGATATGCTCCTATAAAAAATGCAGGTCATAAAAGCAGGGACAATATGTGATCTCTCTTTTTAAAAGATAGTGTTATGTTTTTGAAAGTCGTAAAACCGCATGACAAAGATGATGATAAAGATGGAAACGAATTTCTTCCTTTCAGACTTCATATTCTTACTCAATGAAGCAGTCTTTTCGTTTCAGGAATTACTCAAATAGAATATGCAAGATTTTTGCTCAGGATACAAAAGCTGGAATGACTCGCTTTCATTCACCTTTATCTTTCTTTACATATATGCCGCTTGTGTTCGATTTGGATGTTGATTTACAAGTTACAGCGAAAGTACAAGCTTTATAAAGAAAATACACTATAAAACGCGTAATAGAATGGTCATGAATTGGAAAGACATTTGGGCTTTGTCAGATATTATTTCCAATAATGATAGCGCTTATGGCTTTTTATTCTTATGGTGTTTTTACACATTCTTTGCATTACATCTGTAAAGGTTAGATGCAAGACAATGTATAGCCCCCCTTGATTTGAGCGTAAAAAGTTGATGTGATACTCAGATTTTGGGATGTCTTTATCAGTAGAAACATATTGAGAGTGATTAAATAAGCATGCTCTGTGTATGCAATATTTTATTTTTTCTACATTCATCCGTGGTTTTCTTTAGTGAAAATTGTTTGGCAAAGGATAGGAGATAAAACAAACTCGAAGCATATCTCCATGGGTTTTATTCTTGGCTTTTTGAAACGATTGAGTTTTCTTATGAGGAGGCTAAAAACATTTTGAATCATGGGGGAGGGAGCAAAGTGGAGCTACAGCTTTGTCTTTGTACAGACTGTTGAGAGTAGTGTCTGTATTTTTATAGCAGAATGGTTAAGATATCTTCATTCTTGTTTTGTTATTAAGATAAAAAATTTTTTATAAAAATATGTTATGTTTTTCTATTGAAAAAAGTTATACGGTGGAGAGAGTCTTTTATATTGAGAATAGAGTTCTTTTTACATTGTGAAAGAACGTATGCAGGAAGGTAATTGATAGATTTCTGATCTGAGGGAAATATTTTTATCCATTGCGTTTTGTATATTTCAATTTTAGGAGAATGAACAATGATTATACATTGGGAAATTACATATTGGGATAGAAGGGGCCTTCATTGCCTTGCGGACAGATCCAAGTGATATTTTGGTTCGGATCTTTGATGTCGCATGTTTTACAATGTATGCAATTTGAAGCGTTTATCATATAAGTCAGATGATCATTATCCTCTAGCCACTCGTAGACAGCGGCGGGGCAATAGTTTGTGGAAGGTCCTCCGTAGATTGCATATTCAGAGTCCTTTTGCTTTTTTAATGAGGCTATTTTTAAATGGCAAGGTTGATTTTCTTCATGATGCGTATTGGAAAGGGCAACACTTGAAAGGCGATCAAAGGTTATAACGCCATCTGGTTTTGGGTAAGAAATGGGTTGAAATTTTTCTGCTGGTTCAAGGCATGCATAATCTTCCTTTCCATGGGAGAGTGTTTTAAATAAGGAAAATCCGAACAGTTGTTGCCACCACATATCAAAACCAGCAAGTTTAATTCCATATTTTGTCCCATATTTTGCCCAGAGCGGTTTGGCATTTCGCACTTTATAAAGATCTTTGCCAATGAGCCCTTTTCGCCATTGTTCTTCGATTTCTTTAACCTCATCATGGGCACGCCCTTGAGCAAGAGCGGTAGCGATTTTATCGGCAGCTAATATGCCAGATAAGATGGCATTGTGTGATCCTTTGATACGAGGAACATTGACAAATCCAGCAGAGCAGCCAATAAGTGCCCCACCAGGAAAGGTGAGTTTTGGTACAGATTGCCAACCTCCTTCGCTGATAACACGTGCACCATAGGAAAGACGCTTTGCACCTTTAAAGATTTTATAGAGTTTTGGATGTGTTTTAAAACGTTGAAATTCTTCAAAGGGAGAAAGATAAGGATTTTTGTAATCTAAGTGCACAACAAAACCGACAGAAATGATATTGTTTTCTTGGTGATAAATAAAGCCACCACCACCGGTATTATTGTCTAAGGGCCAACCTGTGAAATGTTGTACTAAACCGCGTTGGTGTTTGTTGGGATCAATTTCCCAGAGCTCTTTGAGACCAAGACCAAATTTTTGTGGTTCACGATTTTTGCTAAGGTTGAAATGTTGTATCAGTTGTTTTGCAATTGAGCCGCGTGCTCCTTCCGCAATTAAAGTATATTTTGCCAATAAAGCCATACCAGGCATATAATTTTTTCCAGGAGTTCCATCTTTGTTAAGCCCCATATCACCGGTGAGAACACCAATAATCGCTTTGTTATCGTTTTGGATAATCTGTGTTACGGCAAAACCAGGATAGATTTCAACACCCAATGCTTCAGCTTTTTTGCTTAACCAGCGGCAAACGTTTCCAAGCGAAACGATATAACATCCGTCATTTGATAAGATTTTGGGATGCAGAATATTGGGAAATATTGTAGCTTTTTGAGGCTTTAGAAAAAAAAACTGGTCATGGGTAACAGGGGTCGTGAAGGGATGATCATTGTCATTTCGCCATTCTGGTAAGAGTGTATCGATACCAATGGGGTCAATAACTGCGCCAGAGAGAATATGGGCACCAACTTCGGTCCCTTTTTCAACAATTGTGACAGAAAGCTCAGGATTAATTTGTTTCAAACGAATTGCGGCAGAAAGCCCTGCAGGTCCTGCTCCGACAATGACTATGTCAAACTTCATACTTTCACGTTGGTCATGTAGAGGTGTTTTCATGGCTTATAAAGCTTTCTCCAATTCTGGAATAATTTGGTGGAGATCACCTACAAGGGTGTAATCGGCAATTTGCATGATGGGAGCTTCTTCATCGTTATTAATGGCAACAATAATTTGTGCATCCATTATACCGGCTAAATGCTGGATTGCACCGGAAATGCCAACGGCGATATAGAGTTCAGGGGCAACGACCTTTCCTGTTTGTCCAATTTGCCAATCATTGGGAGCATAGCCTGCATCCACTGCTGCGCGGCTGGCACCTAAAGCAGCATTTAATTTGTTTGCAAGAGGAAGAAGCAGGGCCATAAATTTCTCTTGAGAACCAAGACCACGCCCGCCTGATATAATAACACGGGCTGAGGTGAGATCAGGACGATCACTTTTGTTTGTCTCTGCTTTTACGAAAGAAGAAAGATTTGGATTGGGAGCTGGTGTTATTGTTTTAATGGGAGCAGAATTATTTTGGGAAGGCGTTGGGGTGAAAGAAGCGGTGCGAACTGTTATAATTTTTTTATAATCATTGGTTCGTACAGTTTCAAATGCATTGCCTGCATAAATTGGTCGTTTGAAGGTATCGGGTGAAAGAATGGCGGTAATATCTGAAATTTGCATAAGATCAAGAAGAGCTGCTACGCGCGGCATCACATTTTTCCCAGTACTGTTGGATGCTGCCATGATCACATCATAATCATTTGCTAACGTGAGAATTGTATCTGCCATAGGCTCGGCAAGTTGATGGGCTAAATAGTCTGCTTTTGCAATAAGAACTTGCCGCACACCATCAAGTTTAGCACTGTTTTCCGCTATCGTTTGAATTTTTTCTCCGCAAACCAGAATATCGATATCATTACTGAGTACGCGTGCAGCGGTGAGTACTTTTGCTGTTTCTTCTGTATTATGATCGGCCAGTAAAAGAATTGCCATAAGTTTTTACCCTTTTATGTAAGTGTTGCTTTTACTCTAGTGGAGAGAATATTAAATGCAGTTCTTTTGTTTTAGCGCACTGACAAGCTCTCCTACATTAGCTACTTTAATACCGGATTGACGGGGTTTGGGTTCTTCAACGCTTAAAATTGTTAAGCGTGCTTTCGTATCGATGCCAAGATCAGTCAGCGCTTTTTGTTCAATGGTTTTCTTTTTTGCTTTCATAATATTAGGGAGAGAGGTGTAGCGCGGTTCATTGAGCCGTAGATCGGCGGTCATAACCATGGGAAGGGGAAGAGAAAGGGTTTGTGTTCCATTATCAACTTCACGAATAACTGTAGCATGCCCATTTTCTATGTTAAAATGTGAGGCAAAAGTTGCCTGTCCCCACCCAAGAAGAGCGGCGAGCATTTGTCCTGTTTGGTTGCTATCGTCATCAATCGCTTGTTTTCCTAAAAAGACCATATCAGGTTTTTCTTCATCAACTATGGCTTTGAGAATCTTAGCAATTGCTAAGGGTTCAAGTGTTTGATCCGTGGTGACAAGAAGTGCGCGATCAGCCCCCATTGCAAGTCCTGTTCGTAGAGTTTCTTGGGCTGCTTCTGGTCCGATTGAAACAAGAATAACTTCTGAAACTTTACCGGATTCTTTCTGGCGAATTGCTTCCTCTACGGCTATCTCATCAAAAGGATTCATAGACATTTTTACGTGAGACAGATCAACGCCTGTGCTATCGGGTTTGACACGTATTTTGATGTTATAATCAACAACACGTTTGATAGCGACAATTATTTTCATGATGATCCTCTTTGTTGTATGATTACAAGTTTATAGCAATAGTCATAAGAAACAAAATTGTTTAGAATGAAGTCTTATTTATAACTTGTGTTTTCTTTCATATAAGCTTTTTTTACGTTTACTTGTACTTTCTTGTTGTCATTTTCAATCTTCATATCTTCTGCATTGCCATAATTGCCTTATTTGCTTGAATAAAAAGTAAAAAAATCACTCTGTCTTATGAGAATATTTTTTTCATTTTATATGCTCTGTTTATGATGGCGCATCAGGGGCTTTAGGCAATGAAAAAATTAAGTGAAAAAAATAAAAATGGGGGAATGATTTTGCTCTTCAAATCTTGAGGACAAAAAAATAGAGATTTTTCTTTCAAATATTTTAAATAAAGATTGGGGCGAAATATTTCTAACAAAAAAGTTTTTGGGCGTTCTTAAAGCTCTATTTACTAAAATAGAGCACACTTTATTCATCATTTGTGCGATTCTTTTCAAAAAGGTTAATGAGGGGTAAGCGTTTGTGAATACGAAGGGTCATACGATCAACCAGCCGATCAATCAGGTTAGGAATGATAAATTCTCTTCTTTTATTGAACAGAAGGAGAGAACGGATGCGCCTATGGATGTAACGATGTCGGATATTGCTCAAAAATTACGCACTGTTCATGCACAAATGCAAATGAAGCATTCTTCCCGTTCTTTGATAGAGCAGGGGGCTTTAGAAGAGCATTTTAAATCTTACTTAGATGATATTAGTCGGGCCATTTTGGCTGAATATTATATCCGTCGTCAAAGAGAAAAAAAGCTTTTCGAATCTTTAGAGCAGATTAAAACAATTGTTCAAAGTTTACAGAGTGAAAAAAAGAGCTTAGAAGAAGCAGCGGTAACACGACCGGTGTCTCGTTCAAAATCACCTGATTCTGTTGTACAAAAACTTGCTCATATGGAATATGAGGGAAATAAAGAACGCTTATCACTTCAAAAGGTTCAAAATTTTTCGAGACAAAACGGTATAATTCCACTCCAAACAAATGTTAAAAATGTGGCGCAGAAAGAAAATAAAGGCTCTTTGCCAAGTGATACTATGAAGCCTTCTTTTAAAAAGGTTGAGGGAGCCGTAGAGTGTGCTTCGATAGAAAAAAAGGATATGGGTATTCAGGCACCTAATCGTGGCATTGAGAACGATTTTTCTTCTTTAAAGGCGCAGTCTCAAGAGAGTGTTTCGTTTTTATCTCATTTGGTAAAAAAAAGTGTTCTTTGTTTTTTAACCGTTGCATTTATGGTAGCGATAACGTTATGTCTTTACAGCGTTTTAAAAGGAGCGCGTTTTTTTTAGTTTTTATGATGTTGATGTTAATAGATATGAAATGTATTGCGCATTCGTGGATTATGCGAAAGTTGTATAGCAATTAAAATTATCCTTTTAAACACGCAACAGAGATTATTGGAAAAGAGGATAATTGGAGAAAGATTCTCTCAATTGTTAAAAAGCCTCAGATTATCTTGAAGGTTCTGTAAGTGAGTATTTATTTACCAATTGCTGAAATGTCTCTCAATATGCTGATTTTGATTGGTATGGGAGTCGTTGCTGGTTTTTTTTCTGGTCTTTTTGGAATTGGGGGCGGTTTTCTTATCACTCCTTTATTGATTTTTTATAATATCCCTCCTGCTATTGCTGTTGGAACAGGTGCAAATCAGATGATTGCGTCATCTGTAACAGGAGCGATTACCCATTTTAGAAGACGTACGCTCGATATCAAACTTGGTATTCTTTTGGCGATTGGAGGAGGGGGGGGATCTTTAATCGGGATTCAGATTTTCTCTGTTTTGAAAAAATTAGGTCAATTAGACTTAATGATTTCTCTTCTTTATGTGATTCTTCTTGGAAGTGTAGGAAGCTTGATGATTGTTGAAAGTTGGTATGATATGATGCGCAAGCGTAAGGCAGGAAAAGCCAATATTCGTCTTGCTGGTCGACATAACTGGATTCATCGCTTACCGTTAAAAATGCGTTTTCGGACATCTATGATCTATGTCAGCATTATTCCAGTTTTAGGGATTGGTCTCATTGTAGGGTTGTTGTCTTCTATTATGGGAATTGGTGGGGGGTTCTTTATGGTACCAGCATTGATTTACCTTCTGCGTGTTCCAACCAATGTGGTGATTGGAACTTCACTTTTTCAGATCACATTTGTGTCTTCTTTCACGACAGTTTTACAAAGTATGACTCATCAGTCCGTTGATATTGTCCTGGCTTTTTTATTAATGCTGGGAGGAAGTATTGGTGCGCAATATGGAACACGGGCTGGACGGAAGTTAAAGGCGGAACAATTGCGTATGGCACTTGCGTTTTTGGTGTTGATTGTGTGTATGCGTCTTGCTTTTCAATTATTTATACGCCCCGATAATCTTTTCTCTCTGGATATTCTTATGAGATAAAAATGGGTAGATTATTTTCTTTATGCATCATTACAAGTTGCTTTTGTTTTGTTTCTTTTTCTACATGGTCACATGTTGGGACGACAGCGACATTCGTTGATCAAGTTGATCACGAAACTGTTCAAATTATCGTAACAACAAATACGATTACTGTGGATGCAAATTTTGCTGGTCGTGATCTTTATATTGCTGGTGTTTTGGAAAATATTGATCCGTTATATGCTCGACAAAACCGTTATGATGTTGTTGTGAGCTTGGAGGGACAAGATCGGACAATGGTGATGCGAGAAAAAAAACGTAATGCCGGTGTTTGGGTTAATACAGATTCTCTTATTTTTAAAAAGGTTCCTCTTTTTTACTCTATGGTCACAACACGTGAAATTGACGATATTACGAGTGTTGAAGATTATAAACGCTTGGGGTTAGGATTACTTTATTTGCCATTGCAGACGGATGAAAAAGATCAGAAAAAAATACAGATCTTTCGCGATGAACTTATAAAACTGCAAAAAGCCAAAAGCCTTTATTATGAGGAAGTAGGGGGTGTTCGTTTTGGTTCTGACACGCTTTTTACTGCACATTTTCGTTTACCAACCAATATTCCTGTTGGACATTATAAGGTTCGTGCTTATCTTTTTCGTGATGGTCAGTTTATTGATAGTACAACAACGACTCTTGAAATTGTTAAAGCACATATCGCTTATACAATTTTTTACGCAGCACATAAGTATCGTTTCTTATATGCTATTGTTGCGGTGATCATTGCTGTTACCACAGGATTTTTATGTCGTTTGATTTTTCGAAAAGACTAGCGCAAGGAAAATGTTGAGGCTTTTATTTTTTATGAAAAATGCGTAAGATAAGAAAGATAGGCACAACAACAATCGCTCCCGTCATGGTGATATGAAAGAAGTTTGTGAGCGTTATAAATCCTGTTGCCCATAGAGACTGAAAAAAATCTATAATTTTCTGTATGAGACTTTTGGGTGTCCATCCCAAAAAATTCATTATGATGCCAATAAAAAATGAAAGGATGAGCAATTTTAAACTAACATGGTGGCTTAATGTGCCTCCAAGAAAAGCACGAAAAGAATCTGACAATTTTTTCTTTCGGTTCATTTTAATATACTTTCAAATATCTTGTTTTTTCATTGTATCATCATAGTACAGTGATGTCTTTGTTATAAAGGAGAAAGATTTTTTATTTTTTCTTACTTTTTTGGAGTTTATTACCTTAGTACTGGTGTAATATCAGTGCTTTAAAATATACGCGCGTTCTCTTGCCTTTTTTGCGATATTTTCATGGCGCTTTTTTCATTAAATGAAGAGATATCCTTTCGTTTCTGAGAACTTGTAGGGGAGTTCTTGTAGCGTTTCGATATTTCGTATTAGGATAAGAGTTCTAGTCTATTGAAGATTTTATAACGGATTTATTATTGTTGTGTATTGAAATAATATTTCAAGGCATTTTACTTAAAAAAAGACTATCTATTCTGATAAGGGTATGCTTATATAGGTATTATATTTAGGTATTTCAACCTTAGTGCATTGAAAAGATATTTTTTGCTGAAAAAATGTAAGCAATGAAGTAAGTGTTGTTAGAGGAGCAAAGGTATTTAAAATACGATGTGGGAAAAAGTTTTGTTATGTGCGGGTGTGTAAAGGAATATCAGGGGGGAGCCCATGCTCCTTTTATTTAGAAATAAAATGTAATTTAAAAGCTGTTATTTGGCAGAGGATTATGGAAAAATTCAAAATTCCTCTTGTAGGGGGAGGAGATCATGTCGGTTGATGGGTGAATTTTTCTGTTTTGTTAAAATGTCAAATTGTTATTAGAGCTCTTTGTTATTAAGGCGCTTAAGCTAACGAGGAAGAGTCTTTTGATGGCATAAAAAGACGAGAGGAAAGAAGAGACGCACTTGCCCAACAAAAGAGAGAAAATAGTGGTTTTATAGTCTTCAATCGTAGGCGTTATGACATCATGAATAAGCTCTGTTATGGGGGGCATTGTATGTCAGAGTGTTTGTTGTTGCGTGTTTTGGTTTGTCTTGGCTTATAGGTATGGGCAGAAGGCGTGGTTGGTAAGTGGTGTTGTTTGAAGGTTTTAATACTTTGTTTGAGGCGCTTATGGATCATCTAACCTTATTATTAAGCATGTGCTTGTTGTGTGGGAAATTTATATAATAAACTTTAAAAGGAAAAGTCTATGAACTTGAAGAAAAAAATATTAAAGAATAGCAGCTCTCTTGTTTCTGCTTTTATAGCACTGGGGATGGTTGCACAACAGGTTTCAGCAAAAACTCCTGCTGACACCCTTGTGATGGCTTGGAATATTGATTCAATTAGTACATTTGATCCCGCTCAACTTAGTGATGTTTATGGAAGTGAAATTGTCCGCAATGTTTGTGATAGTTTGGTCAGTACCGCAACGGATGATCCTGCTAAAATGGTTCCGGCATTAGCTACACATTGGGATGTTTCAGGGGATGATCACAGTACGGTGATTACTTTTCATTTGCGTGATAGTTTGAAGTTTAATGATGGCAGATCAGCCAATGCCAATGATCTTGTTTGGGGTATGAAGCGGATTGTCAAATTGAAGATGACCAATGCGGCAATTTTTAATGAATATGGAATTACAGAGCAAAATGTTGATGATGCTTTGCAAGCCCCTGATGAAAAAACAGTGGTGATGAAATTTGATAAGCCTTATCCAGCAGAGCTTATTCTTAATAATATTGTTGCAAGTCCAGCAACAGCTTTGCTTGATCGTAAGACAATTATGAAGCACGAAAAAGATGGCGATCTGGGAAATCAGTATTTGAAGAGTCATGCTGCTTGTGTTGGTCCTTATCAGTTAAGCAGTTGGCGCCCTGGAGAAGCTCTTTTGTTACGTGCGAGTTCCCATTATTGGGGCGAGGCGCCTAAATTGAAGCAGATTCTCATTCGTCATGTTATGGAGCCTGGAACACAACGTTTATTGTTGCAAAAGCACGATATTGATGTTGCTCGTGATTTGTCCCCTGAAGATCTTGCTGATCTGCAAAAAACAACAGATGTTAAAATCGAAGAAGTGTTAGAGCCATCCATGATGTATTGGGGATTTAACATGACAAATCCCATTTTTGCTAAGGAAAAAGTACGCTTGGCGATGCGTTATCTTATTGACTATGAAGGTCTTGGCAAGAATCTTCTCAAAGGGATTGGTGTTCCACGGGCAAGTTTTATTCCTCTTGGTAACTTTGGGGCTCTGGATGAAAAAGAAGGACAACCCTTTACATTTGATGTTGCAAAAGCCAAGCAGCTTTTAGCAGAGGCCGGTTATCCGAACGGATTTGAGGCAAATTTTCTTGTCTCAAATGCTCCTTATAGGCTGTTGGTTGCTCAGTCACTTCAAGATAGTGCCGCACAGGCAGGGGTGCGTCTTAAAATTGAGCGTTTGGCAGGTACACAGTTGTTTTCCAAACTTTATGCTCGGGCTTTTGATACGATTTTTGTCGGATGGAATAACGATTCTGCGGATCCCCATACAATGGCTTCACGTCTTGTTTATAACCCTGATAATCGGTTTGAGGCAAAAAATACCGCCTATCCTAGTTGGCAGCATGGGTATTTTGATGCCAAGATGAATCAAAAAGTTGAAGAGGCGTTATTTCAAAAAGATCCGCAAAAACGAGCGCAACTTTATGCTGATTTACAACGTGAACTGATGCAAAAAGGACCTTATGCGTTTATCTTTCAAAAATATAGCGTTATCGCGATGACACCTGATATCAAAAAGTGGGTTTGGAATAGTGCGCCACAAATTTTTTATAGTAAAATTGAAAAATAAGTGTGTCTTTAAATATTGTAAAATACAACAAAAATGAAATCATAATAACTTCAGCGTTTTGCATAGTGTTCAAGAACTTTGTAATACGCTGGAGATCATGGGGAATGATTGGATATGTTGTTGAATATTTCTATTTTAAAAGGGATGTGTCATTTTCATTAAAGATGTGTTGGTATGGATGTTAAAACTGAATATTTCAACTTCTGTGAAGTGAAAAGTGGTAAATTTATTTGCTCAAAAATCAGTGCAACAAATGTCGCGGAATTTTAGCATTGCTGAAGAAGCAAAGACTTTGCAATGGTGAATAAAAGTTTTATTATGGAGAAGGTACGAGGAATATCAGTTTTTATGGTGTCTATGTTTCTTACTTTGAAAGATGGTAAGATGCCAATTGGAGGGTGTTATTTTACGGGGAGTGATGAGAAATTGCAAGTTTCCTTTTGAAGAAGGAATAAAAGTCGTTGTACTTGGCAAATTGATGAATTTTTCTGTTTGATCGAAACGTTAAATTATGATGAAGGCTTTTTATTATTAAAACACTTGAACCAACAGGGGGTGCTTTGATGACATTAAAAAAACGTCAGAAAAAACAAGGGGAAACTTGTTTAACAAGAGAGAAAAACAATAGAGGTTTGTTAGTCTTTAATCGTAGCATTATGCTCTCATGAATAGGCTCTGTTACTGGTAAGCGTTTATTGTATAGCAAAAGTGTTTGCCATTGCACGTTTTGGTTTAGCTTATAAGGGTGGGCAGGAGGAGTGATTGGTAAGTAGTGGTATTTGAAAGTTTGAATACTTTGTTTGAGGCGTTTATGTATCGTCTCATTTTATTATTTAAATATGTTTGTGTTGCGTGGAAAATTTATACAATAAACTTTAAAAGGAAAAGTCTATGAGCTTGAAAAGAAAAATATTGAAAAGGAGCAGCTCTCTGGTTTCTGCTTTTATAGCACTGGGGATGGTTGTACAACAGGTTCCAGCAAAAACACCCGCTGATACTCTTGTGATGGGGTGGAATCTCGATTCAATTAGTACATTTGATCCAGCGCAAATCAATGATCGTTATGGGAATGAAGTTCTTGTCAATGTTTGTGATAATTTAGTTGACCCCGCTAAAGATAATGCAGCTAAAGTTATTCCTTCTTTGGCCAAAAGCTGGGATGTTTTAAGTGATGATCAGAAAACGGTGATCACTTTTCATTTGCGTGATGGTTTGAAGTTCAACGATGGTCGTTCTGCTAATGCTTATGATCTTGTTTGGAGCATGAAGCGGGTTGTTAAATTGAAGATGGCTACTGCGGCGACATTTAATGAATATGGTATTACAGAACAAAATGTTGATGAGGCTTTTCAAGCACCGGATGAGAAAACGGTGGTGATGAAATTTGATAAACCTTATCCAGCAGAGCTCATTCTTAGCCATTTTGCCACTAGTCGTACTCTTGCCTTGTTGGATCGAGAGACAATTATGAAACATGAACAAGATGGTGATCTGGGAAATCGGTATTTGGCAAGCCATTCTGCCTGTGTTGGTCCTTATCAGATAAGTAGCTGGCGTCCTGGAGAAGGGATTTTGTTGCGTGCAAGCTCCAATTATTGGGGTGAGGCACCTAAATTAAATAAGATTTTAATTCGCCATGTTGCGGAGCCTGGAACACAACGTTTATTGTTGCAAAAACACGATATCGATGTTGCACGTAATTTGTTGCCAGAGGATTTAGCAGATCTCCAAGCTACAACGGATATTAAAGTTGCAAGAGTATTAGAGCCATCTGTAATCATATGGGGATTTAATGTGACGAATCCAATTTTTGCTAATGAAAAAGTGCGTTTGGCGATGCATTATCTTATTGACTATGAAGGACTCGGTAAGACGCTTCTTAAAGATGTTGGTGTTCCACGGGCAAGCTTTATTCCTCTTGGTAATCTTGGAGCTTTGGACGAAAAAGAAGGACAACCCTTTAAACTTGATCTGCAAAAAGCAAAGCAGCTGTTAACTGAGGCTGGTTACCCAGATGGTTTTGAGGCCAATATTTTTGCAGGGGCATCTCCTTATCCTTTTGCTTTGCCTATTGCTCAGTCTCTCCAAGATAATGCAAAAAAAGTGGGAGTGCGCTTTAAAATTGAACGTTTTGTGGGGACGCAATTATTTTCAAAACTCTCTGCACGTGCTTTTGATACGATTTTTTTCGGATGGAATAATGATTCTGCTGATCCTCATACAATGGCTTCACGTCTTATTTACAATCCGGATAATCGGTTTGAGGCAAAAAATACCGCCTATCCTAGTTGGTGCCATGGGTATTTGGATGAAACGATGAATCAAAAGGTTCAGGATGCTTTATTTGAAAAAGATCCACAAAAACGGGCGCAAATGTATGCTGATTTGCAACGTGAATTTATGCAGAAAGGACCCTATGCTTTTATTTATCAGACGTATCATACGATAGCGATGACACCTGATGTCAAAAAATGGGTTTGGAATAGTGCTCCACGTATTTTTTATAGTGCAATTGAAAAATAAGTGGATTTTAATGCTGTAAAATACAACAAGAATGAAATCATGATAACTTCAGCGTTTTGTATGGGGGGTAAGAATTTTGCAAAACGTTGAAGCTTATCGGTAACGCATTGATATGTTGTGTATAGAATGTAATTTCAAGATACGCTATTTAAAGAGCTCTTTTATCCTATCACGCCATAAAACACTGTTGTTTAGAGCGGTGATATAAGGCATGAAAAGCTTTACATATTAAGTGTTTTTAGATACCGTGATCAGTACAGGGCAGGGTTTGGGCTGTTGCACCTATGCAGGAAACCGCATGAGTGGTCAGCAAGTGGAACTTGCCCCGTGAGAAGCTAGTCCGGTGGATTGGTAGAAATCTCCATCCTTTGAGATGTTGGGAGGAGGTTAATTTCATTAAAATTAAAAATGTGTTTGTGTGAATGTTAAGACTTAATATTTCAATTTCTGTGAATTGAAAAATGGCAAATTTATTTGATGAAAAAATAAGTGCAACGAATGTTGCGGAATTTACTGTTTCCGAAATAGCAGGGGCTTTAAAGCGTGTTGTTGAGGAGAAGTTTGGTTATGTACGGGTGCGTGGGGAGATATCAGGTTACCGTGGTGCTCATGCTTCAGGACATGCTTATTTTGCTTTAAAAGATGATAAGGCGCGGTTGGAAGCTGTTATTTGGCGTGGAGTGATGGAAAAGCTCAAATTTCCTCCTGAAGAAGGGATGGAAGTGGTCGCTGTTGGTAAACTTACGACGTATCCAGGATCATCAAAATATCAAATTGTCATTGAAGCTCTTGAACCAACAGGGGTTGGTGCTTTGATGACACTTCTTGAAAATCGTAAGAAAAAGTTTTTAGAAGAAGGCTTATTTGATGAAGCAAAGAAAAAAACTTTGCCTTATATGCCCCGAATTATAGGCGTTGTAACATCACCAACAGGTGCTGTTATTCGTGATATTATTCACCGTATATCCGATCGTTTTCCTTTGCATGTTTTGGTTTGGCCTGTACGTGTTCAGGGGGAAACAAGTGGGAGGGAAGTGGCTGTTGCTGTTGAAGGTTTTAATGCGTTGCCTTTAGGAGGCGTTGTTCCTAAGCCTGATCTTCTTATTGTTGCGCGGGGAGGGGGAAGTTTAGAAGATTTGTGGGGATTTAATGACGAAGCCGTTGTTCGTGCTGTTTATAACTCTTCTCTTCCTGTTATTTCTGCTGTTGGGCATGAAACGGATTGGACCTTGATTGATTATGTGGCTGATTGGCGCGCTCCAACTCCCACAGCCGCAGCAGAGCGGGCTGTTCCTGTTAAGCTTGATCTCGAGGTGCTAGTGGTATCGCTTGGTGCACGTTTGCGTACGGGACTTGCGCGTTATTTTGATTTTTATCGACAAAAACTGCGTGCTACTCTAAGAGCTCTTCCGACTGCTGATCAACTTTTTGCTCTACCACGGCGAGGTTTTGATGAAATTTCAGGTCGTTTGCAGCGTGCTCTTTGTGTAAGCTATGATAAAAAACGTTTTTCTTTTTATGCATTTGGTGTGCGTTTTTCACTGCGTTTACTTAATACTGAAAAAGCAGAACACAATATGAAGGAATATACTGCACGTCTTCAGCGTGCTTTTGTGCGCAATGTTGAAAAACAACGGGCTGGGTTAGAGGTAGCCTCTAGGCTTTTAAGAAGCACTTCGTATCAGAATATTTTGGAGCGCGGCTTTGTTTTGGCTTTGGGGAAAGAGAATAAGCCCATCAAACGGTTGGTACAGATTCCTGAAACGGGGCAAATAAATTTACGTTTTTTTGATGGTGATATCAGTGTTGCAACACAAGAGCCTGTTTCTGCTAAACGTTCAAAACACAAGCAAATAAAATCGTCTAGCGATGATCAAGGAACCCTCTTTTGAATACAACAACATATTGATTTATATTAGATAATTTAGCACTATTCATATTGAATTAGAGCTCCGAATAACGTATGATTCTCTCATTGCAAATATGTGTATCTTGAATCAATCAAAACCACTTGCTTGCACATTACATGGGGCCCCATGAGGGTAAAAACTGTACAAGAAAGGACTAAAAATGGCTCTTATGAACCGTTTTAATGCAAGGTCTGTTGCACTATTGGGGGATGGCAAATATAATGATGGTGCTGGCTTGCTTCTTCACAAACGTAAAGATGGGGGCGCTCAATGGTTTTATCGTTATACCATTCATGATCGACGCCGTGAAATGGAAGTGGGTGCTCTTTGAGAGATGTTTTTTTTAAACGAGCCCGTGAATGTGCAACTGGGTGGCGTTCTGTTTTACGGTGAGTGCCATGCTTGCGGAAGGTCTTCTTAAGGGAGTGGATGGAAAAATTCGTTGCGCATGGGCCGGAACTGATCCACTTTATTGTGCTTATCATGATAATGAATGGGGAAAGCCTGTTGTAGAGGATATTTGTTTGTTTGAAAAAATTTGTCTTGAAGGTTTTCAAGCTGGACTTTCTTGGTTGACAATTTTAAAAAAACGCTCTTCTTTTCGCATTGCATTTGATCATTTTGATTTTGAAAAAATTGCTCATTATGATGAGTTAAAGGTGCAAATGTTGATGCAGAACAAAGATATTGTTCGCCATCAAGGAAAAATTCGATCAGTACTTAATAATGCACTTAGAGCACAAGAAATTATAATAGAGTGGGGGAGTTTGTCCGACTATTTTTGGTCTTTTCAGCCACCACAATCAGAACATTATGAAAAGATAGACTTTCAAACACTGTTGGCTCATCCCATAACACCTGCTTCTCTTCGTCTTTCTCAAGACTTGAAGAAACGTGGTTGGACATTTATTGGTCCAACGATTTGTTATGCTTTTATGCAGTCCGTAGGGATTGTCAATGATCATCTTGAAGGATGTTTTTGTCGATAAATTGGTAAAGTCGCGTTCGTGAAAGCAATGATCAATAGGCTAATAATTGAATTATTTAATAAATGTACAGATTATGCACTCCATTGTATAAGATAATTGAAATATACAAACTTATACAAGATTGATGATTTTTTACGGTTGTTGGCAATCAAAACGACAAAGCGATAATTTTGAAGATGAAAAAACAGATGCAAAAAGAAGTGATATCTAATTATCATGTATTTCGAGTTAGATAATGGTGATGTCTTGTCTGTTCAAGATTAATTGTCGTAAGACCATTGTTGGATATGATGAATATTTGGTGTTTTCTCTTAAAAATAGTGGATAGAGGGGGTACCTTTATACAACGAATTGATTTATAATGATAATTCATTGTTTTGTATGTTGAATGAGAGTCTCGAATATCGTAGAATTCTTTCATTTCAAAGTTGTTTATGTTGAATCAATCAAATCACTTGCTTGCACATTACAAGCGGGGCTGGCGTGTTGGTAAAAACTGTAAAAGAAAGGATAAAAATGGCTCTTATGAACCCTCTCTAGTGTCAAGGGCTGTCGCAATACCCACGAGCTGGCAAATATTAATGATGGTGCCGGCTTGTTACTCCATAAGCGTAAAGATGGGGGTGCTCAATGGATTTACCGTTAAGTGAAACGTGGTCAATGTACAAGATATATTATACAATTGCATACCTTAGAAAATGCCAAATGAAATACACTGTCTTGTTAAGAGGGTTTTGCGTACTTTTTCTTGTTTAAAAGGTAAAATGGCGCAATATGGCTTAAAGAGTAACGGTGCTCTTTGATTTTGGAAGTTTTTGATATAATATATTTTGATATGTGTGATGAAGAAAGTGATGTTGGTTCAAAAAACTTCATTTCACTAGGAATAGCTTTTAAACAAGTCTTATCATTTAAAGAAACATTATCGTTATCATTAAATGAAACATTTTGATTGTTGTTCTCTACAATATTATTTTTATTCTCTCTCATTTATTTATACCTTTCAGTATCAAAAAATCATTGAAATCTAGACCGTAGGGGGCTTGCATCATAAAGACCTCAAAGCCTTGTCTATAGGCACGCGCAGCGAGGTTAAAACCTGCTTTACGCTCCGCATCATCTCCATCCATTGCAATGGTGAGACGGGCTTTTGTAGGAGGTAAATTCACATGCATCATGCCATGGGTTGAAAGGGACGCCCATAAATTCACGGGCTCTGATAACAACCCAGACAGTAGAGCCAGACCGGTTTCAATGCCCTCACAAATGACCAGATGTTTTGGATTGGCTTGACTTAAATGCACAGCACTACCAGTGACAGATCCCAACATGGCTTTTGCTGGTTTTTGATCTGTTTTGCAGCCATTGTCTTTTAAAAAGGTTCTATGAATGGCAAAAGAGCCAGCCCCCTTAACAAGAGCAATCAACGCGGGCAATGTACCCCCAGAGGGGTGTGGACATTTGCTATGAAAGCGTAAATCAGCAGGCAAATCACATGTGATCCTCCGCATGCGTAAATAGGTTTCTGCTAAAGTATTTTTGATTGGTTGGCTTTGTTGCCAAATTACTTTTGCTTTCTCTGC
>NZ_JBHIQS010000010.1:34395-69247 GCF_042196685.1 Bartonella sp. AC329YNZD | reverse complement strand
GATGAGGGTGCGTGTTGAGGCGCCTGCGTGGCGGCTGGGGTTGATGAGGGTGCGTGTTGAGGCGCCTGCGTGGCGGCTGGGGTTGATGAGGGTGCGTGTTGAGGCGCCTGCGTGGCGGCTGGGGTTGATGAGGGTGCGTGTTGAGGCGCCTGCGTGGCGGCTGGGGTTGATGAGGGTGCGTGTTGAGGCGCCTGCGTGGCGGCTGGGGTTGATGAGGGTGCGTGTTGAGGCGCCTGCGTGGCGGCTGGGGTTGATGAGGGTGCGTGTTGAGGCGCCTGCGTGGCGGCTGGGGTTGATGAGGGTGCGTGTTGAGGCGCCTGCGTGGCGGCTGGGGTTGATGAGGGTGCGTGTTGAGGCGCCTGCGTGGCGGCGGGGTTGGTTGAGGGTGCGTGTTGAGGCGCCTGCGTGGCGGCGGGGTTGGTTGAGGGTGCGTGTTGAGGTGCCTGCGTGGCGGCTGGGGTTGAAGGGCAAAGGGCTTGCCAGCCAAACAAAATCGGTTCACAGTGTGCTGCTGTAGGTTTTGTTTTTGCTCCTGCTTGCGCAAGCCGTTCTTTAACTAAAGCAAGGGTGCCATCGGGTTTATAAAAGGGAAAAATGATTTTTTCGCCATCTTCTCCTATGCGGTAACGCTTTATAATCTCTAAAGGAATGTGGCGTTCTTTGTGGAGATAGGTTTTTACAAGATTTTGCGGGGGGCGCCCTGTAGGGACCGGTGGACGGCGATAGGAACGATGGGGTGCCATAAAGGGTTTGGGGTGTGTCAGATTGAGAGCCGCGCGTGCTTCTTCTAAAGCTTGAGAGAGACTAATGCCTTTGACTTCACACCAAAGGTCTAAAAGATCTCCTCCAATGCCTTCTGCAAAATCATACCAAAGCCCTGCTTTGCTGCCGCTTAGGCAAATCGATAAACTTTGACCTGCCTCACCACGTGTGTTGCCTACAATCCAATTGTTGCCTCGTTTGTGCCCTTGGGGAAGAAGCATTTCTGCTATTCTATCTGCTTGTGAGATAAGTTTTTGTTTGATTTCAAAAATTGTGCTCATGGTCATTCGTCTGGTGAATATATTGTTGTTTTTTTCAGATGTGAGAGGTGAGAATTCTGTTTTACTGTTCTCGTTGTTCGATCACATGGTGAAAGGTTTTGTGCTATGCTGTCCTTTTTTGTGCGGGACTTGCTCTATCCTGAAAGTTTTTGAAATGGCTGTGTTGGTATCTGTTTGCCAAGGGTTTAGGAAGGTGGTGCCCTTTGAGAGGGGCGCGTTGGAAGCAGGTAGGGTGGATGATGCAAGAAGGTGGGGGGGATGTCTGAGAGTGTGGTGCATTTTGGAGTCCTGTTTTGGGATATCTTGTTGGGGCATGTGTTGGGATGCCTGTGTGGGAGGGAGAGTGCCAAGGAGTTTGCTTTTCATTGAAGGTTTTTGAAGCTGCTCTGTTGATGTCTGCTTGCCAAGAGCATGGGAAGTGGCACCTTGAGAAAAGGAGGAAAGCGGAAAGGAGGAAGGGGGTGAAAGAAGGGTGGAGTGGATGTCTGTGAGAGTGTGGTGCATTTTGGAGTCCTGTTTTGGGATACCTTGTTGGGGCATGTGTTGGGATGCCTGTGTGGGGCTTTTGCATGGGGAAAACGCTTTTGTGATGAGAGCAAAATGGTCGATGTTGACGCGTTTTACGGTGTGAAGAGCTTATCCAAGTGTTGTTTTGCCGCCCTTTGTTTTGTGTTATTTTGTCCGATGCTATTGTGGTTTTGAAACGTTTTTATCCCTGTGCGTGCTTGAAAAATACGTTGTTTTGTGATGTCAAAAATTGTCGCTATAGTTGATCAAACTGCGGTAAAGCGTGTCGTTGTTCTCAGAGGTAAAAGATGAGGAGCTTCCCTGTTTTTGCTGTTCTTGCCGTTCGATCTCACGGCGAAACCAGTTGCGCCATGTGGCTTGCCAGTCTACTTTGAGAGCTTCTTTGCCGCTCTTGGCTTTCCAATAGTCGCGAAATTTTTTGGCTTGCCAAAGAGCTTGGCTTTCACTCAAGCCTTCTGAAACTGCCGCCTTGATGTCTGCTTGCCAATGCTCAGGAAGACGGTACCCTTTGGCAACTGAGGCTGTGGTTTTTTTGTTGGAAGAAGGAGGAATGAAGGAAGGAAGATTGCTGAGGGGAAGAGTGGTGGCGGATTTTGTCTTTTCCCCCGTGACAATTTGCGCGATAGGGGCGGGAGTGAACTCCGCTTGGGGAGCGTTTAAAGGGGAGGCGTTTTTTTGCTCCGCTTCTTCTTGTGGAGGAGAAGGGAGAGGTGAATCAAGAGCCGATAAGGGTGATGGATGATCGCTTTGTTCAAAACTCTCTTCGCAGGAAAAACAAGGTTCTGTCTCATCAAACAAAATTTTCTTTTCTAAAACACCGTAAGGTGTTTCCTTTTCTTCTGCCTTTTGAGCTTTTGAGCTTTGTGCAACATCTTTTGTACTTTCGTTAAGCAGTTGTTGCATCTCTACATTGATTTTCTTGCGTTTTTTTGCCGAAGAACGACCCGCAAAGGATTTTTGTTCAAGCAATTTTTCACGCTCTTGAAAAACATTTTCGCAACGCTTATTCCATAATCCATTGGCTAAATTTAAAATCTTACCCTCTTGGATGAGCATCTCTAAAACATTAACAAAAGTTCGCTTGTCACAACCACAAAGACGCGCTAAACGTTCTTTCGATATTTCTAAAGGTCGGCCACGGGCATACATTTCATTGAGAAGAATCGTATAGATTCCAATTTCGTGTGCGCGCATCCCACGTACACCTCCTAGAAAGTCATTTTGATACCAACAAACATATGGAAGCCTAGACGATTCATAATGAGGAGTTTCTTGTTGATTAGCGTGTTTCATACTGCAATCTACTTTCTTCTTTTTTATACATTTTTATTGATGATAAAAGCTCAAATAAGGATTTAACTTGTGTTGCTTTTGGCTCTGTTCGATGATGACGAGAAGCTTCTTTACGATGCTTATAAATGATTGGCTGTGCTTGAAGCGCATGCAAACTTACGATTTAAGATTGCGGTGATGGAAAAAATAAAGAATACCACACATTCTCAACGTACTTTCTTTTGGGCAGAAGCTTTGGAGGTGGTCTTTTATATCCGGTAGGGTGGTTAAAGTGTTTTTATGAGCTAAAAATAGAAAATTCCCCCTAAAAAGTAAAATTTGTTTCCTTAATTTTATCCTTTTTAGAGGATAATGCAAGCCCGTTTTATAAAAAGGACGTGTTTTTTTAAAAAGACGCGCTATATGGTGAAATTATGAATATCGATGGTTGGCGTCAAAGATTAAAGACCGCTTTGGAAAAAAGTGGGCGGTCAAAAAGATCTATCTCTCTCTCTGCCGGTAAAGGCGCGGGGTACCTTCATTCTATTCTTTCTGAAGGAAAAGAACCAACAATCGAATCTCTCTCGCGAATTTGTCACGAAATTAATATCAGTATGAATTATATTCTTTACGGGAAAGGGGCTAGCCCTGAAGATAAAGAATTTATAGAGCTTATTTCGAAACTCTCTCCGCAAGAGAGACAGGCGATTTTGACTCTTTTGCGGCGGCCAATTGACGAAGCTTCAAAATAACTTCTTTCTGTGCTTTTGTGTCAAGGCGACTCCAGTATTTTATTAATATTATGTCACTCATTTTATCTCTCCTGTGTGTTTATAATTGCAATTTTGTAAGAACAAATAGAGAACAACAAAGGGGCATGAGAGGAACAAAGAATAATAGATTTTTCTTTACATATGTCATTTGAACCCCGTAGATATTTAAAATATATCTTTTATGAAGGATAAAATGATTGACATCTCTCCTATAGAGGATATAAGACTAACGCTATATTTAGTCTTGTCAAGACAAGGCTATGCTTTATCAACTATCTAAAGGGGGAAATCATGAAAAATATTTCATTCGTTAAAGAGGATGAAATCATTGTCGTTTTATGCGAAGAGGAAAATCCTTGTACTTATGAAGGACCAATCGACGAAATCGAAGAGGTGCTCGAACTGATTGAAGAATATGAAACTGTTTATAGAGTTTTACGACTCGATCTGACAACTTCTTATGCTGAAGATGTTACGGAACAAATCGCTGATTTTTATGTCGAAAATCATGAAATAAATGAAGAAAATACACAATTGCAGCCCTTCATTTTGAATAGTGAAGCGTATCATGCTTTTTTAAATGAAAGAGCGGCGTGCGATTATGAAGATAATCTCTATGGCTCTTATGAAAAACAGCATCGTTTACGCCCATGTGATGTCTTGACAGATTATTGGTGGTAAACATGACAAGTTATCTCAAGACTTCTTATCGAGGGATTCCACTTTATTATGCTGGAAATATGCGAAATTTAATCAGACTCGAACCACAAAAACACGACGCTCTTCTTTTTATCTCGCAAGAAGCGGCGCTGTCTATGGCAAAAAAATTGGCGGAAGAATATCTCCGCTATGATTTTTCCGTCGTGCAATAGCAGGGTTGAAAAAAGAAGCCGCAATGATGGGCCAAAGTGCTTTTTCATTGCGGTGACAATGGTGCGCGTTATGCTTTCGTCTAGGGAGGCCGCCGCTTGGGAGGGACTTAGCTGATATGGAAAAGGAGGGGATGAGAAACTTGTGGGGAGAACGAATGGGGGGGAGCTTGAAGCGTATGCAAGGCATATGCTGGAGGGGAGATATGAGGTGTGGAAAAGGGGGGCAGCCGTATAGCGTTGAGGAGATGTCAATCTTTAAAAAAAGCTTTGTGTAGGGGGAAAGAGTAGAGTGTTGAGGGAGGGGGGAAAGCAGAGAGCTTTGAGCGCAGGGAGTGCAAAGAGCTTGGACATGAATGTGAAAGCATGCTGGGAAATGGGGGAAGGTGTTTGAGGGGGAAGAAGAGGAAGGCGCTATGGGGGCGCGGTTCTGACCGTTTTTGTGTTGAGTCTTAGGGAGATAATGACGGGCAAGGTTTTTTTATCGGGGAGAAAATATCACGCGTTATGCTTTCGTCTAGGGAGGGCGCCGCTTGGGAGGGACTTAGCTGATATGGAAAAGGAGGGGATGAGAAACTTGTGGGGAGGAGGGATGTTGGGGGGGCGTTTCCAACAGCTTTTGTGATTTCAGCAGCACAATATTTAAGGATGCTGTCATTCTTAGTGGGGAATGCATCTTAAAAGATATGAATGTTTCAAAGAGAATATGTTGCAAAAAAAAGCACTTTAAAGATTAAGGAGAGAAATACCATGCCAATCATTATCGATTGTATTCAAGGAACAGAAGAATGGCAGCAAGCGCGTAATGGTTTGATTACGGCTTCGTTGTTTGAGATGGTTATGGCACGAACAAAACAAGGGCAAAAAACGTCACGCTATCAAAGTGTGATGATGAAATTGGCGGGAGAAAGAATTACAGGAAAAACCGTTGATGAAGGGACAACACTTTCTATGCGACGTGGGACTGAATTAGAACCAAGCGCGCGACAGCTTTATGGGAAACTGACACATACAGAACCTAAATGTATTGGCTTTGTTTTGGCTGATGATCGCGGACAAGGATTTTCTCCCGATGCTTTTGTGGGAAAAAATGGATTGTTGGAAATTAAAACAAAAAAACCTGAAATTTTAATTCCTCATTTCATGCAAAAGGGCTTTCCAGCAGAACATAAAGCACAATGTCAAGGAGGGTTATGGATTTCTCAACGCGAATGGGTGGATTTAATGCTCTATTGGCCAAATATGCCACCTTTGATTAAACGGGCTTATCGTGATGAAGCCTATATTTGCAAGCTTGAAAATGAAATTAGCCGTTTTAATGAGGCGTTGGAGAAGATGGTACAGCAAATTAAATCGGTTGAGACAGGTTTTCATATAAGAACAGAAATTGCTTTGAAGGAGGGAGAAAGCGGGGAGCTTGGAGCGCATGCAAGGCGTATGCTGGAGGGCAAAGCAAGAATGAGACGCAAGAGGGGAAGAAAGGGATCTTGTGTAGCGTTGAGGAGAGGCAAAGTTCTATAAAAAAGAAATTCAGAGGGAAAAGAGCAAAGCATATGTTGGAAGAGGGTGCCAAACAAGGGGGCGCAGGGAAGCAGGGAGCACAAAGAGCTTGGCTATGAATGTGAAAGCATATTGGGACAATGGGGGAAGATCTCATATGATATTGGAAATAACGGTGCTGTAAGAAAACAGGTTTGCTCCCTTATAAAAGGGGGCAGGGATGAGGGAACAGATTTCCGCCTCTTTTGTTTTTTTGAATTCATGACAAGTCATGGTTAATATTCTTTAGATTTTTCAAAAAATAATGTGATTGTTCAGAGTTCTGTGAGGATGAGCACTGCGCCAATGAAAAAGATCGTAATTTAAGCAAACATGCCGATGTTTTAAATTTGAAACGCCATAATAAGCTGATTGGAATAGACATTACCGAGATCATTATGAGTACTACCATGGTCAACTCTAGTATCTGAACTTTATAAAAATGATTTTTCATACTTGTTCTCGGAAATATGGCGTATAACTCCTTATAGCAGCACCAAAGTCTGAGAACTCTTCCTCTTTTGACATGCTATAGTCATTTTGCAAGTGATTATATGTTTTTACGTAATCATTTCCTTGTTGTTCACTCGTGGCGTGATGAGAAAATAAAAGAGTTCCTTATTATGATAGCGAAGAAAATAAAGCGTTTAAACATGAAATATCTATTTTTTGTTGTTTCTAAATCGTTTTTAGAACCAAGCCATTTTGAATGGATCCCCGTATGTTATTTTTATGGCAAAAATGTGAAGTAAATCACCCTTTAATGCAAAATGTGAGAAGGGGGGATCCTGTCTCTAAATGAGGGTGTGTACAGTCAAAAAAATCGCATATGCAGGGTTTTTATTCCTCGGTAGGGAGCTTTATGGGCAGCAAAAAATATAGAGTAAGCTCTGTAGCCTAAAAAATAGGATACCACTGAGGGGAAATAAGGAAAGGGAGAGGAATAGAGGGAGGGGTACCGGGCAAAATAATGCGTATTGTGAAGGAGGGAGCTGTGCGCTGCGTAGATTGTTGGTCGTGAAATTGGCAATGAGGAATCTTCTTTAAAAAAGTAAGCTAATTGTCTCGCGGCTTATTTGAAGCTTATTGGGTGCTTGTTTTATCGCTGTTTTTTGTTTTCCCTTTGCCAAGGGGTGGGGGAGGTTGACAACGCCATTGAATTGAGAAGACGTGTGAAATTGCTGTTTTTTAATGGATGACAAGGATGAGAGATGAAGATTATTTTAAAGCTTCTCTTTCGATTTTTCTAAGAAATGCTTGTGTTGCGTGCTGCTTGGGATGGGTAGAGGGGCTCACAAAATAAGATTATTTGTTTTGCGAGCCGCTTTAAAAGGTTATCAATTGGGTATGTTCAAGAAATTGATTTATAATAATACCATTATTCCTTTAAGTAAAAAACAAGAGCGTGAGAGGTTATCTCAGCCTCTGTTCTATTGATATCAATTAAAAGCATTTTTTATACGATACGGTATAAAGTAAATGTGTAGGCAAAAAATATTCAAAAAATAAAAATGCCTCTTTAATTATGAATCATTTCAAGAGCCAAGAGCTGTCGTAACATTGAGGCTTAGCAAAGTGGAGGATACGGCATATCTTCATGAAGGAAAGATAGTGCACGTAATGGGAGGGACCTATTCTTTGGGCGCACGCGCTCTGCCTCAGTTTTAAATTTGCTCCCAGAGGGCTCTTTTTTAAGGAAATAAAGCGCGCCATTGAAGATATTGAAGCCCATATTTTAAAGGATGGAGGCTTTGATGGAGGCAATTGATGCTTGGTGAAAAGAAAAGAGGGGCAAAAGAAGAAAAATAAAGAAAAAATAAAATGGTGCTGCGAGAGAGGATTGAACTCTCGACCTCTCCCTTACCAAGGGAGTGCTCTACCACTGAGCTACCGCAGCCGTTTTCAATCTTTGCGCTGTCTTGTGCCATATTGTTAGAAAATAGGCAAGAGAACATTTGTATATTCTTGCAAGAAAACGTATCTTATGTCATGACATATATTTCTTATATTCTTAAATATTTAAGATCATGAGTTGCTTGGATAGAAGCTCAACATTGTTCAAAAGGTTGCGCAATGACACAAATGTATCAAAAACAAAAGCACGATGAAATCAATCATCAAGATGAAAAAGAAAAACGTCGTCAAGAAAGATTGGCGCAACAATTGCGTCAGAACCTGAAACGTCGAAAAGAGCAAAGTCGAAAAAGAGCGCAATCAGATCTTTAAAAAGAAAAAAATGTTTTTTTAGTAAATTTTTGCAACCAAACGTCTCAATAATTTGTTTTCATATTTAGAATGCGTTCTAAAACGATTAATAAAGCATAACTTCCCGAAGGGGGACAATCCTTTGGAAGGGCAAGCACAAAGGAAAAGAGGGAAAACACGATGGATTCTATTCAAATTGTTGGGGGAGAAAAACTTAAAGGAACAATTCCTATATCAGGAGCAAAAAATGCTGCATTGCCTCTTATGATTGCAGCGCTGCTTACTGAAGAAACGCTCACTTTAGAAAATATTCCTCATCTTGCCGATGTCGAATTGCTTATTCGTATCCTTAATAATCATGGGGTTGGATATGCTGTTGATGGGCAAGAGTTTAACGATGATTGTGTCAATGCAAGGACAATCCATTTTACTGCGCAAAAAATAATCACAACGCGGGCACCATACGAACTGGTGAAAAAAATGCGTGCAAGCTTTTGGGTTATCGGACCACTGCTTGCACGATGCGCAGAGGCTTATGTATCCCTGCCTGGAGGATGTGCTATCGGGACAAGGCCCGTCGATTTTATCCTTGAGGGACTTAAAACTTTAGGCGCACAGATTGCTATCGAAAATGGATATGTTCATGCAAAAGCGCCAAGGGGGTTAAAAGGTGCTCACTATCGCTTCCCTAAAGTCACTGTTGGTGGAACCCATGTGCTGCTGATGGCGACGACAATGGCAAAGGGAACAACCGTTCTTGAAAATGCGGCTTGTGAACCAGAAGTGACAAACCTTATTCGAACCCTCAATGCTATGGGGGCTCAAATAACCGGTGAAGGAACAACAACACTTACAATTGAAGGGGTTAAAAAACTCAACGGTGCTAGAGTACGCGTTATTGCTGATCGAATCGAAGCGGGAACATATGCAATGGCTGTTGCTATGACGGGAGGAGATGTCTTTCTTAAAAATGCAAATCCTAATCATCTCACAAAAGTGCTTAAGGTGCTCCAAAAAACAGGACTCGAGATTCACATAGAACCTCAAGGAATTCATGTTAAGCGAAATCCAAAGAACACCAAAATTATGCCCGTTGATATTAAAACAGGACCTTATCCTGCTTTTCCAACCGATCTCCAAGCGCAATTCATGGCGCTCATGACACGGGCTGAAGGAATCGCGCATATTACAGAGACAGTTTTCGAAAATCGTTTTATGCATGTTCAAGAACTCAATCGCTTAGGAGCACAGATAAAGCTTGATGGGCAGACGGCAACCGTTTATGGAACAGAGAATTTGCAAGGGGCTCCCGTTATGGCGACGGATTTGCGCGCTTCTGTTTCTCTTGTAATTGCAGCATTGGCGGCAAAGGGAGAAACAATCGTCAATCGTGTTTATCATCTTGATCGTGGATTTGAGAGATTGGAAGAAAAATTAGCTCGTTGTGGTGCCAAAATTCAACGCATTACAGTTTAAATCTGTTAAAGAGAGTCGATATTTAGGGAAGTTTGGAGGAGATTGTTTAGAGGAAGTTGCTTTTGAGTGGCATATTTTACGGTTGCGCTTTGGGGGAGAATAATGCTTAGCTCGAGAGCTCTTTTCAATGGGGCGTTTTCTTTTGTGGAGAATTTGGGGCAGAGAATGACTTTCTAGAGCGCTCTTCAAGTTCCAAGGGCATGGCTTTTGTGGCTGTTTTTTCCTTTTCGGAATGGTTTTTCTTTGTGTAAAGTTTTGCTTCTCTAACTTTTGAGGAGACTTGAGATTATTGTCTAAGTTTCGTTCATGGCGCTTATGATACGGGCTGAAGGAACCGCGCGGATTACAGAGATGATTTTTGAAAATCGTTTTATGTATGTCCAGGGACTTAATCGTTTAGGGGCAGAGATAAAGCTTGATGGGCAGACAGCAACTGTCTATGGAACAGAGCATTTGTAAGGGACTCCCGTCATGGCGATTGATTTGCGCGCTTCTATTTCTCTTGTGATTGCAGCATTGGTGGCAAAGGGAGAAACAATCGTCAATCGTGTTTATCATCTTGATCGTGAATTTGAGAGGTTGGAAGAAAAATGAACCCGATATGGCGCCAAAATTCAACAATTAACGGGAAAAAGTTTTGCAAGAGGCGTGAAAAATCATTTTGCTAAAAAGATTTTCCAAAAGAAAATCGTGAAAAGCACCCCTTAAAGGGCGCTTTAGAAAAAGAAGACGACTATTAAAGGGAGCGTTATAAAAAAGGCTACCAAAAATCCGGAACTTCAGGCTTTAAATGAGGACCAATCCGTACTGCCGAGACCTTTTCTGCTAATCCTGTACGATCTGAAATCTCAACCGCTAAACCACAAAGGGTGGCTTCTCCACACGCCGGTTCAAAACGATCTCGCTTATTCTTGTAAAGAAAACGGTATAAGGGTTCTTCTTTTTCCATTCCAAGTGATGAGTTGTAATCTCCACACATGCCTGCATCCGATAAATAAGCGCTTCCACCTTCTAAAATCTGTGCATCAGCAGTGGGAATATGCGTATGGGTGCCAACGATAACACTTACACGACCATCAAGAAAATGTCCAAAACATTGCTTCTCGCTTGTCGTTTCTGCGTGAAAGTCAAAAATAATCGCATCGGCTTGCTCCATCAAGGAACAGGCTAAGAGAATATCTTCCGCTGTTTCAAATGGATCTTCTACTTTGCACGGCATAAAAACACTGCCCAACAGATTCGCAACAAGAACACGGGCATCATTTTTCGCTGTAAAAACACCAACTCCTCTTCCGGGAGTCTCTTGCGAGAAATTGGCAGGACGTAAAAAACGATCACTCTCATGCGCATACTGCAATGCTTCTGTGTGAGAAAAAGCATGATTACCCGTGGTGACAACATCAACTCCGGCCATCAAAAGATCTTGATACGTCTCTTGTGTGAGGCCAAAACCACCAGAGGCATTCTCACCATTCACCACAACAAAATCAAGATGCCATTTCTCAATGAGTTGAGGAAGATGCTCAAAAACAGCTTTACAGCCTGTATTGCCAACAATGTCACCTAAAAATAAAAAACGCATAGACGTTTTAATCACATTTTAACATTTTAAGAAACCTTTTTCTGTAAAAATTCTCTGCACCTGTAAATCATGTTCTGTTGGAGGAATGGAACAAACCTCCTGACACGAGAAACCCATGCCCCATAATGTCATTGAATGTCCTTGTTTTTTAAGAGATTCAACTGCACGATCATAATATCCTCCTCCATAGCCAAGACGGTGACAGTGACGATCAAACGCAGAAAGCGGAACAATAATAATATTGGGAAAAACAACAGCATTGTCTGCTCCTGGGCCAAAAGTACCAAAACGCATGGGCTTGAGAGTCGTGCTGGGTGAAAATGCACGAAAAATCATGGTGGTGGAATCAAGCACTGCCGGTAAGGCTAGACGTCCACCGCGTGACGCTATAACATCAAGTAAAGGTCGCGGGTCAATTTCCGATTTGATGGGCCAATAGCCTGCTAAAATGAGGCGTGAAAAATCGGTTCCTTTTTTTTCAAGAGACTCAATAACGTGACAACAAGCACGTTGTGAAAAGAGTTCGCGCTCTTGCGTTGAAAGAGCATCACGACGCGATAAACCGCTTTGGCGGTGCTGCGTGCGAAGAGATAAAGTTGTGTCGCAGGGGTTATTGGAGGTCATTTTCTTCGTCAATTTTTTTATCATCTGCTCGTATTTTATCCCTTGTTGGCATTTTGTAAATCGTAGTGAGAACAGAGCCGTACTGTAAAAAGAGTGCGTGCTTCTTTTGTTGAAAGGAGCATCTTGATGCGATAAATCGCTTTGGCGGTGCTTTGTTGCGAAGAGATAAAGTAGGAGGTAGATAAAGCTTACCGTTATCTCTTGAAAAGAGAGTATTGGTCTTCTGGAAAAGGACATCTTCAATTTTTTGGGGAAAAATTTTATTTGTGCAAAAAAGTTATGTAAAAAAGGTGATCCACAACAGCCGATGGAAAAAGCTGACCCCAAGAACCTAAACAAATAGGTGGGCGCCATATGAAAAAGCCCACGAGCTTTATCAGGGACAGCTCCCTTGGAGATCACTAAGGTCTCAGGAATACGTTATTTCCTGTCGAGAAGCGCAGAACACCCCTCTTAATATAAAACAATTTCAGAATTTCTGCTAGAGATAAAATAACTTACCTCTCTTGTTTTTCATAAAGTTTTTTCAAGAGGGTAATGTTGCTGGTGGTTTTGGGAAATGGCTGCATGATGTATGGCGTGCTTATTCAAGGTAAAAAAGAAAAAAACATCAGTGGGAGGAGTGAAGCACCATGGTTTAGTGAGAATGCTTGATTTGATGTTTCGGGAGAATGCTTGGGGGAGGTTTTTGAAGGGGGAATATTTTATGCAAGAAGGTTTGTTAAATCGATGTTGTGTCTTTGAAGCTTTCGCATTTGTGGGTCATATTTCAGTGCTGTTTTTAGTTTTAGGGTGGGGGGAGACGATACGGTATGGGCTGCTGATGGTTGAAGCTCATAAAAATACAGACTTTGACAGTTTATCAGAGGCGCTAAGCGATGTTTGGAGCTTTTTTCAAAAAATATTTTTTGAGGCTCGTATTTTACAAATTGTTTTATCCATGATGAAAGGTATGAAAAGAGGCGGCGTGAAGAATTTGTCTACTTCGAGAAAAAAATTCTGTAGGCGAAATATGGGGGAAAGTGTTTAGACGTTGTCTTAAATACAAAAAAGAACTAAATTCAAAAAAAGGCACTATAATTGCGCGGCTCAAGCTCAAGAGCATGGTTGAGATCAAGCAGAGCAAGTTTGAAATCGTTCAGTGGGATGTGAATTCAAGCGCGTCTTGTCTAAGCTTGAATGCATCATACGGTCTCGCTCGTGAATGACACCGTTTAAAGAGCTTGGGGCGATTGTTCGTCTAACAGAGCTTGCACGCGCTTTTGAATCCTCCGCATTTGTGGATAATAGTCTAAAGCTGTTTCATAAGCTTTAAGAGCAAGTTTTGGACGCTCTGTCGCTTCCATGGTAACGCCAAGTTCAAAAAAGGCACTATAATTGCGCGGCTCAAGCTCAAGAGCATGGTTGAGATCAAGCAGGGCAAGTTTGAAATCGTTCAGTTGAATGTGAATCCAAGCGCGTCTTGTCCAAGCTTCAGCGTAAGTAGGTAAAAGCGCAAGAACATTATCAATATAATCAAGCGCAAGTCCATAATCGTCGTTGTTAAGTGCATTTTCAGCCCATGACATCAAAAGATCAATCGTTTCACTCCCCGATTGGGACCACAAATGTTGAAGTTGTTGACTGATCTTTTTCGCGTTAGCAACATCCGCACAATATTTCAATTCTTTGAGTAAACGTGAAATTTCTGCTTCTTTGCGTTGCTTAATTCTATCAACAGGCGAAAGTTGATCTGAGTCAAAATCTTCAAGAATAATCGCAGATGAATCAGAGGGCGTGGAGGAAGGCGCAGGAGAATTGGGGATGAGATCTTCTAACGGTAAAAGCGATTGTGGAGAAGGCCGATCTTCAGGAAGAGAAGGAGGGTTTTGCCCATAACAAGAAGAAATAAAACAAAAAATCCCAACAAAAGAAAGCAAAAAAATGCGCTGGAAAATACAGAAAAAAACCAGCTGAAAAAAACAAAAAGCTTTTAAAAAAATAGAAAAATCCATAAAAACAAGCCCTCAAAAGATAAATTACTACACATTATCAAACAATGGACTTGCAACCCCAAAAAATCTCAAGAAAAAATCTTTCATGCCTACAATTAAGGTAGGCATAAAAACATTAGCTCTAAAAGAATTAGCCCTGACGTGCTCTAAAACGCGGGTTCGTTTTATTGAGGATATAAATACGACCTTTACGACGCACCAAACGATTGTTACGGTGGCGCTCCTTTAGTGCTTTAAGCGAATTTTTAATTTTCATCATATTCACCGTTTAAACAGTTTACTTAACACAATACTATAATACAATATTAAAACACGAAAACACAATATTACAACCCCAATAGACTGCTTACTCTATGAGCATTGCATTACGATATCGTACTTGCATCATAATATCACACGATACACTTTTTCACTGTGATCACAAAAAGAAAAGCGCACTCTTAAAGTACGCATTAAAACACTTTATCAGCACAATGAATAAGTGAAAATTGCAAAAAAGTAAGAGAAATCTAACAAGAAGTCTTATTCTTGTCAAGGGTATATTACAAATTCCTTAGGGTGTGTTAATGGTTTCTTTGAAGGTAAAAATATTGAGTAAAAAGCAAAATGAAGTACTAAAAGACAAAGAGTGTAAACAAGCTAACAACTTTTCGGCTTTGAACAAATAAGCCCTGTCAGGGGTGGGATGTTGAAGGGGGGTGTCTTTGAGGAGAGGCGAGGGGTTCTTCTTAAAATTGCGGGGCTTGTGTGTGTGTCTCGTGAAGCTCTGTTAGGTGCGTGTGCCGGCTGAAATGCTTGAAGTAGGGGAAATCGAGGGAGGGAGCCGTTGGAATTGTTCCTTGTATTTGCTATACGCACATAATATCATGCCTATAGTTTCAAACGCTCCCTTACGAAAAGTCTCATACCCCCAATATGCCCCCTCAATGACTGGTAATCATATTAAATACATCTAAAAATATGAAAACAAGAACTATGGTATTCTTAATACCACGTTTTTCACGATTTTTTTTATTTATTAATTCCTTTATTACATTTTTGATTTGCTAAGTTTAGTCCTGTAAGCGCTTTACGGTACAGTTTTCGATATTTAATGGTAGAATAAACCAACCAAACGGATAATGTTATTATTGCACAACCGACAATGATTCCTAGAATGCGCCCTAATATTATAGCTTCAATCATTTTTCTCTCCTTATTATATTTTGATTAGCAACCGCTTCGTCTAGTTGTTTCATTACTTTTTTCAGTTTCTTCTTTACTATGATCCGTAGCACCAAAGAGATTGGTATCGAACCGTACAGAATTAATCCGCATATCAGCCCGATTAAACTTGCAGCATCCATTTGAGGTTTATCCGCATGGCCTAATATTGAGAGGAAAATGTATAAACAAACGCTTATAAAGATTATGAATATAAATTCTCCCAGTGAAACAACACCAGCCTTTATTGTTTCCTTAACTTCTTTTTGGATATCAAGGACTAAATCCCATTGAGGATATCTATCATTTTGTTCTTTTGACGATGCATTTGATAGGTTTGTTTTTGGCATGTTGATATTCGTTTGTTTCTTGAATGTTTTGTCTTTTGATAAAGTGAATAACTCAGTTTCTCAGATATGAGATGAAAAGAAGATTTCTGTACTTGTTATAATTATAATACGAATGATCTGCTACCTCTGTAGTATATCTTCCCTTTTATTATTATGAAACATGTACAATTCTCCGTGCCACTGTGTAAACGATTCGTTTTGTGAGTACAATTATGTTTTATGGCTAAACTATAGGCGAAGAGGCATTTAATATGAAGTGTTCATGTCGGCTAGAATTTACTTAAAAAGATCCTGATTGTTGGCAGATTTGAATAATGTAACTTGATAGGGGAAAGAAAGAAGGCGATAGACATACGAAGGTGACAAACATTACAAATGTTAAAGTGAGTGATATTTTAAATGGCTGGTGTTTTTGAGCGTAAGATAAATTTACGGTTTTCTTTCAGTGTGGAGATGTATTTACATCTGCTCTTTTAAGCTTTATCGCGAAATGAAACAAGGAGAGACGCTTCAAGCCCTAGAAAATACGACACAGGTAATATCGTCTTGTGAGAGGAGAGAGGAGGTTTCTATGATGGATGAGCTTAGTACTGTAACTATATCTTTGACGTGGAGGTCAGGAGTGGTGCGGGGTGCGCGCTTGGCACTTTTGTAAAAGAATGAACACCGGAGACTAGAGGCAATGAGAACACATTGTTAGAGTGGTCTCTATAGCTGTAAGAGGAAAGTTCATCCCCTAACGGTCGGAATTAAAGGGGAAGTGAAGAGGACGACCTATGCCCTATAGTATTGGGGGGGAATGAAGCAATGGAAGGTGGAGATGAGTGGGGCTGGTGAATTGCTTTTAGTCGTGAAGAGATAGCTGCGATGGGATGTTTTTGAAAAGAGGAGGAGATGTTGGATTGTTGATGGGGGGATGAAGCTTTTTTGAGGGTGGATTAGATATTCATGTAGGTTAAGCGGTTTGGAAAGGGAGAAGTTGTTTTTTCTGTCTTCACTTGTGTGGAAAAGCATTTTTATATGTGTATGTTAGATTTGCTGGCAGGCCCTGTTAATTGGATGACATGCCCCATTTTGCGGTGGGGATGGGAAGAGCTTTTGCCATATAAATGGATTGATGTATGCTCTTGTGTGAGAAAATATTTTAAATTGCTGAGATTGTTCCCAAGGAGATTTGTCATTTGGCAATCGCTATGGCGGTAGGTGCTGCCCAAAGAAAGTCCGCAAATAGCACGGATATGTTGTTCAAATTGTGAAGTTATGCACGCCTTTTGTGTCCAATGACCAGAATTATGCACACGCGGCGCTAATTCATTCACTAACAGATTACCATCCATTAAGACAAAAAATTCAATGCAAAGAATACCAACATAATTGAGGGCATCCATAACTGTTAAGCTGATTTCTTGTGCTGCTTTTTGCACCTCAGGTGGAATATGTGATGGAACAAAGGATTTATGAAGAATACCATTTTTGTGTTGATTTTCAGGGCAATCATAAAAAATATGTTCCCCTTGTTTTGTACGTGCCGAAAGAACCGAAATTTCCGATAAAAAAGGAACTATTTCTTCCAAAATACAAGGCTGTTCCTGAAAAGTCCTTAAGGCTTCGTCAAGGGTTTGTTCATCTGGGTGATCAAGCTTGATCTGGTTTTTTCCGTCATAACCAAAACGACGCGTCTTTAAAAGACCACGCCCGCCCAATGCATCAAGACCGGAAAGAAGAGAAGAAGAATTGTCAACAGCATGCCATGACGCGGTGCCGATTCCTTGATCATGCAAAAATTGTTTCTCAAAAAGTCGATCTTGCGTGATCTCTAAAGCTTTCGAAGAGGGATAAACAGGCTTTCTCTTCTCTATATATTGAACCGTTTGAAGCGAAAGATTTTCAAATTCATAGCTGACAACATCACACTGAGAAATAAAATGATTTAAGGCTGATATATTATCATAGGAGGAAATAATATGGTTGTTTGCTGTTTGGGCCGCTGGGCAATCTGCTTCGGGGCAAAAAATAACGGTTCGAAATCCTAATTCTGCTGCCGCTATGGCTAACATGCGTGCCAATTGTCCGCCACCGATTAAACCAATAACGCTGTTTGGAGGTAACATGTTGGATGAGTGGGATGTGTTGGATGGGTGGGATGTGTTGGATGAGGGGGGCGTGTTGGATGAGGGGGTAGTATTGGAGAACGCTGCCATTTTAAACCTCTGTTACCGGTGTTTGTGCGACATTGGCTGTTTGTTGTTGACGCCAATCTTGTAATCGTTGTGCGAGATCATGATCGTAAATGGCCATAACGGCTGCGGCTAAAAGAGCTGCATTAATTGCGCCTGCTTTACCAATGGCTAATGTGCCAACGGGTATTCCTGCTGGCATTTGCACGATTGAAAGTAAGGAATCTTGACCCGAAAGAGAGTGTGAGTGCACTGGAACGCCAAAAACAGGAAGGGGAGTGAGTGCTGCTAACATGCCAGGAAGATGGGCTGCTCCCCCTGCACCGGCAATTAAAATTTTAAAACCTGCCGTTTTTGCTTCTTTTGCAAATTGGTAAAGGCGTTCAGGGGTTCGGTGGGCTGAAATAATATGCGAACTATGAGAAATATCAAGATTCGTCAAAATATCGGCGCTATGACACATCGTTTGCCAATCCGATTGGCTCCCCATTAAAATCGCGACATCACATGATTTTTTTGTCATTCTCCATCCTTCTCAAATGTTCAATGCGATTCTTTCTCATCATTTTTTAAGAGTTTTATATTCTTTTTGCAAAGCCAATTGATGACAGAAAATAGTTATTTTTCAAATAAGATTGAAAGATAAAAATTTAAAGAGGATACGAGAGATGAAAAATGAGAATATTAAGACGCATAAAGCACTGTTCTTTGAGATGCGGTGTTCAAAATATTGGACCGTGAAGCTGTTAGGTTGCCGGATTGTCATTTTGTCATTTCCTCAGGAAAGAGGGAAAATACATTGCCAGAAAGCCATTGATGGTAAGGTTTTCAAAAAATATTCTCATTTTTTATTTGCTAAAATAAGTACTGTTTCCATATTATGTAATGTGTCGTGCAATTTAAAATATTGTTTATGATGAAAAAGAGATTTTTATGGCAAAAGTGTGTTACAAATAAGTATATTCTTTTGAGAAAAAAGAGAGATCTTTCTCTCTCAATTTCAAAGGTTGATTATTTTGCTGTTTAGGTAATTCTTTTATGGGAGAAAATATGCTCTATCGTTGCTGATGTAAGGGAAACCAATAAGCAACGCTTTGGTTGAGAGGTGTTTTTAGGGGATTATATATTTTATCATTTCTTCATAAAAATGTTATGACAATGAAAGTGAATGATGAATTGTGAATAATAAATTCATTGTCTCTTTTTTGCCCAATTTTGTAATATGGTGAATACTCGGCAATAAGATTAAACCCTCAATGTTAAGAAAGGAGATTTAAAAGCTATGTTTTTTCCGTTTTTAATCGCTCTAGGTACTGCAGTAACCACTGTATATGGCAAAAAAAATATAAGTTATGTGTTGTGGGCCATTTTATTCGTTGTCATTCTTCTCACTTTTAATCATCACGCAACTTCTACTTTAAATCTATCTTTTTGAGAGAATAGCCATGGAACATGTTGAACAAAAAAACCCTCATTTCGTTATATTTATGAATACGCTAGGACTCATCGGATTATCCGTTGTTTTGGTGGTGGCCTTTTATTATCAATTGGTAAAGTTTGAGTTGCCTTGTCCCCTTTGTTTGCTGCAGCGCGTTGGATTGATGCTTGCAGGATGCGGGTTCTTGCTCAATATTCACCATAAGGTGAAAAATACCCATTATGGCATGGTTATCCTCGGTTGTATGGTAACCAGTATCATTGCGGCACGGCAGGTGTTTTTGCATATTACACCAGATGATTTGGGATATGGTTCAACGTTTTTTGGATTACATTTTTATACTTGGGCTTTTATTATTTCTGTTCTTTGTATCTTTGCTGTATCGTTCGTCATGATTTTAAGTGAGTTGGCACACAAGTTTAAAGAATTTTCTCCTTTTCCAATATTGAGTAAAACAGCAAGTTTCTTATTTGTATTTTTAATTGCGGCAAATTTGATTTCTACTATACTGGAATGTGGTGGGGGACAATGCGCTGATGATCCTGTAAGGTATGAATTGTTATCAAATTGGTTTTCTTCAGAGTCTTGAAATTTTTAAATAATCTCTTATCGTAATTTTATTGTTTAAAGAAGCGGAAATGTTCAAAAGTCCGCTTTTTTTGTCTTATTATGCCGTAAACAGCGTTGTTTAGAGCGATGGTATATGGCATGACAAGCTTTACATTAAGTGTTTTTAGATATCGTGATCAAGTCTTCAAGGTAGGGCTTTGTCTATCGCGCCTATGAAGTGAACCGCCTCTACCCCCTCGCTTCTATGTGTGGTCAGTAATAGAAACCCGCCGAGAGAAGCTGGATTTGACGGACCAGTGACTGGTAGAAATTTCCTTCCTTTGAAGTGTGGGGAGGGGGCAATGGAAAGACAGTGCATCAAGATTTTAGATAATCAAAAACGGTCTTTTATGGAGACGCTGGACTTTATAAGCGTTTGCGTTTGATCTTTTTTAAATAAGATTTTCTTGTTGGGTTTTGTGAAGATGCGTCAGTATAGAAGTGTTGAAGGGGTTGATCTTGGGTGCTGTCGAGCAGCCAAATTGTACACAAGTCATGGAGATTTATTTTTTAGGAGAGAATTAACTATAAAAATTTTTTTTCTTGATTTTTTTTTACATTATATTAAATAGATCTTTGTATTCATTTTGGTGCTTCTGAAGTATTTTTAGTGCTTTTAGAGGTGAGATTTTGAAAGTTATTTGAATAATTTTCTATAAAGGTTTGTTTTTAGAGACAAACCTTTTTTTTTATTTCATTTTTAGATGTTTCCTTTCAATTTCAGTGTGAAGCTTTTGTTTTAGAAACAAGCGTTTGGATGATTCTTCTTCTTACGTTTTACTGATGATTCTTTCTTAAAAAAAACATTGACTTATACGGACAATTTATCGTTGTGAATGTTAAATGAGACAATCGAAGAAGTTTTTCGATTGCAAACTTTTTTAGAGTGAATCGATAAAATATACTCTTGTATGCCATAAAAAAATTACCGCATGTGGATAAAAGTTCTTTAAAGAGTCGTAAAACGCTTCTTATGGCTCCTCTTAAGAGCTAAAATTTGTTAAAATTTTATGCTGGTCAATAAAATAACAGGGTGGTTTGTATCTATAATTTAAGTGAAAATACTGGTGTTCGAGATTTTAAAGGTGGTTGTTTAAAATGTCGTCATCGAATGAATTTTGTACAGATTTTCTTATTTCTGTAAAAGTGTAAAACGTGGAACCGTGAAAAAGGAAGCTGCGATTTTATGCGTGGTGTATGCTTTTGTCATGGCATGGAATAGAGGGGAGAAAATGGGGAGTGGGGGGCGGATGAAGAGTCTGGGAATGGAGAGGTTGGGATGAAAAGGCGGCGTGTTGATGGGAGTGTGTGAGAAATGGAGGATGGAGAGAGAGGGGAGAAGAGTTTGCGGATGGAATGGAAAGCCCGAGATGAAGAGGAGGGAAGGCGTTGGCTCGAGAAGAGAGGGAATGGGGGAGAGTATGAACAGGTTAGGATGGTGTGTCCAAGAGGTGGTGGTGGGATGAAGGGATGAAGATGACGTAAGGATGTAGGACTTGCTTATCGTGCCTGATGAAACAGCGTTGTTTGGAGGAGGGATGATCTGAAGTTTGTAAGGGGGATGGGTAAGAAGCTGGGGTGTAGAGCGGTGTTGATAGAGCAGCGTGGAGGGGTGAGCGTTTCATTGGGCTTTGTTCTGTAAAGGCGTAAAGGCGTAAAAATGTGGAACCGTGAAAAAGGAAGCTGTGATTTTATGCGTGGTGTATGCTTTTATTATGGCATGGAATAGAGGGGAGTGGGTGGGCGGATGAAGCGTCTGGGAATGGAGAAGTTGGGATGAAGAGGCGGCGTGTGGATGGGAGTATTTGAGAAATGGGGGGGAGAACAATATAAATGGAGAGTGACTTAGATAAAGTGTATTGGGAGAGAAAATAAAAAAATGGGTGCAGGATGGAAGGGGTGCGTAAAGGATAGAGTGAGGGGGTGGAACATGTTGTGAATGGGTGTGTGAAGAATGGAGGATGTTTTGAGAAAAGGAGAGAAGGTTCTTATCGGGTATGGAGGAGGTGCTTTTATCTGTTTGAGCGGACAATCTTTCGGTTGTGGAAGGCGAAGGAGAGAGAATGTTGGAGGGCTCTTGGATTGCTTTTAAGTCGTGGAGGATGTTCAAAGGCATTAAAAAAAAGGTTGATGGAGGCGAATATTGAGCGGAATTTCTCGTTACTCTATACGAGATTATTATAAAAATTGGAGAAAAGTGGTGGGTAAAATTTGAGAGGATAAAGTTTTGTTTTTCCAAAGTGTGGCGTGACATTTTTGGGAAACGTGAAAGAAAAACCTTTTCCTTCTTGTTGAATTTTTATTCACAAACTTAAGAAAATAGGGTATGAACGCTGAAAAATAACGCGCAGCTTAACAAAATATGCGCACTGTAAAGGAAATGATTGTTTATGTCAAAAGAAGAAGTTTTAGAATTTTCTGGTATCGTTACTGAACTCTTACCCAATGCGATGTTTCGTGTAAAACTGGAAAATGATCATGAAATTATTGCTCATACCGCTGGAAGAATGCGAAAAAATCGTATTCGGGTGTTAGTGGGGGATAAAATCATGGTGGAAATGACACCTTATGATTTGACAAAAGGACGCATTACGTACCGTTATAAGTAATGGACGGCTTGCGCTTTTTTGTAAAAGTCATAATATTATTTTTATATTTTTTAACATCTCTTTGAAGTTGCTTTTTATGTGTGAAAAAGGTGAGCGTTTAAAGGACATTGAAAAATTGTAAAATCAACGCGGAAAAAGGATAAGGAGATCCATGGCGCTTAAAATGGGGTAAGAGCAAAGCCGATTGTGAAGGGGTGGAAATGAAAAACATAAAAGAGTGGGGGAAAAAGCATTTGGCAGAAACTCTTGCGCAAGAAATTTATTTGGTGCTTGCCTCCGCTTCGCCACGGCGTTTGGCGCTCTTGGCGCAAATAGGGATTGATCCCCAGCAGGTTTATGCAAGCGATATTGATGAAACGCCAAAATTAAAAGAACATCCTGCAAACCTTGCCAAACGTTTGGCAAAAGAAAAAGCGCTGAAAGCCCAAAAAATTTTGCGCTGGTACAGTCAGAATGGTCAAGACGAGTTGCAGAATGTTCCCCAAAAATTGTCTGCGCAGAAAATGATTATCTTGGCGGCTGATACGGTGGTGGCTGTTGGCCGGACCATTCTCCCCAAACCAGAAAGCGAGGATGAGGCTTATGAATGTTTACGATTCCTTTCTGGACGGGCGCATAAGGTCTATGGTGCCATTTGTGCACTCAATGAACGTGGAAAAATAACCGTAAAATTGGTTGAAAGTCGTGTTCGTTTTAGACGCTTAACCTCTGCTATGATGAAGGCTTACCTTGCTTCAGGAGAATGGCAAGGGAAAGCGGGGGGCTACGCTATCCAAGGAAAAGCAGGGGCTTTTGTTGTTCATATCACGGGTTCTTATTCTAATGTTGTGGGATTGCCTTTGGCTGAAACAACCGATCTCTTGACCGCTTATCACTATCCACTTTTTACTCACTGGGCTGAACAAACGCATTAGAAAAACTTTAAGGTAAGATCAATGCAAGGTGAAAAGCAACAAAAAGAGAAAAGCAAAAATGAAAAAAAAGCAATAGAAGAAAAGTTAATGAAGAAGTCAATGACAAAGGTGTGTCAAGAACAAAAAGAGCTAAATTTACAAAAAGAGACCCGTCCTCCGCATCCTTGTCCTATTTGTGGTCAGATGTCACAAAAATCTTCTTATCCTTTTTGTTCCACACGCTGTCGAGCTATTGATCTTAATCGTTGGCTTTCAGGCGCTTATATCTTACCACCCCCACCACAAGTAAGTGATGAAGAAGAATAAAAGGGGTATTCCTCTTGAGAAAAGAACGCTAAAGCGTTTTTGTGTGGGAACTGAAGGGGAGGCGCGCGCGATTATCCTATATCAATGTATTTAAGGGCTGGATTAACGGCTTGCTTATTATCGTCATTCGCAAAGACGCAGATTAAGTTCAATCAACGATGGATGTTTTAATACATATCTAAGACTTATTTCCAGAGGTTTTGTTTACCATGGATAATTATAAATTGCTTTGTTGCAGGAAGGTTGTTGGTGCCTTTAGGGTGTGAGGGAAAAATTGATAGTCCAATCAGTATTGCTAAGGAAAAAAGAGGGGCGCGTGTTTTGGTGCAAAGAGATGGGGCAATAAAAAATCGCTTGTTGGTGCTTTTGCTGGGTAATGGCTTAGTGTCCTTTGGGGGGTGGATTGATTATATCGTGATTTTGACCGTATCTGTGTTCACGTGGAAAGCTGATCAATATAACATCCCTTTGATTGGAGCGGCAACATTATTCCCTGGTATCATTCTGTCTACGCCAATTGGAATGTTGATAAATCATCGTTCTATAATCCATTGGTTGTGTGGGCGTTACTGCTGTTACGGGCACTCTGTACTGTCATTTTATTAATGGCGATGAGTCTGCAAGGATTTATTATATTGGCAGTCATTCGAGCAACATTCAATAGTATCACTATTCCAGCAATTTCTGTTCTCAGTGCAAATTCTGTTCCTGAAAAAGAACGGAACCATTATGATTCTGTGCTTAACATGATCAATAGCGCAGCAAAGATGATAGGACTTGCTTTGGGGAGTGCTCTGTCTGTCCTTTTATCAGATACCTATACTTTATTGTTTTCGGGATTTTTGACATTCCTAGGCTTTATGGTATTTTGTTGTCTTGGTGCACAACCTGTCTCGTCACTCATGATAAAAAAGCAATCCAAAGAACGTTGAGCTATATCCTAAATCATCAGGTGTGAATAGCAAATACCATGAAATTACAGCAGAGACTTTATGGGACAGCTTGGTATGCTTATGTGGGGGTGATATTCATTTATTTTGCCATGGTCTTTATGGTGAATAATCAGTTGCTCGTTATTCTCAGCACAATGAAAATGAATCAACAAGCTCTTGGGATGCTGGTATCCGCTTCAGCGATTGGTAATTTTCTCTATGGGTTTTGGAGTGTGAAAAAATCAAAGCATAACCCCCTTACAGGAAAAATATCGGAGTTGTTAATGCCAGCCATGTCAACAATGGTTTGTTTTGCCGTGATTTCGGTGTGCTTTTTTTACTTTGATTTACTCCATATTGAGACTTTGTTGCTTTGTTTTTTCCTCATTGGAATGGTCAGTGCTCGCTTTTTCATATCTTCTAACATTTATCTGGTAACCCATTTCAATGAACAAATTGGGATCGCTTCCGGATGGGTGTAGTCTGTACAAAATTTAGCTATGTTGGTGGCGCTCTTTGTTGGAGCATTTGTTTTAGGTCATACTTCGGCTGGAAAATTGTTCCTTCTTTCTGGATGGATTGGATTATGCTGTTTATTGGGGATCAGGATGTTGGTGAGCAGTTTGTCGTCCGTTGTTTGTACTGAATGATTGGCTCGTCAACTCAGTTAAGTGTTTTAACTCATTTTTCCTAGCTTCAAGGAGTATGAAGGTAACACAACATAAGGGTGAATCAGTTTTTTAATGCTATAGCGTTAAATTTAACTCATTATGTGGGGGGAATAAGATTCTGGGAGTTTTTGTTATGTTTAAGTGCTTCTCAGCACTAAAGCAAAAAGCTAACTATAATTCAGTACTTTTAGACTCCCGGAATACCAATGCGAGAGGGGGGGCGCACTCAGTTGGGGAGGTAAACGTGCGAGATAAAAATCCGCATTCTCATGATATTTTTATAAGAAAAAAATTTGTTGTAGCAGAAACTTCATGGGAAATTCTCAAGAACAATTGGGGAAAAAAATTAGGCGTAAGCTTCCAACAAATCCAAAAATATGAAAAAGGTATAAACCGTGTAGAAGTTGGACGTTTGCTGGAAATCGCCAATATATTCGATGTTCATATCTCCTTTTTATCCTATGCTATAACACACCGTTGTTTGAGGGCGGCGATATCAGGCATGGGAAACTTTAGGTGGGGGATGGATTGATAACTGATGGGGCTTCTTTGCTTCAGTAAAGGTGGATGATGTGCAAAACGCACTGCTTTGCCATTTTTTTAGATGATGAGCGTTTTTCTGTTTTAGAATTTTTTGAATAGCTTTTTTAAAGCAGTTCGTGTTGGTCGCATTTTTGTCGATGGATAATGGATAAGGTAGTGGCGCGTGATCACTTCAATATATTTCACTTACCTTATTATGCCGTAAACACTGTTCGTTTGAGGAGAGGCTCTGAAGTTTGTAAGGGGGGCTGGGTAAGAAGCTGGGGTGTAGAGCGTTGTTGATAGAGCAGCGTGGAAGGGTGGGCGTTTCATTGGGCTTTGTTCTGTAAAGACGTAAAGGCGTAAAAACGTGGAACCGTGAAAAAGGAAGCTGCGGTTTTATGCGTGGTGTATGCTTTTGTCATGGCATGGAATGGGGAGAGAAGGTTGGGGGGCGTGGATGAAGAGTTTATTAAGGGGGGAAATTGGGATGAAGAGGCGGCGTGTGGATGGGAGTATTTGAGAAATGGGGGGAACAATATAAATGGAGAGTGACTTAGATAAAGTGTATTGGGAGAGGAAATAAAAAAATGGGTGCAGAATGGAAGGGGTGCGTAAAGGATAGAAGTGAGGGGGTGGAGCATGTTGTGAATGGGTGTGTAAAGAATGGAGGATGGAGAGAGAGGGGAGAAGAGTTTGCGGATGGAATGAAAAGCCCGAGATGAAGAGGAGGGAAGGCGTTGGTTTGAGAAGAGAGGGAATGGAGGAGAGTATGAACAGGTTAGGATGGTGTGTCCAAGAGGTGGTGGGATGAAGGGATGAAGATGACGTGAGGAGGTAGGATTTGCTTATCGTGCCTGATGAAACAGCGTTGTTTGGAGGAGGGATGATCTGAAGCTTATACTTTAGGGTATTGGCTCTATTGGTGAATAATGTTGGTGCCTGCGTTTTTGCTTAATCAGAAATCAACCACAAGATTGCCTTCTGTTTTTTTGGTTTGAGCTCTCTAAAGTTTTTCAAAAGAGTGTGTTCTTTTTCGCTATAGGTGTATTGGTCGTGGTGTAAGAGAGTTTCTTTTGTGGGAAGATCTTCTTTTGTGGCAATGTCTGCATAAAAAAAGCTTATAGGGATATCCAGTTTTTGGGCGATTTTGAGTAAACACCCTACGCTTACACGATTTAAGCCTTTTTCGTATTTTTGGATTTGTTGAAAACTGACACCTAAATGGCTTCCTAATGCTTTTTGGGAAAGTCCTATTGAAATGCGTCTGTGACGGATTCTTTTGCCTATCAAAATGTCGATAAAATGTGGATTTTTAGTTGGCACTTCAAGCCCCCCCTCCGGTTGCGAGCGCCCTCGCATTGGTATTCCGGGAGTAACAAGTACTGAGTCCGAGTCAGCATTTTGCTTTTAGTGCTTGTGGCACTTGGACATAGCAAAATCTCCCGGAATCCCGGGATACCCACAAAAGTAGGTTCAATTGTACGCTCGGACTTAGGGCTTGTCTTCCCTCTTGATCGCTGCGTAGACGACCAAAATTACACTTTAAGTGATAAAGTAATTTCAGAAGATTGGCAAGAAAAATGAAAAATTTTCTATTCTGTTATACCGTAAAACGGCGCTATTTGAAGGGGGAGTGAAGAGCTTGAATATTCATGATAGGGCTTTGATTTGTTGAGCCTGATGAAGTGCTGTCGTTTGAGGAGGGTAGTCTGAAGACTGTAAGGGGACTAGGCAAAAAGCTGGATTCATTTTCAGAGCAGTGTTTACAAAGCGGTGTGGGGTGGTGATGTGGAAATTTTATTTGTCTGATTTCTGTGAATATGTAAAAGCTTTAAAACGTATATCCGTAAAATAATGCGGAGGATTTGTACTGTGTGTATGCTTTTATCATGGCGTGGAATGTGGTCAGAGAACTAGGGGGATGCATTTGTGAATGGAGCGGGGAAGCTGGGATGAAAAGGGGTGTTAAGTGCGTTTTCTGGAGAAGAGTATGTGGAGAATATTGGGAGGAAGGGCTTATTTGTCTTGTCTGATAACGCCTCTTTTGAGGGGTGGTGATAATTATATGAAGTGATCAGTAGTCCTTCCCTAGATAAGAAGCTGGATTCATTTTCAGAGCAGTGTTTACAAAGCGGTGCGGGGTGGTGATGTGGAAATTTTATTTGTCTGATTTCTGTAATAACGTAAAAGCGTGAAAACGTATATCCGTAAAATAATGCGGAGGATTTGTACTGTGTGTATGCTTTTATCATGGCGTGGAATATGGTCAGAGAACTATAGGGGGACGCATTTGTGAATGGAGCGGGGAAGCTGGGATGAAAAGGGGTGTTAAGTGCGTTTTCTGGAGAAGAGTATGTGGAGAATATTGGGAGGAAGGGCTTATTTGTCTTGTTTGATAACGCCTCTTTTGAGGGGTGGTGATAATTATATGAAGTGATCAGTAGTCCTTCCCTGGATAAGAAGCTGGATTGTTTACGGACCAGTGTTTATCGAGCGGTGTGGGGTGGTGAATCTTTCGTTGGCTGTTTTCTGTGAATGTGTAAAAGCGTAAAAATGTGAATCTGTAAAAGTGAAGTGGAGGATTTATGGATTTATGCATTGTGCGTGTTTTGGGGTTACGTTGGGCTTTTGTCTGGCATGGATGGGGTGAAATAAATGGGGGGGTGAAGAGACTGTGAATTGAGGAGGGAAGCTGGAATGAAGAGTGCTGTAAGTTGTAAGTGTGTGACGGGAAAGAAAAAGGGGGGCGTGGAATGGAGAGAGTGCCTATGGACAAAGGGAGGGCGTGGATAAGAGGCGGGGTGGTGTAAAGGATGCGGTAAAGTATGGTGATGAGGTGAGCTAAAGGGGACGATGGGATGAGAGCAGGGCTCGAAAAAATAACTGGGAAAGGGAGCCGTGGTGGGGAAATGAAAAAAACTTCCTCCCCCCATTTATTTTTAAAGGGGAGTGAGGGGCTTATCAAGAAGAAAAAAGTTAGTTTTTTTTCATAATTTTCCAAGTTTTTCCATCAGACATATACATAATCTTTTGGCCTGTGGTTATCTTTTGTGTGCCGTGAGTGGTGTGAAGCGTAGAACTAGAAGCCGCTAGATGATCTATAAAGATTGATTTCCACTTAAATGAAGCAGGAGATGGAAAAGAGATATTGGGTGCCCAAGAACGATCTTTTGAACGAATAACGACAAGCTCTTTTTGTTTCAAGATGTTAGAAATTGTTTCTGCAGACAGATCTTTCCCATTGGAAATGGGGACTTCTGGTTTAGCTGTAGGCGAGGCTAAACCTCCAAAGTCGCTTATACTTGTCATACAAAAAGTGAACGTACATGATGTTTGGATGAGGTCAGAATCTCGACACTTTCCTTGATTAGAAACTTTCAGAGTCCCTTCGTATAGCTTGTTTTGTTTTAAGCCATTAGGATCAAAAAAAATCGAACTTTGCGGACTTAAATCATAACAGGAGGAAAGATGTCTCTTCCAACGAGAATGGTCTTCAACAAAACTTGAAGATTTACGGAGTTTGCCAAATGTATTTGGTACTTCTATGGTCCCAATATTCACTTTTTTACCCGTTGTAAAATCGACTACTTTCGCTGTAACTAGATTCTCATTTTTTTCAACATATAATCGATATCTGCGTCCCATTTCCCATGGAAACTTGATTTCACATCGTACTCCTGAACCTTCCTGAGTAAAATGCTTACATGTATTACCCTTCCATCCCGTTGCATTCCAGATAGAAAAATGAATGGTACGGCCGCTCCTGTTGAAAAAACCAATTTGTCCACTTTTCCCGTTTTGGAATTCAAATTTATTTCCCCAGAAATAGATGGAGTTAGGCCCACCATCGTAGTTTACTTGCTGGGTGAAAACAAATAGATCAAATAATGCATTCTCAGGCCATTCATGCTCTATTGTAATAACTTTGCCGGCAAAGATGGCATAGCTTGGTTTACTTATCAGAAGGAATAAAAGTATTAAAATAACCTTTTTTGCAATATGGTACATACTCAAACTCCTTTATTTTGATAAAGACAGTATAAGTTTATAAATATTAAAGCTTATACTCAATGTTTTGTTAAGTAAAAAGAGAAAAAGTAATTTTGACTTTTACTCTAAACTATATGCTGTAAAGACTGCTTTGTTTTAAATGTTTTTGCGTGCTCCTTTTCTGCTGTTCAAATTTAAGTTTTAATGGTGGAGTTTGTGGGTGAGAGTTTAAAAAGGGGAGTGATGATGTGGGGTATAAGAAAAGTTGCGGTTTTTATTTAAAATGATAGCGTATTTTTTTTCTCCCTCTTGCTATGAGGCTTGTAGAAACCCATATTCTTTTTAGCACTACGGTTCTTCTTCATGCTGCTTTTTCCGCGGTGTTTTTTAGAGGCTGGATAATCCTTTCTGGATGTTTCTTTTGTGGAATATTGGAGAGGTTAAAGTGTGGTGATGGCTTGAGGTTTAAGGAAAAAAAATGAACTTGGAAAAATATAGCGAACGCGTACAGGGTTTTTTACAATCAGCACAAAATAGCGCTCTTGCTTCTGATCATCAGCAGTTTATGCCGGAGCATTTCCTGAAAGTGTTGTTAGACGATTCTCAAGGATTGGCTGCATCGCTTATCCAAAACGCTGGTGGTGATCTTACTCTTATTCAAAAGGCGCTAAAAGAAGCACTTGATGCTTTGCCTAAAGTGCAAGGGGGAAATGGACAGCTCTATCTTTCACAGCCATTGGCAAAAGTTTTCGCGCTGGCTGAGGATATTGCGAAAAAAGCCGGTGATCAGTTTGTGACCGTGGAGCGCATGTTGCAAGCGCTGATCATGGAAAAGACCGCAAAAACAGCCGATATTTTAACAAGTGGAGGATTGACCCCGCAAGCGCTTAATCGGGCAATTAATGCGCTGCGGAAAGGAAAAACAGCAACAAGCCCCCATGCCGAAGGACAATATGATGCCTTGCAAAAATATGCCCGGGATCTCACAAAAGATGCACGCGAAGGAAAACTCGACCCTGTTATTGGACGAGAAGAAGAAATTCGACGCACTATTCAGGTGCTCTCACGGCGGACGAAAAATAATCCCGTGTTGATTGGTGAGCCTGGGGTGGGGAAAACAGCTATTGTGGAAGGGTTAGCTCTGCGCATTATCAATGGCGATGTCCCTGAAACTTTGCGGGATAAACAACTCTATGCGCTCGATATGGGAGCGCTTATCGCTGGTGCAAAATATCGTGGAGAATTCGAAGAACGTCTCAAAGCAGTGCTGGCAGAGGTGCAAGCCGAAAATGGACAAATTATCCTCTTTATTGATGAATTGCACAATCTTGTTGGAGCAGGAAAATCTGATGGTCCTATGGATGCGTCTAACTTGTTAAAGCCTGCTCTTGCACGCGGAGAACTCCATTGTGTGGGTGCTACTACGCTCGATGAATATCGAAAATATGTCGAAAAAGATGCTGCTTTGGCACGCCGCTTCCAGCCTGTCTTTGTACCTGAACCCTCTTTGGAAGATACTATTTCTATCTTGCGCGGTATTAAGGAAAAATATGAACAACATCACAAAGTGCGCTTGGCTGATAGTGCTTTAATTGCGGCCGCGCGTTTGTCTAACCGCTATATTACGGATCGCTTCTTGCCGGATAAAGCTATTGATCTTATCGATGAAGCGGCGGCACGTTTGCGTATGCAGGTCGATTCAAAGCCGGAAGAACTCGATGCTGTTGATCGGCGTATTTTACAGTTGAAGATCGAACGGGAAGCTTTGAAAACAGATGTCGAGCCAACAGCAAAAGAACGGTTGAAAAATGTGCAGGAGGAACTGAAAACATTGGAACAACAGTCCGCTGAGATGACAAGTGCTTGGCAGGCTGAGAAACAAAAATTAGGGCATGCTGCTGATTTGAAAAAACAACTCGAAGAAGCCCGTAATGCTTTGGCTATTGCACAGCGTGATGGACAATTCCAACGCGCTGGAGAGCTCGCTTATAGTGTCATTCCTGAACTCGAAAAACAATTGAGTATCGCGGAAAATGATGACCAACAAAATCATCTCGTTGAAGAAACGGTGACGGCTGAACATGTGGCGCGGATTGTTTCGCGCTGGACCGGTATTCCTGTTGATCGAATGCTGGAGGCAGAACGGGAGGCGCTGTTGCGGATGGAAGATGAAATTAGCAAACGTGTGATTGGGCAGGGAGAGGCTGTTCAAGCTGTTTCTCGTGCTGTACGGCGTGCGCGTGCGGGGCTGCAAGATCCTAACCGTCCGCTGGGGTCTTTCATGTTCTTGGGACCTACGGGGGTGGGAAAAACCGAGTTAACCAAAGCTCTGGCCGCTTTTCTTTTCCAAGACCCAAATGCCATGTTGCGTATTGATATGTCGGAATATATGGAAAAGCATGCTGGGGCGCGGCTGATTGGGGCACCTCCTGGATATGTTGGATATGAAGAAGGGGGCGTGCTGACGGAGGCTGTACGTAGAAGACCTTACCAGGTCATTCTGTTTGACGAAATTGAAAAAGCACACCCTGATATTTTTAATCTCTTGTTGCAAGTGTTGGATGAGGGACGCTTGACGGATAGTCAAGGACGTACCGTTGACTTTCGAAATACCTTGCTGATTATGACTTCTAATCTTGGTGCTGAGTTTTTAACTGCTTTGCCTGAAGGGCAAGCAACAGATCAGGCAAAAAATGATGTTATGAATGTCGTCAAAGCCGCTTTCCGTCCTGAATTTTTAAACCGTATTGATGAGATTATTCTCTTTCAAAGGCTGCAACGTCAAGATATGGAAGCTATCGTCGATATTCAGATAGAACATTTGCAAAATCTACTCAATGAACGCAAAATAACTTTGCAAATCGAGCCAGAGGTGAGAAAATTTCTTGCCGATAAGGGCTATGATCCGCTCTATGGTGCTCGTCCGCTTAAACGGATTATTCAAAAAGAAATTCAAGATCCTCTCGCAGAGAAAATCTTGTTTGGAGAAATTCACGACGAGACGGTGGTGACAATTGAAAAGCAAGGTGATCGGTTGGCGTTTTTACCTGAAACATAAATTTGGGAAAATTTACGGTATAAAGCGCAGTGATAATCTTATTATACCGTGCCTTCTTTTGAGGAAAGGAGACTGATCTGCATGCGTGGTTGGTAAGGGGAGCTTGCTGCAAGCCATTAGGCTTGTTTTCAGCGCATTGTTTGCAAATCGATGCGGGATGGAAGCGGTGCTGGGTGGGGTGCTTTGGTCTTTGAGAGGGAGTTATTTTTGAGAACTGGACGTGGGATTGTGGAGCGGTGGTCGGTGTCTTAATATATGTTTTATGTTGCTGAAGAAAATTGCCAAATACAGATCACTTTTACATGGGTAGACTTACATGGGGGGGTAGATTGGCGGTTACAGTAATAATACAGATCTTGTTGGTGTTTTGAATATATTGTCACGTAATACTCACTAGAACGCTCTGCGTATTCTTAAGCAGGACTTGTCTGTCGCGCCTTTTAAAGTAAACTGTTATGAGTCTGAAGCCAAGAAGAACCCGCCCAAGAGAAGCCGAATTGTGCACAGAATGGTGTTGGGTGCTCCCCCGTTCTTTGAGGTGTAAGGAGGTGGTCAAGTCCTTTTAATATATATTTTTTTGTATGTTAAGTATAAACTTTGAGAGTGCTTGGAGATGGTGTCATTTTTTTTATTCCTGAAAAATTGATTACTTATCGCTTGATTGCAAACCAATAGGTTGTTAATACTTTTATTGATAAGCAAGGTTGCTCTTATTTCTGGTGTAAGAGCTTTGTCGAGAGAGAATGCGAGGGGAGTTAAGATGTCAAAATATTTATTACCGTTACCGCTTGTGTTGGTGGCGGGGTGCGCATCTATCAATAATTATTCATCAAGTTATGTTGTTCAAAATATTACGAAGGACGATATAAAATTAATTGCTAACGATTTTGTTCACAATCTTAAAAAACCTTTGCCGCCCGCTAAAACAACACTTATTGTGAAAAAAAGTAACACAGAAGACAACTTTACTCCTGTATTTATTGATCTGTTGCGACGGAATGGATATACCGTGATCTATACAGATCAACCAAAACAGCAAAACGGTGTCATTTTGACTTATAGAATAACGCGAATAGAGATAGGTATATTGTCTTTTGTTTCTTATGATTCAGATGGCGCAACACATTATTATATACGTACGTATAATAGATGATCCCCCCTTTGCCAGTGTGTCCAAAAAGCGTAGATCATCATGATGAGATGTTGGGGGAAACGGTGGGATTGAATTAACCTGTAAAAACTTACAGATGTAAAATTACATTATGCAGTCAATAAGGATCATTTGTCCAGCTTATAATTTCAAAGTTATGGGGACAAAAGATATTAATTTTTACTGCTCGCCATTCCTCATATTTTGTCTCAATCATAGAGTTTTTACCCTTTCTTTTATAGGAAATGACTTTTTGTCATGTAGTTTTGTATACTAATCTAAGGGTTAAATCTGATCGATAAAATTCCTATGGATTCTTTACAGAAATCTATTGTTGGAGATGCAGTTTGTTTTTATCAAATCGTTGTGTGGAGGGGGGACGTTTCATTTGGTTTTGTTCTGTAAAGACGTAAAAGCGTAAAAGTGTGGAGCCGTGAAAAAGAAGTGCAAGTATCATTCGCTTCTTGTCGGAACTTTCGCTCTTTGAGGTGTGGGGAGATTAGAAAATTCTTATGAGAAGATTATCGCAATATTGGTAATATGCTGGTTCTGGCGTGCTTCTTTTATGTAAGTGTAAAGAAGCTAAAACAAGGGATGACCATTTATTGGCGAATTTCCCATTATTATATCATGAGTGATTATATAATGAATACGCGCTTTCATGAAATGGGGAAAGCTGTAAGAGATATTTTTACAACTGTGCAAATAGAAACACAATGATGTTTTTTTTGGGCATCCTGTTTGCATAAGAGACAGAAATATGATAAAAAATGACAAAAATATTAAAAGAAAAATATAAAAACTTGACAAGGTAAATCTAAAAAGGTATCATAATGATACAATCGGAATTGTGCGTTTAAACCGGGTAAAGTCCATAGGTAAGATGATCTGGTGAGAATGGGAGATCTGATTTCTTTGTTGTTTGGATCTGATTTCTCTGTTGTTTGGATCTGATTTCTCTGTTGTTTGGATCTGATTTCTCTGTTGTTTGGATCTGATTTCTCTGTTGTTTGGA
>NZ_JBHIQS010000010.1:8537-34295 GCF_042196685.1 Bartonella sp. AC329YNZD | reverse complement strand
TCTGATTTGTTGAACTCTTTCTAGAGTCTAAAACTTTCTCATTAAATCCTATAAGCTTAGCGGTTGCAAAAATTTAGGAAACAGCTTTGAGAAGGCTGGTGAAAAAACATCGTAAAAAGGGAAAAAACTTTCATAAAAAGATTTCGTGTCTGATGTCAAATTTCCATGGAAAGCAGGACATTAATACAGATCAGATGTTTCCAAGTATAGTGGGGGGAAGATATGAGTTGTAATGGATGTTTCCTTAGAAGAATCGAGAAAAATTTATCCTATAAGCAATAAGTTTTTGTGCACTCTTAAGAGAGATTTTTAAGAAAGCTGCCATTGCTCGAGAATAATGCTCTTTGAAAAAGGGGCGCTTTTATTGGATGAAAAAGGAATTCTTTATAAGCAGTTTTGCTTGAGGAATGAGGTCAAGGATGCATTGTGTGCGTAAAGGGAGCTCGTTTTATAAAAATGTAAAAGAGTAAATACGCAAAAGCGTAAAAACGTGTAACTGTAAAAAAGGAGATGGGGTTTTATGCTTTGTGTATGCTTTTATCATGGTATGGAATATGGAGAACTAGGGTGCGCGTTTGTGAATGAAACGGTGATCTGTGAAGTCAATAAGGGGTATTTGTTTGGCAAGAGGCTGGATTATAGTTTACAAACTGGTGCGGGATAGAAGATTTATCTAGTGGGGAGATCTGTTTTTTGAAGTGGAATTGTCGACTCGTACTTATAGGAATTTTTGCTCTTTTAGGTGTGGTGATCTGAAATCAATAAGAAAACCCGCTGGATAAGCTAGCTGGATTGTTAACAGATCAGTGTTTATTCAGTGGTGCATGGGGTGGTGATGTGGGCGTTTCGTTTGGTTTTTTTTCTGTAAATATAGAAAAGCGTAAAAACGGTGTCCGTAAAATGAAGCAGAGGATTTGGGCTTTATATGGGCTTTTACTTAATCAGAAATCAACCACAAGATTGCTTTTTGTTTTTTCGCTTCGAGTTCTCTAAAGTTTTTTAAAAGGGCGTGTTCTTTTTCGCTATAGGTGTCTTGATCGTGGAGTAGAGAATTTTCTTTTGTGACAATATCGGCATAAAAAAAGGTAATGGGAACTTTTAGGATATTGGCAATTTCTTGTAAACGTTCTGCGCTTACACGATTGAAGCCTTTTTCGTATTTTTGGATTTGTTGAAAACTGACGCCTTCTAGAGAAGAAGCTGGACTGTTCACAAGAATGGCGCTGAATGGAGTCTTCGTCCTTTGAGGTGAGGGGTGGAAGTCAAAATTCACACTTTATTGTCGTAGGGCATTTATTTAAAATGCATGATTACGATCTGTAGAGGTTAATTCTTCATCAAAAAACTTTTTAGCTTGTTCTTCTTGTTTGGCTTGACGCTTTCCCTCTTCAGTTTTACCACAACCGGTAATACTAAATCCTACAGCTAATATAACTATGCATAATAAAATGGTTTTTTTCATTTTTACCCCTCTTTAAACATTGTATGTGTCAATATCATTACTCCAAGGTATGAGATGATTTATTGCGTTGGAATACAGATTGAATTATCGCGATCTTTTGTTTTTTATTAGCATTGTTAATGGGAAAATACGGAAACAGTTTATGGTAAATATCTTATAAATCTATCATAAGAGAGAATTAGAAGGAAAGAGCCAAAACCTAATATAAACGACCAAATTGCAATGCTTATTAGTGCTTTTGACAAACCCATTGATAATATCATAATAGGAACTGTAAGCAATCCTATAAACCCCATAATCACTATAATACTTAATATCAATCTTAAAGGACCACGAAGCCATAAAAGCAAAAGAACTAATGCCTTTTTGCTTGTTTGTAAGTTTGATATCATTTTCCCCTCACGCGCTTAAATTAAGATGGCTTATAATATATACAATACGAAAAATAATACAAGTCATATTTTTGTAAAGTCTTTGAGATTTGTTTGATATTCATTAGATGAGATATCTGACTTGGTAGAGGATGGCTCTATTTGACATTCTTCTAAAACAATTACTAAAGCACGATGATCTGTATGAGATAAATTAAAAACTGTTTGAATTCCATCAGCAAAGATTTCTATAAAATTTTCTTCATTTGTTTTTTCTATCACATGAATTGTAAGTATGACCTCTGTTCTATTTGTATCAGAGTTGATAAGTTTTGTTGTGTAATGGATGTTTTCACAATCTTATTATCGGCCACAATTTCAGATTTTTTGAAAAAAAGATTTTTAACGGTAAAGATTTTTGCTTTCGCAAGTTTATTTTATCCATTGAATTTTTATCCTATCATGCTGTCAAACACTGCTCTTTGAGGGGCGGTGATTGTGGGGCATTATAATTTAATAAGGCGTTTCTTGCGCCCGTGGGGGATGAATATTTTAGGGCTGAATTGGAAAGTTTGATAAAACACTATGCTTTGAGAGATAATAATAATCATATGAAATAATGAGCAATAGGATTCGCTAAACAATAAGCTGGATTGTTGACAGATCAGCGTTTACAGAGTTGCGTGGGGTGTGGTTGGGAGGTTTCGTTTGGTTTTTTTCTGTAAATATAGAAAAGCGTAAAAATGGTATCCGTAAAATGAAGCAGAGGATTTGGGCTTTAAAATGAAGCAGAGGATTTGGGCTTTATATGGGCTTTTACTTAATCAGAAATCAACCACAAGATTGCTTTTTGTTTTTTCGGTTTGAGTTCTCTAAAGTTTTTTAAAAGGGCGTGTTCTTTTTCGCTATAGGTGTCTTGATCGTGGTGTGAGAGATTTTCCTTTGTGGGAATATCTGCTGTTAAAAGGTCTGCATAAAAAAAGTTCATAGGAACCTCTAGTTTTTTGGCAATTTCGAGCAAACACCCCGCGCTTACACGATTTAAACCTTTTTCGTATTTCTGGATTTGTTGGAAACTGACACCTAAATGGCTTCCTAATTCCTTTTGAGAAAGCCCCATTGAAATGCGTCTGTGACGGATTCTTTTGCCTATTGAAATATCATTGAAATGTGAATTTTTAGTTTGCACTTCAAGCTCCCCTCCGGTTGCGAGCGCCCTCGCATGAGTATTCCGGGAGGTTGAAAATACTGACACTCGGATCAGCTTTTTGCTTTTAGTGCTGACAAGCACTTGGACATAGCAAAAACTCCCGGAATTCCGGGATATCCGCAAAGCGGGATAAATTTATGTACCGAGCGTTCGGGTTTTCAACTCCCTATTTGACCGTTGCGTGGACGATCAAAAACACAAGCCTATCAGTAAAGTAGTTTCGGAAGATTGGCAAGAACAATTAAAATGTTTGCTGTACGGTTATACTGTAAAATAGGGATGTTTGGGGGCGGTAATCTGATGTTAGTAGGGGAATTTATTGGGTAAGAGGTTGGATTATAGTTTAAAACCGGTGCGGGGTGGAAGCTTTATTTAGCAGAGGAAAATTTGCTTTTTGAAGTCGAATTGTAGATCAGAGTTTATCTGGCGTGTTTGATGAAACACCATTCTTTGAAGTGTGAGATAGCCATATGAAATAATCAGCAGGGGAATCCGTTAGAGTGAGAAGCTGAGTTGTTGACAAATCCGTGTTTACAGAGCTGCGTGGGGTGGTGATGTGGGCGTTTCATTTGGTTTTTTTCTGTAAAGATGGAAAAGCGTAAAAACGTGTATCTGTAAAATTATGCGGAGGATTTGGGCTTTATGTGGGTTCTTGTCTTTTAGGGTGTGGTCTCATTTTTTATTGTTGATGGCTTGTTAAATTTTGTTGCTGATTTTCATGTCATTTTTTGTGTTTGAAGTATTGGTTTTTCTTTAGTTGGAAGGAACATGATGATGGTAGATGAACATTGTCTTCCCTTACGTCGAAAAGGGCGTAAAAAAACAACTTTGAATAAAACAACAAAGCGATTTAATGAAGCTCTTTTGACAGCCGCTGAGCAGGCTGGATATCACTATGGTGAGGATGGGCTGGTGTCTTATCTTCAATATCATGCGTTGAATAATCCTGTTCCTTTTTTTTCGCTGCTGGCAAAAGTCTTGCCTCTTCAGGTTACGGGAGAAGCAGGGGGAGATGTTAAAACAGTTTCGCGTATCGAGATTGTGCCAGTGAAGCCCAAAAATACTGAACCGGAGAAGCCTGATCCTTTGGTTACTGAGGCTTGAAGCTACGAGAAAATATTGGGTTGGGCACATGATGTTTAAGGGATATTGTCTTTGAACGGGGGTGCTAGGTGTTTGTCTGAAAGCTTATGATTGAAATTGCGGTGAGGGGCTGAGTGCTTTAGGCGTGTGAGCTGTGAAGTTGTTGGGCTTTGGTGGGGGATGCATGAGGACGTGGACTGGAGGAGACTTCGGTGCATATGGTGTTTTTTTTGGGGTATATGGTGTCTGGGGTGGTCTGTGTGAAGCGGCGAGGGCAAGATGCTTTTATGGCGATGTGTGAGGGGCGCGATACTTGAAAGATGTTGGGGAGTGCTTGATGATATTTGCTGTTTTGGATTTCTGGTGAAGGTTTGGTCTTTTCTCGTTATTGAAATGGGGGAGATGTTAAAGCAGTTTCGCGTATTGAGATTGTACCAGTGAAGCCCAAAAATACTGAACCGGAGAAGTGTGATACCTCGATAACTGAGGTTTGTGATATTGAAAAATGTTAGGTTGAGGTGGATGATGTGGGGTGATGTCTTGGAAGGGGGATGCTTTAGTGATTGCCTATCTTGAGGGGATTGAAGCGGAGGCTATCGCGCTTGTAGGCGCTCGTGATACTGGGAAGGGGCTTTGGTGAATGATGCCGTAAGGGCCCGTGTGCTGGAGGGTTTGGTGCAGGGTATTTGTGTGGTGGATATGGAACAGTGTTTTGATGGGTGAGGGGCATGAAACTTGAGAGAAGTGTTATGCTTGCGGGATGCATGTGTTTTGGTGGGGGGTATCTTGGGGGATAAAGTGTGAGGATTGGTGATGCTTGAGAGGCATGGTCTTGGAGGATGTTGGGCTTTGGATATGCCTGAGAGCGTGTGCTGAGGCTATGATTTGGGGGGATACTGTGCTTGTGGTTGGGGGATGACAGGCGCGGTGTTTGAGGGGTGTGTTGGGGAAATAGGGACCTTTGGGGAGATAATGATCTTTGGGGGGATAAGGACGTTGGGGCATATAGGTGGAGTCAAGGGGATCTCATGTAAAAAAGTGAAATTTATTGAACATGTGCGATGAAGAAAAGATAAAGCGCTGCTTTTGAGAAGGGCGTTTTTCGTTCAATTGCTCTTTTTGTTCAATTGCTCTGGGATAATGAAATTTGGGATAAGCAAAAGGGTGCAGCGCAATTATTGCTAAAGTATGAAAATTTATAATGACAACGGTTCAGAAAATTTCTCAAAAAATTGAGCAGAAAACGGCTCAAGTAGCTCTTATTCCAAAGCTTATTCCTGTTTTTACTGGAAATGCCGATGTGCGAGCCGCTTGGGGAGGACGCGGTTCTGGAAAAACACGTTCTTTTGCTTTGATGTCGGCCGTGGTGGGATATCGCCATGGAATGGCTGGAGAACGCGGTATTATCCTTTGTGCACGGCAATTTCAAAATTCTCTCAATGAAAGTTCGTTGGAAGAAATTAAACGCGCTATCGAAGCTTATTCTTTTTTACAAGACTATTATGAAATCGGCGATAAATATATTAAGTCAAAAGATGGACGGATTGTCTATGTGTTTGCTGGGCTTGATCGCAATATCGCAAGCATTAAATCAATGGGGCGCGTTTTCCTTTGTTGGGTGGATGAGGCGGAGCCCGTGACAGAAACTGCTTGGCAAACACTTATTCCAACTTTGCGCGAAGAAGGAAAAGATTGGAATGCAGAATTATGGGTGACATGGAACCCATGCCATGAAAATGCACCCGTGGAAAAACGTTTCCGAAATGTCGATAATCCTCATATCAAAGGGGTGGAAATCAATTGGCGCGATAATCCGCAATTTCCTGAAAAACTCAATCGTGATCGAATGGACGATTTACAGCAAAGACCAGAGCAGTATAACCATATTTGGGAAGGAGAATATCTCCAAGCTGTGCAAGGCGCTTATTATCAGAAATGTCTGCTCGAAGCCGAGATGGAAGGGCGGATTACCACTGTTCCACGGGACCCTTTGATGCAGGTGAGAATCTTTTGGGATATTGGGGGAACAGGCGCAAAGGCCGATGCTACCGCATTGTGGGTGGCGCAGTTTGTTGGAAGGGAAATCCGAGTGCTCGATTATTATGAAGCCCAAGGACAACCTCTCTCAGAGCATGTGGGGTGGGTCTTTCAAAAGGGATATGATAAGGCTCTTATGGTCTTGCCTCATGATGGCGCAACAAAAGATCGTGTCTATAATGTGAGTTTTGAAAGTGCTCTTCAACAAGCTGGTTTTCAAACCAAAATAATTCCTAATCAAGGAACAGGCGCTGTTAAAATGCGTATCGAAGCCGTAAGGCGGTTGTTTCCTGCACTATGGTTTAATCGTGAAACAACATCTGCGGGGAGAAAAGCGCTCGCCTGGTATCATGAAAAGCGTGATGAACAGCGCAATATCGGTCTAGGGGCTGAACATGATTGGGCTAGCCATGGGGCCGATGCCTTTGGACTGATGTGTGTGGCTTATGAACAACCAAATGCTAGAGTGCGAAAAAAAACTTATCGCTCTTCTCACCATTCTCAAACTTCATGGATGGCTTTTTAATGAATATGTCTACAAATTCTTCTTTTGATCAAATCGAAACGCTTGAAAATCAAGCTCTTTTTAAAAAACTCGTGGGTTGGTATCAGGATGATATTGCCCATGTCGAAAAATGGCGAAAAAATGCCCAAGAAGATTACGATTTTTATAATGGGCGGCAATGGAATGAGCAAGACCTTGCCGTCTTGCACGAACAAAACAGACCGGTGATGACTTTTAACCGTATTGCACCTTTAATTAATGCTGTGATCGGTGCTGAGCGCAATAATAAAAGACAAGTCCAATTTATTCCACGACAAGAAGGTGCAGCTTTTGCTAATCAGATTCTAACAGGAGCAGCCGAATGGTTTCGCGATGAAGCCGACGGCGAATACGAAGATTCCGATGCCTTTCAAGATGCAATTATTTGCGGCATGGGCTGGACAGATACACGCCTTGATTATGAACAAGATCCACAAGGAAAACCAATCATTGCGCGGCTGGACCCTATGAAAATGGTGTGGGATGCAAGTGCTGTTAAGTCTAATCTCATTGATGCTCAACGCTTATGGTATATTGATGAAAAACCTCTTGCCGTAGCGCAGCAAATGTTTCCCAATGTTCATTGGAGCGATCTTCATGCTGATTGGGTGAAACATCAGAGCTTTTTACAGCCAACCAGCAATGGGATAACACAAAGTTATCAGGTAGAGGGAGAAGAGGCAAGCTGTTATCAACGTCCTAAAATGGTGACATTGGCAGAATGTCGCTGGTTTGAACGCGAGGTGGTTTATAAAGTCCTTGAGCCGCAAAGTGGAAAATTTATCGATTATTCAGAGCAGGATTTCCAAAATTTAAGCAAAACCTTTCCTCATATTCAAGCAACAAAGTTGACCAAAAAAATTGTCAAACGGGCATTTTTGGGCAGAAAGCTGCTCGAAGCGCCTGATAAGCCCTTGGTTCCACCCAATCAATTGGGATGGGAGTGTATTACCGGTACTTTTGATAAGTTAAGCCGACAGTTTTACGGAATTGTTAAGCCAACAAAAGATCCGCAACGGTGGGCAAACAAATATTTTAGTCAAGTAATGCATTTGCTCAATAGCCAATCAAAAGGCGGCATTATGGCAGAACGCGATGCTTTTGATGATGATCGACAAGCCGTCGAGAGTTGGGCTAGAGCCGATAGTATTACTTGGTTGAAAAGTGGGGCTGTCTCTGGCGGAAGAATCCAGCCTAAACCCGTGGCGCAATTTCCGCAAGGTTTTTTTCAATTGTTTAATGAAGCAAAGAGCGCTCTCGAACAGGTGACGGGATTGTCTTCTGAATTTATTGGGACGCGAGCTGTCAATCAGCCTGGCATTCTTGAACAACAACGACGACAATCGTCACTTAATCTTTTGGCTTCCTTTTTTGATGGGTTGCGTCGATATCGGCAACGACAGGGAAAAATTATTCTCTATCTTATTCAAAATTATCTCTCCGATGGGCGGTTGGTCCGTATTGCCGGGGATGAAAATGCTCAATATGTTCCACTGACACGCGAAATGGTGACAAGTTTGGAATATGATATTGTCGTGGATGATGCGCCAACAAGTCTTAATGAAAAAGAGCGTACTTTTGCATTGATCATGCAATTGCTTCCTTTGATGCAAAATTTTGCAACGCCAGAGATTATGCTCGATCTTTTACGCTATTCGCCTTTACCCGCTTCACTCATTCATAAAATCGCTATAAAGGCGCAAAACGCTCTCCAAGAAGAGCAAAATGCCTCAGCACAGATGGGGGGTAATGTGGGAACAGAGCAGATAATGCAGATGTTGCAGACAGTAAAGGCTCAACAATAGGACGCTTTGTCATGCGCGACTTCTGATAAATTCCATCTACCAGAAATTGCTTATCGATACAATTTCCATAGCATAATGTCGTCTTCCTTTATCTTCGAAGAGCTGTTTTATGGAACTATCCCTGTTGGGGAAAACAGGGTGGAGAGGGAGTCTTGCCGTTATGTGGGGTGAACATGGTGGGGAATGGTGGGCGCAAAATGGGCTTATCGATTTCCATAGTGTGCATGGGCTCCCTTTTCTTAAAAGAACTGTTTTATAGGGCAGGATTGTTGGGGAAAAATCGAGGTGGAGAGAGGGAGTCTTGCCGTTATGTGGGGTGAATATGGTGGGGAATGGTGGAGCCCAAGTGATGGGAGAGCATTGAGGGAATAAATGCTCACAGGCTGTTTTATCTGAAAAATTTAATTTTATTGTTAAAAAAAAGAAAAGGCTAATGTCATGGATCAAGAACACTTAACGCCGGCAGAACAAAACCAATTAAAACAAGATTTTCTGGTCTCAACACAAGAGGGAGAAGATGGTGAAATTGCAAGAGAAGAAAAAACTCTTGAAGATAATTTCCAAGGGCAAACGCATCAAAAACAGTCCTCTTCGCAAAAGGTAGGAAAAGAGGTTCAAGGAGGAGAAGATGTTCCACCAGATCCACAAAAAGACTTTATGGGCTATATGCAATGGTTGGGAAAAACACTCCAAAAACAAGGGCTTTTACATGAAAAACCCCAAGATAAACCGACTGTTTGTGAAGCAGAACAGTTGCACGCATTCTATCAACAGTCTGTTGCCAGTGTTAAACAAAAACATCATGATTTTGATCAAGCCGCCGATTTTATTTATGAAACGCGGGCTAAACAGTTGGCTGCTTGTGCTTCACTCTATCCCGAGATGGCAGATCCCCAAAATATTGATGCGATAATTGGTGATGAGTTGAAGCAGATCTTGCACGATTGTGCGCAAAAAAATCAAAACCCTGCTGAAGTGATTTACACGATTGCACAAAAAATTGGCTACACAAATGTTCCCAATAACATGGATGAAAATTTACAGGAAAGACACAATTCTGCGCGTACTCTTGCTGCTTATAACGGTTTAACGCCAAATGGGCCGATTTCTTTGGATATGCTTGATAAAATGTCAGAAGCAGAATTTAGCGCTTGGGTTGCTGATCCTAAAAATAAAGCTTCTTTTAATCGTTTAATGGGGGGAAGAGAATTTTAAAAACAAAAATGTGGCAGGTGTTTTTTGCGGGAACGTGGAGCGGCTTTTGGGGCGTGAAGGTGGCAGGCGTTTTTTGAGGGAACAGGGGCGGGGGGAGTGGGGAGAGAAGATGTTTCAAAGAACGGATGCGGTGAGGAGAGCTCTTATAAGGGGGGAGGAAGACGCTAACAGAAATTAGATAAAACTCACGAACAAACTATTCACCATTTGAAATGAAATGTGGTGTTTTAACAACCGGCGCTTTGCCGGGTTTTTTATGTCAATAAAACTTTTAGAGGACAAAATGACTGTAACTTATATCGGACTTAATGACCCAATGGCAGTGCGCACATGGTCTAAATTATTAAACCAAGAAGTCTCAAAAGCACTTCCAATTGCACCGTTGATTGGAAATGATTCAAACAGTATCGTACAATTAAAGGATGAAACCACGAAAGCAAGTGGGGATGCCATTAGCTTTAATTTGCGTGTGCAGTTGCTAGGCGATGGGGTGAGTGAAGGGCAGACATTGGAAGGCAATGAAGAAGCTTTACAGTTTCTCAATGATCGCTTGGCAATTAATGAACTCGTTCATGCTGTGCGTGTCAAAAATGAGGGAACAATTGATCAGCAACGAATTCTCCATGATTTGCGCACCGAGGCAAAAAATGGTTTGGTTGATTGGTATGCAGATCGTCTGAGTATGATGTTCTTCATTCAAGTGTGTGGTTATACCGCAAAAGCTATTAACTTTGAGGGACGTACGATTACTCTTAAACCTGTCCATTATGGGTTTAATGCGCCAACGGCACCAACCAATAAACGCGTGGTACGTCCTAACGATAAAGCAAAAGATGAGGACTTAAAAGAAGGCGATGTTTTTGATCTTAAGCTCATTGATAAAGCTGTCGAACGGGCTAAATTGGCAAATCCTAAAATTAGACCTGTGCGGATTGATGGCGAAAATGTCTATGTGCTGTATCTGCACCCAACCCAAGTGACGCAATTGCGAACCAATACAGATGCGGGGCAATGGCTCGACATTACTAAGGCAATCTATAGTGGAAGTCGTATCAAAAATCCGCTCTATGATGGGTCTTTGGGCATGTATAATGGTGTGGTTTTACGCGAAGCTGAACATATTACCGAAGGGGTTGAATCTGGGACGGCAAATAAAGCTGTACCAAATGTGCGGCGGGCTGTTCTGCTTGGTGCGCAGAGTGCTGTGATTGCTTTTGGTAAAGATCGAGGAGCAACACGCTATAAATTGGTGGAAGAACTCTTCGACTATGAAAGAGAATTCGGGGTCGCGGCAAAAACCATTATCGGTATGAAAAAAACTTGCTTTACCTTGCCAGGAAGTACGCAAGGGGCTCAGGATTTTGGCACTATCGTCATCCCAACTTATGGAGCGCCCGCTTAAAGCGAATGTTTGCTCTCTTCCCCCAACAAGAGGGATCTGTTGGGGGAAAAATTTAAAATGCTTCCAGAAACAAGGACAGGCTTATGACCACTTTATCCACTGATCCCCAAAATCTAAACCTTACACATTCAGACCATTCTAAAACTTTTGCTTATATGGTCGCGCTTATTCAAGATGAAATTGACGATACAACAGCGGAATATTCCCTGCAAATTCAAGATTCAATTTTTACGGCTTTGCGTTTGTGTGAACGCGAACCCTTTTTCTTTAATGAAAAAAGAGAAAGGACGTTTAAAACACAAAGTGGTAAAACATGGTATGGGCAAGAAGAGGGAATTTGTATTAAATCAGAAAAGGTTTTAGAGAGCGTCTTTTTAGCAACAAACGATGAAACACCAACAAAATTGTTCTTTAAGCCCTTGGAAGTGTTGCATCAACAATATGGCGCGCATCCTGTACTGGGAACGCCATTCTTTTATACGTACCTTGATCAAAAAATAGGTCTCTTTCCAACACCAGAACATGTGGAAACCGTAAAGCTCTCGTATGCTCCTATTCATATTGCGGATGAACAGCTGAGAGAAGATGATAATCCTTGGTTGCTTCATGCTTTTGATCTTATTAAAGCGCGGGCAAAATATGAATTGTATAAAAATATCCTTAAAGATCCTGAATATGCCGCCGTTTCTTTCAGAGATTTTCAAGAACAGCTTCAAGCTTTGCGTATTGAAACATCGCGTCGAAAAGGTTCTTCAAAAATTCGTCCAATGCGTTTTTAAAAGGCTTTTTTCGAAATCGTTTATGGCGGGCGTTGAAGGTTGGTTTGTCCTTTATGGTTGGATGCGCGTTGGGTGTTGATGGTGAAGCGCTGGTGTTTGGCGTTGGGCTCCACCATTCTTTATGGTCACATTTTGCTCGATAAATGAGACAGCCTGAGGTTGTGTATTATGGTACTTTATGTCCTTAGAGTTTTGTTCTAAGGGCTTTTATGGTTAGTTTTATCAATAAGCCTTGGTGTTTTGAATGGCACTGGGCTCTTTTAGAGATTTTATGAAGGGTTTTAAGGCTCTTTCCCAATCATGGGGATTGGTGACGACGGTTGGTTTTGGTTAGGCGCTGGTGGATGGCGTTGGGCTCCACCATTCTTTATGGTCACATTTTGCTCGATGAATTAAACAACTTGAGGTTGTTTATTTTCTTGCATTTTATGCCTTTAGAGTTTTGTTCTAAGGGCTTTTATAGTTTTTATCAATAAGCCTTGGTGTCTTGAATGGCACTGGGCTCTTCAAAGATTTTATGGGGGCCTTAATGGCTTTTTCCCCCGTCATTGTGGGTGATTGCGGGCAGTTGATTTTGGTTTGGCGCTGGTGGATGGCGTTGGGGTGGCTATTATTGATGGTATCGTTTTTTTGATGCATTAAACAACCTAAGGTTGTTTATTTTCTTAAATTTTATGCCTTTAGAGTTTTGTTCTAAAGGCTTTTGTAGTTTTTTTTATTATTAATAAGCCTTGGTGTCTTGAATGGCACTGGGCTCTTCAAAGATTTTATGGGGGTCTTGATGGCTTTTTTCCCAATCGCTGATTATCGACCCGATGTGGCGGATATCAATGGAATTTTTACCGATGAACTTGTTAATGTGCTTCCAGCTGATGGCTCCTATATTCCTATGCCAAGTTTTGAACCTTTATCAGAGCCTTGTCCGGAGCCAATTTTAGGCGCTCTTGCGGTTAAAACAAAAAATGGGGTTTCTATTATTGCTGGGACAAGAGAAAAAATCTACTTGCTTGATAATACAACAATGAAGTGGAGGGATATTAGCCAAAAAGGAAAATCTTATCTTGCTAATATCGATGCTCCGTGGTCTTTTGCTTTGTTTGGTGATTTGATCATTGCTGTTAATGCCAATGATAGACCACAAGTGATCGATATTAACCATGATAAAACATTTAGAAATTTAGGAGGTAATCCGCCACAAGCGGGGATTGTTCGAATCTGGGGAGATTTCGTTTGTTTGATGAAATTAACCGAAAATCCAAGACGGGTTCATTGGTCTGGATTGAATGATGCTGAATTTTGGACCGTGGGGAAAAAAAGTTGTGATTATCAAGATTTTCCTGATGGCGGATTCGTCCAAGGGGCAACCGAGACAACAAATCCAATTATCTTTATGCGTTCTGCAATCTATGCCGGTTCTTTTATCCCTGGATCAAAGATTATTTTTAGTTTCCAAAAAATCCACGATAAACGAGGCGCTAAAAATGCTGAATCAATCGTTTGTCGGGGCGATTTAGCATTCTTTGCCGATGAGGGCGGTTTTTATCAAATAACAAATGAGGGACAGATTATCCCTATTGGGTTCGAAAAAGTGGATCGAACGATGACAGCAAAATCAAGGAAGGATAATCTGTACACCCTGTCGGCTGCTATCGATGGGGTGTATAATCGTGTTTATTGGATGGTTGATTCTGATGAGAACATTCATAAACGGATCTTGCTCATTTATGATTGGGGATTGCAAAAATGGACAAAAGCTCTCGTCGATATCAAAATGATATTGCCTATTTTCTTAGCCGGAACAACCCTAGAAGGTCTTGATTTTGTGACTAAGAATATTGACGATTTGTCCTTTTCTCTTGATAGTAAAGTGTGGAGAAATGAATCACCTATGCTGGGGGCATTTGATCAACAGGGCAGACTGGGGTCGTTTTCTGGGTGTCCTATGGCTTGTGTCGTGACATCACAAGAAATGGGACAGACAAATGGCATGATAACACGCGTGAAAAATATTATGCCTCAAGTCAATAGTGGAAAGTTTTATTTGTCTGTGGGAATGCGCTTTCGACAATCTCTTGAAGAGGAAACTGTTTGGTTGCCAGAAAAACAACCCTCTTATAATACTGGACAAATTCATTGTCGCGCAAGGGCACGGTTTTATCGCTTTAAATTGCGTATTCCTGAAGGGGTGAATTGGACTCATGTCACCGGATTTGATGTGGAATTGACGTCTGCCGGCATGCGATAGGCATGCCCTTTTATAATACCATGCGATAGGCATGCCCTTTGTAATACCATGCGATAGGCTCAAAGCCTCTATTATTAAAGAACAAATGCCCCATAGGCTTCCCAAGCCTTTATAATATCAAAGAACAATGTGGTGCGTTATGTTTCATGCTTTTCTGCAATAAAGGAAAAATAGGCTGCACCATGGTTTCTATAAAGTAGGAATGGCGTATTCCCTATTTCTTGTTACAAGGGATGATGGGGGATTATTTTTTGTTGTGGTGTCTCTCTTCTTCTTTTTGAAAGTTGTGCGGTAAGCACGAATGCGTGAAGTATGCATGGGGATGCGTATTGCTCAAAGAGGGGGTGACAAAGCTAAAAGAGCCCAAATTATGATGCTTGAGAGTCAAGATTTATATTCTGCTCATCTGACAGAGCAGTGGCCATGGGAAAAAATAGCTCCCTATCAAGAGGCACTCAATGCTGCATTGAAAAAATATGCGCAGCGCTTTCCGGATGATGTTTGTCTGGAAAAAATTGCTGAAGAAATCGCTACAGGACAAGCACAATTGTGGCTGGTCTTAAAAAATAAAATCCAATTTAGTGCTTTTGCAATTACCAAAGTTGAAATAACCCATACGGGAAAAAAATGCGTCGTTCTCTCAGATCTTGCGGGAGAGGGAGGGCTGAAATTGGTCAAGTTGATTGATGAAGTCGAAAAATGGGCGCGAACAATCAATGCGGACGAAATGCACATGTTTGGAAGAACTGGATGGGCGAAAAAGCTCGCTCATCACGGATATTCTCGTAATCTTATTCAATATAGAAAGGTTCTGGGTTCATGAGTAGAAAAAAAACACCTCAAGTGCAGACAACAACACAAACAAATGCACCACCCGCTTGGGCCGCTGATATTCTTAAACAAGCCAGTGCTAACGCGCTTGGACTTTATAATAAAGGAATTGGCGGAAACGTTTATCAGGGAGAGAGAGTTGCCGGTCTTAGCGATATGACAAAAAATGCGCTAACTGGTTTACAACAAGCAGCAGGGCTCTATAATAATCCAACGGTAACGCAATGGTTGAATGCACCAACCAACAGCGCTACAAATCTTTCCGGTATGGCTAAGGGAAGCTGGATTGGAAGCAATAGTAAATTTAATACTGCATTGCAAAATGCTCTGAATAAAACTTCTGATGCGATTAATCAATCTATGTCTGGGGCAGGACGTTATGGTTCTGGCGCTCATACTGGTGTGCTGGCCGATGAGTTAGGCGCCTTGGCAACAAATGCTGCGGTACAGCAGTATAATCAAGATATTAATAATATGATGAACGCGAACCAGATGATTGATCGCTCTCAGCAGGATCAGGTTAATGCGGCAAATAGCTATTATCAAGGACAGAGTAATGCGCAAAGCAATGCTTTGAAAGGAGGAATGATTCAAGATATGAATCGTCAAAATGTCTTAGATGCGGAGCGCCAAAAATGGTCAGAAAAAGATAATCAAGATTGGAATCGCTTAGAACGCTTGTTACAGGTAGGAACACAGGCCGCTGGAAATTACGGAACAACTTCAGGAAAATCTACAACAATACCTTCTGTGACAAAAGATCCGTTGCGTGATGCGCAGCAAGTGCTTGGATTGGTCGGAGGAATTTTAGGGCTTTGTGACGTAAGAGCAAAAGAAAATATTATCCCTGTGGGGCAGAAAAAGGGATATCCACTTTATACCTTTAATTATAAAGGAAATCCACAACGTTATCAGGGCGTTATGGCGCAAGATGTGTTGTGTGTGAAGCCTGAAGCTGTTTATGTCAATGCAAAAACAAAGTTATTGCATGTTGATTATGACAAAATAGGTTTGAAAATGGAAAAAGTGAAAATGGAAAAAATACCGGCATCTAAAAATAAAGTTGCGGCTTTCTTTTCTTCATTTTTTGCTCGTTTTCCCTTTTTGAAAAAAGAGTATCTTCTATGAGTTCGATTTATGATTGGTCAATTGTTGCATCAGAAAATGCTTATGCCGATGAAAGTATAAACTGGGCAGAAGGGCAACCGCCAAGCACAGTCAATGATAGTGCTCGCGCTATGATGCAACGCATTAAAGAATATTTGTTGGATAATGGGGGCGGGATTGAAACACAGTTTACTGTCGATGTGGAAAACGAGAGGACATCACTTCGTTTGGCAACAAAGTCTTTTTTTGAGACTTATATGGATGGCATTGTTGTGCGCTTTAAAGCACAAGGCGTCAATAGAGGAAAGACAAATATTTCTTTGAATCAATTACTTCCACGACCAACTTATATGGCAACGCCAGAGGGTATCATGCCTTTAAAAGGGGAGGAAATTCAAAAGGGGGGGCTTTATGAAGTCGTCTATACGCGTGATATTGCCGGGAAAAATGCTGATGGCTGGTTTTTAACCAATCCTACTATAAAACTTCCTGAAATCCCTCCCTTTCCTCCTTTGCCTGAAACTTTTTCTTCTGGATTTATTGGGACTTTTGCTACAGAAAAAATACCCTCTGGATGGTTACTCTGTGATGGTAAAGAATATTCGCGAAGGAACTATGCTAATCTCTTTGCTGTTTTGGGAGAAACATGGGGAAAAGGAGATGGGAGAACAACATTCAATGTTCCCGATTTGCGTGGAATGTTTTTACGGGGGCTCGATAGTGGAAAAGCAATTGATAAAGGACGTCGCTTGGGAAGTCGACAAGAAGAGTCTTTTAAATCTCATACCCATGAAGGAAAAACAGATTCAACAGGTAACCACCAGCATAGTTATCCAATGATTGAAAAGGTAGTTTGGGATATGAATCACGGTGAATATTATAGAAATCTGGCTCAAATTTACAATAAAAATTTGTTGACAGGTCCTGCGGGAGAGCATGAACATAAGGTCTTGTTGCAAAAAACAGGGGGAGATGAAACACGTCCTGTCAATGTGGCGGTGGTTTATGCTGTCAAAGCCTGAGAATGAAAGCTGTGTGAGAGAAAGATAAAAATGCTTGCAAAATGTTTGTTATGAAAAAAGTCTTATAGAATATATTGTGCAGAAAGTTTTGAGGCGCTTTAGAAAAAAAACTCAACTCTCTTTATTCTTTTATTTTTTGTGCTGCCTTTGTTGGATGCCTAAAGGTGAGTTTATCTATTGTTCTTTAGAGGATCAAGACAGTGATTATTAAAGGTAGGGAAAGAACAAAAAAAATTTCTTTATTCATGGCGTTTTTTGCTGAGGAATAAAGATTTTATCCCAAATGCCTCTCTCTTGTGGTATCGTGATCCATTGTTTCAAGTGCTGGGTTTAAACCGCTGCTGTGCGATGACAAAAAGCCCCTAGATAATTTTATCCTATTATAGCGTAAAGTACCGTCATTAAAACACTATTATTGAAGGTGGTGATATCAGTAAGATAGCTTAAAGTATTTAATACATTAGCAACTGTTCTGGGGAGGATTTGCTTGGTTAAGTATTATGCAAGTGAATCATATAAATAATGAGCAGATATGGAGCTCCTTCAGAGGAGTTGGATTGTTTACAAACCGATGTGGGGCTAAAACCTTTGTCCTTTGAGGGTGGTGGGAAGAGGTCAACGGATATGTTTATTTAAAGTGAGAAAAGGCAAAATGAAGCACTCCCTTTTTTGGCAAAGCATGTAGGAAAAAAGGCTCCTCTTTGCTTTCAAAATGGGTGTACTGTTGGCTAGAAGCAGCAGGTTGGTGATGCGTTGTAACGTATGGTGAGGCATTGAACTCTCTGAGATGGCATTTTGTGCTTATCAGGAAACTTCTTGAAACAGGATGAGAGTGATACGAGAAAATCTGTAAGACAATAGTTTGTTCCGTTGTGTTGTAAAATACCATTGTTTGAGATGTGGTTAAAATTTTATGCATAGGGTGTTTTTCGTCTGTGAGTATTCCTAAAGCAGTGTTTTTTTTGTAGAGTAACTCTAAATAGGGACGCATTACAAAGAGGCATTTGAAGGGGGAAGCCAAGTTAAATCTGTTAGATAAGAAGCCAGATTGTTTACAAACCATTGTTTATTGATTGGCATTATTTAAAGACCGGTGTGGGCGTTGTCATTTTGGGAAAGGTTGATACAGCATGCAAGGTGATCAAACATTTTTCTTTGATTATCAGGTGATAAAGTCAACATTTTAGGTGGAAAATAGAGTATAATCTAAAAAAATACCTTGTAAAAATTTTCGATGAGGAAATTTTTTTTAAAGCCTTTCATATGGTTGTCTGAGGTTTCTTAAAGAACCGTGCAAAGAGAAAAGATATTCAAATGCTCAACGGCTGTTTAGCTTATTAAAAAGGGGGATATAATGGCACTTTTTCCATTTTCTATTGCTGATATTGATGATCCTGAATGTATTCGTGTCGTTCTTTATGCTAGCGGAAGAATGGGACATGCTCCTTTAAACGCATTGTTGAAGAAAGCATATGAAGATATTACAAAAATTTCAAAGCGTGTGGATGCTTTAGAAAAAAAATTAAATGCTCTAGATCTTACCAATGTCGAACAAAAGGCGAAAGAAGAGGATCAAGATAATATCAATAGTATTGTTAGCGGTAAAATAACTATCCCCAATATTAAGACGGAGACATCAGAAATTAAAATAGAATCATCTTTTGTGGATAGGGAAAATTTTGTTTCAGAAATACAGAAGGTACCAGAAATACACATCAATGCTCATGAAGGTTTCATAATTCATCCTCCTAAAAAATTTCTTTTTTAGTTTTAAGAAGAAAAATAGAAAAGAGTGATTGGTCGCAATGAAAATGCATTTGTTGAAGTTATATATCAGATAAACTTTTCCTATTTATATTTTCGGTGGGTCTTGGAATTGCACCCTGTTTGAGATGTTTTTAAAAAGGTAAAAATTTATTAAAAGAAAAACATATTTCACAAATAGAGAAAGATTGTTGTAGGGAAGTTTATCATGCGTTGTTGGAGAAATTAGGGCGCATTATTAAAATCTATGGGCAAGCCTTTAAAGCCTACAAAGAAAGAAGTCTTGCCTCAGCAGAAACGCATGGCAAAAAAATTGCAAAAAATAAAATCTTGCAACACTTTGAAAAAGCTTTTGGATAGGGCGTTTGATGATCGTAAATCTATAAGAAATTTACTGTTTTTACGCTTTTTTAAAGAGAAAAGTAGCCGTTTGTCGCCTTTTTAATTGCTCAAAAGCCTCATAAAAAAGAAAGTGTATTTGCCAAAATAGATTAAAGCGGGGGAGAATATCTATCATTGAACTTTCTTATAAAAAAGAAAAATGATGGCTTGTTGGAGAAGGCTTGAGGGCTAAAGGTGTGCTTGTTTTTTTATCAGACAGTGGACTACAAGTGCTTGTTTATTTGTCTTATCTTGTGATGCTGTAAAATTATGCCATAAAACACCCTCCTTTGAGGTGTGGTGATATTAAGTTTTCTTGATACAAGTGTTTTTTGGGCGTGCTGAATATTCAGGAGGGCATATTTTCGGACTTGAAGTTTAAGGGAATCACATGCGTGGGAAGCTAAATGAACCCCGCTAGAATCCGGACTATTGATAGATCTGATTGGCTGAAAAATCTTCATTTTTTGAAGTGGTGGACGCATGTCAAGAAAAACCAGATTTTACAAATGTAAAAGAACGGGGTTTATTATAGCGATGTACTTAAACTATACGTTTGCTCTTGGATTATATTGAGATAAAGATACGAAAGTGTTTTGATTTATTTGATACGTTTTGATTTTAGAAAGATCGTTATTACAAAAGACTCCTTTCAATACGAAGGCATTATGCTTGATATGGTTAAAGCCATAAGAGAGGCAAGAAGCTTTTTTCATTTAAATGAATGAAATAAAAAAAGGCTGTTATCCCTCATTATTTATATTCTTTTTGGATAAGTTTTATAAATATAATTAAAAAGCTTGCAATATTATACGTTTTGTGTATAAGTATTCATTATTAATTTCTTTTGTATTTTATTTAGTTATATCTCTATTCATGAGCCGCGTCATTTAAAGGCGCGGCTTTTTTATTGTCTAGAAGCCAAGGGTGCTATGTCGTTGTCATTGAGGTGGCTTTGGATATTATTCTCATCATTATATTTTGTGTGTTCTTGTTGTTGTGAAATCTCTAAATTCTTATGCGTTTTTTATTCCAATAGGGAATCAAAGCAAAAATGTGGGGGCAGTTTTCGTTTCTTTGCATTGATTATCATGGGGACTGTGGAAGAGTAAAAAATAATTTTGTTACCCTTTGATGGAGAGAGATAAGGGGGCGATGCGTAAAATGCGGGCGCACGCGAGGGAGTCTTCTCATCAATGCCAGATGATCCAAAATGCATAGTGTCTTTAACAGGGTTTGTAGAAATCAATCAGAAAAACCATTTTTTCTTCGTGTAACCTTTTACATTAATAATCTCTTCCGGTTGTCACCACTGCCCTTTGAGGGGCAGTGGTATAAGGCGTGTAAGATTTTATACATGAGGTGTTTGTGTGGGGTGAATATGAGGGACGTTTTTTCTGTAGGGACTCATGTAAATGCACATGAGAGTTTTTTGTTCGGTGTGTAATGACTATGGGGAGGTGGCACGTTTTTGTCCATAACGCCTTATGAAATATCGCTTGTTGAGGGATGGTGATAGAGATCACATGCGTGGGAAATCCAAGAGAAAAAGCCTAAGGGAGGAAGAGCCTTAAGGGGAAGTCAAGGGGGAGCCCCAAGGAGAAAGATAAGTAGATTTCTCCTTAAGAGTAGCTTCATTGTTTACAGATCAGTATGGATAAAGAATCTTTGTCTTTTAAAGAGGGTGGGAGAAAATGATAATCTCTCTTTTTTCATAAAGGGGATGAGAAAAGTTTTTCACAAGAATTTTATACGATAAAAGAGAGCCTTTTTATATAAGTGTATTGATCGTTTGCCGTTATAACTTGTATTATGTACACAGATACTTCTATCATTTTTTGCTGTAAAAGCTTCTTTAGGGATGTTAAAGGATATAGTCTTTATGGAAAAAAGAATTCGCGCAAGGCAAAATGCTTATTTCAAAAGATTGTATCGCAAGATTGCTTTTGTTTGCATGATACTTTTTTGTATAGTGATTTTGTGTTTTGCTGTTGCAAAGGCAGTCAGTTATTTTTCTTCTCATCAAAAAATAACAGAACAAGCGTCTGTTGAATTGGCTATTCCTGTCTTTGATCTGCGTGTGTATTGCAAGGAAATTTCTGCTTCCGTTATGCCCGAGATGAAAAAAGAAGTTTATCAGCACTGCCTTAATTTAGAAAGTGAAGCCTATTTTGCTATTCGTGAAATGTGGGATAAGCTTTCTGATACTGCGAAAAAACAATGTTTGATGATGGTACGGCCGGGGGATGGAAATTATTTTCTCTTACGAGATTGTTTTCTCAATGAAAGAGAGAATAAACAAGGTAAAAGGCGCAATTACTTTTAAGTTTTTATACGGAAAGTTAAAAGATTGCGAAATTGGATGAAAAGATAAAAATTCCTGATTATTACCTGTCTCTATACCAAGAGAAGAGTGATTTATTTATCTTGTTGTACCGCACTTTCTTTAATATGCAATGAATTGATTTATGTGGATAATTTAGCGATATTCATATTGAATTAGAGACCTGAATAACGTAAGGTTCTCTTATTTCAAACTTGTTTATCTTAAAAACAATCAGAATCACTTGCTTTTTCGTTATAAGTGAGGCTGGTGTGTGGTAAAATTGTATAAGATAAGGATTAAAAATGCCTATAATGAACCATCCTAAGGTGCCAAGGGCTATAGCAACACCTACGAGCTGGCAAATATAATGACGGTGTGGAGACATAAGGCATGTATACCTTCTTGAAATATTGGAGTGTTCGTGCGTGGTGAATCTTCGTCGATTTATTGAATCTTTCGTTTAAATGAATCACATGTGTGGGAAGCCAAGGAGAACGTGTTTGATAAAGAGTTCGGATTGTTTATAGACCGACGTTGGTTAAGAGGCTGCGTCCTTTGAGGGCAGGAGTCAATAAACATGAACAAACAAGAAAGAAATCTTTCTTTGAAAGGCTATAAATATTCAAGGCTACTCTATACGTCAAATGCTATGCTGCGGTTATATATGCTGGGTTTACAAATGTGCTTGTTTTGTAATTTCGATTTTCTTATTAGAAAATAGAGGAGAGGGAATCCGTTATGCTCTTCTTAATTTGTAAACTTTAAAGGACCATTTTTGGGGGGAAGAATCTGATTTTTAGAGCAGTGTGACATATGGGGCGTTTTTTCTCATAAATTGCTGTTTTTTATATTTAAATATTTAGCTTTTAGGCTCAATTTGTTGTCAATCAAACGATTTGATTCCTTTAAAAGTTTCATGGGATTAAAACAAAAAGGGATCATATCGTTGGTCTTTTTTGGAAAGAAGATTGATTTCTTAGTCATTATAGGGCTTGAATAATGCTTCATCTTAATCTATCTATAAAAATTAAGAGGTTTTGTGAGGCGGTCGTGGATTATCGCTCGCCAGGGGTTGCTTTAGCAGTGAAAAGAGGCTATATATCATCAAATCAAGAGGTTCGTGCAGTGACTCGTTGGGATATAAGTGCTTGTGAGTTAAAGGCATGAGGGGGAAGAGAATATCGGCGTTTTTAGGAGCGGTGGTTTTAAAACAGAAAAGGGTAGCTTTTATATTTTCTGATGGGGTTTCTCCTTTGTCAGGTATGGTGTATGTGTGTTCTCCTTTTTGTTTTCCACAAGATAATTATTTTTTTAGTGAAATATGGTTTATTTTAAAAAAAACACTTGGCATTTTACGTGAACATCACTAGTTTTCTGCTGGTTGACAGAAAAAAAGGGAATTTTTGATTTACGATTTCCCTGCTGTTTTGTGATTTTCAAAAAAAATATGTTTTTATCAATATCAGTAGGGTTCATTTGAGTGAAATAAACACGGATAGCTTGATAACCGTATGGTAAATGTAATCAGTATTATCAAAAATAGTGCAATGAAGAAGAGTCAATCAAGATATACACTCCAAAAAAGGGATAAAAATGAGGCCACAACAAAATAGACGGGTACGCGGTCGCAATAATAACAATAATGGTAATAATAATCGTCGCGGTCCTAACCCGTTGTCTCGTAATTATGAAAGTAGCGGTCCGGATGTTAAAATTCGCGGAAATGCTCAGCAAATTGCCGATAAATACATAAGCCTTGCACGTGATGCACAAGGGGCTGGTGATCGTGTTATGTCAGAGAACTATCTACAACATGCAGAACACTATTTGCGTATTATTTTAGCGGCAGCGGGGCAAATGTCTCAATCTATTCGGTGTGATGAGAATCGTGATGAAAACAACGAGCAAGAGTACAGCGAAATAAACACTGAAGGTGAAAAAAAAGATGCTGTCGAGTGCAAGACAAGTGATACAGATATATTACAGATGCCGTCGCAAAAGAATGGGAATGGCCGATATGCCAAAGCGCAAAATGGGGATGCGCGTGAAAATGCTTTAGAGGCTCTATCGGATGAGAAAACGGATCAAGAGCACTGTCGCTCTGAGGAAAAGGTTGAACCTGTCAAAAAAACGCGTCGTTCTCTCCGTCGACGTACTGTTCGGATTCAAGACGAATCATCTCTTGAGCTTTCACTTGCAACGTCAGAAAGCTCTAGCAATGGGGATGCATCAACATCAACAGAAGAGGTTTCTTCTTTGCCTGGATTAGGTGAGGGGATACAGAGAAAAATCCGCCGTCGTCGTGTGGTGACACCTTCAGCAGAGGAAAATGTTTAAACCTCAAGAATGCTGTGTAAGCGCTTGTGGTGATGTTGTTGGTATGCATGATGGTCAATTGTATATGCTCAAGCCTCTTGTACTTTTTTGAATTTTCATGGTTAATATCGGAAACTGAAAAAGGGAGTCGGCAGAAAAGCTTGTCTCTTTACTGGGCAATAGGTAAAGGGGATACAGAGGAAACCATATCTGTGTATTTTTTAGAGGCGTTCTTTTCTGAAGAACTGATTTCTTTGTTTATTCGCACCTGTGTTTGATATCTCTCAATGTATTCAAGACCATTTCGTGACGGTACCCATGAATGCTGTAATATCAGCCATGTTTGCTTAATAAAAGGTGCAAGTTGGGCATTATTGCTTTCATTATCAATGTTGCAAGCTTTTCTTTTGGCTTTTGAAATCGTTTATAAGAGGTATTTTTATTCATGTACTTTTTGCTGTGATGTGTGAGGAAATGATTTTAATGAACTTCATCCATGAATAGAGTTGAAATGAGAGAATCTTACGGTATTTGAGGCGCTCGTTTGACCTGAAAATAAATGGTTCTTATAAATCAATATGTTGAATTGTTGTACTCAAGAAGGTGTATTCCTCACACGTTCATTTGAGTTTTTGTAGGAAATATCCGTTTTCTTAAGAATGAGGATGCATTGACTAAAAGGTTGCTCCTTCATCTCAATGAGGTGAGGGGATATAGAGAAAAATCTGCCGTTGTCCAAGTGGTCGCATCTTGAAGCCGAGGAAAATGTTTAAATCTTCAGGGGTGCTATGTAAGCGCTTGTGGTGATGTTGATTTGCTTAATGAGGCATGGTCGTTGATATTTCTTGTGTTGTTTCAACAGAAAGAACGGAGACCAGTGCACCGGTGTGGTAATTGTAAATCATAAATTTTGTTTGTCCATCAGGGGTTAAAATTTTCAGTACAATATTGTGTTCTGAGAGGCTTTGCGACAAAATTTGTGTTTTTTCCGGTAAGGAGAGCGTATGATGGATAACGTGTGGATTTTTGCTGAGAGAGGAAGATAGCTCTGTTTGTTTTGGCGCTGATCCGGTTGCGATAACTTTATAAACAATTAAAAATAGTACGGTCAGAATAAGGAAGAGCGTTATTAAAACGGAAATAATCATTAAACCCATAAGTTTTTTTCTCACCCGTTCTACAGCAGGATCTAAGGGGAGATCTTGAGGCAGAGAAATTTGCTCTGCGTGATGGTCATTTGAAGGGGGCATAGGCGTATTATCCATCATGTCTTTCATTGATTATTTTTTGAGATTTGATTGGGTTTATGCTTTTAAAATTTTTTGTGCAAGAGGTTTGTGAAGGAAGAACGGACAAGGGGAAGCGAAGTTGGTAAAATGTCTTGTTTGTGGTCTTTGGATTTCTTGTCATTGACGTTTTGACTTTTAAGCAGGAAATTTCCATGGTTTGTTACAGACCAGATCAATTTTACTTCTTGTTGATGTAAATTGGGGTGTACGTTTATGCATTGGGCAAAAATTTGTTGTCCATAAAAGGCAAATTTTTTTGTGGATGGTACCATAGCTTGTTCACATGCTTGAGCTGTTGGGTAAGTTTTAACCATTGTATTGTTTGAATAGCAACTGTTAAAATCATCCGTACATGAAACCAATAAGAGGATAAAAACAAGGGGATTCATAAATTATTTTCCAAATGAGTGGTTGACAGTGTGAACTCCAATTTGTCAGCCTAGGGGCTTCTTCATTGTTAAACATTTTCAAAGTTTTTTAGTTCCCAAGTGCAGTTCCCAAGTGCAGTTCCCAAGTGCAGTTCCCAAGTGCAGTTCCCAAGTGCAGTTCCCAAGTGCAGTTCCCAAGTG
>NZ_JBHIQS010000010.1:0-8437 GCF_042196685.1 Bartonella sp. AC329YNZD | reverse complement strand
CAGTTCCCAAGGCAAGGATGTTCTATATTGAATCGAGCAAAATCATTGGTTCGCACGTCATAAAAAGGAGGGGTAAAAATATTTAAAGAAAGGACTAAATGCCTTTGATTAATTCTCTCAGATGTCAAGAGCTTGTTGTAACATGGGGGAAATGGTATTATAATGCGCAGCTAGTACTTTCATGAGGTAAAGAGGGGCATGAAGTGAAGTAAGGAGAGCGTGCTTAATGGCTTATACACTTACAGTGGCTGTTTTGAAATGGGCTTGAACGTGCTGGGAAATATTAAAAAAGTGTGTGAATGAGAAACGCAAATATATGTCTTATATTTTTGTTTTGGATGCTCTATTGGGAGTGAAGAGAATGACCCCATGAAAGAACACGATAAATAAGAGCATAAAATGTGTAATGGCCGCGATTTAAAAGATGTTGTCGTGATGAAATTATAGACCCATTATGGAAATTACGAAAAGATATGTGCAATATGCGCACTTTGATCTGGTCTATAAAAGCTGACTGCTTGCTCTTAATCGTTTTAATATCTGTCTTAAAATAGCAGCTGTATGAGCGATAAAGGTTGATGAACAGGAAAGGGCTTTATGCGGCTTTAAGTTCTCATCGTTAAGGTTTGAGGAACTATAGAGGTTGATTTAAAAAGATTGGACAATCTTTTTGTGCTTCATAGAACGGATTAGAATTTTTTTTGGAGAGGGGAACCTTCCCTTGTTTATTGTTTGAAAGGCGCTTTAAGACAAAATATCAAAATAAGTATCAGGAACAGAGAGGCTATAAACAATCCCTTCTTCTGTTAATGTGAGCGAAGCTGAACCATTGACAGAAATGGGAACGATTTTTTCAAGAACAGCACTGCCAAAACAAGCTTTTATATTGTTTGTGGGAGAGACGCTGGATTCGAAATTTTCATTCCAAGTGATGATAAGTTGCGTTTTGCCATTCAGTTTTGTTTCGATTTCACAGCGTACACAGACACTACCTTTTTCTTGCGATAAAACACCAAAAGAAAGAGAATTGACAATCAATTCATGGAAAGCCAAACCAATATGCAAAGCGGCATTGGGAAAGAGGTAAGGATCTATGCCTTCAAGTGAAAAACGTTCTGTTTCTTTCATTAAATAGCCTAAAGCTTGCGTTTGGACTAATTCGCGAAATTGAGCACCACGCCAATCAGAATCGGTAATCAGATCTTGAGAATGAGAAAGAGAATGAAGACGACCTTGAAATTTGCGTAGAAAAACTTGAAGAGATTCAGTATAGCGCGCGGTTTGGCTGGCAATACTTTGAATGATCGCGAGAAGATTTTTAGAACGGTGGCTTACTTCTCGAAGGAGGATTTTAAGCACTTGTTCGCGTCGGCGTAAGCCGGAAATGTTAACACCAGTGGTGATAATACCGATAATGTCTCCGGTATCATTGCGGTGGCAATCAATAGAAAATTTGTACCAAATCTCTTGTTTGCTTATATCTTCAAAACGTGCTTCAACAGTTTGCATTTTGCCACTGGCTAAAACTTGCAGTTTGATGGTTTCCATATTGTCTGCAAGGTCAAGCGAAAAAAAGTCGCTGTCACGACACCCAACCCGCCATTTATGGTGCAAATGGTGCGGCAAGTTTTCAGCCCATAAATAAACCAGATTTGTTGCCTGATAGAGAACACAAATATCAGCACCATGAATCGCTTGCATGAGCGCACTCATGTGAGATCTTTCCATGGGAGGCTTTGAAAGAGGTGTAACGACCATAATTTTAAGATGTTACTCTGTTCTAAGCTGCTTTAGAAGCATTCTCTTGAAAAAATAAAGCTTGGGAAATAAGCGCTTTCACCATATCAGGGTTAAAAGGTTTGGTCACTAAAAAAGTTGGTTCTGGACGCTCGCCGGTCAGCAGCCTTTCGGGAAAAGCCGTGATGAAAATTACCGGTATACGGTCATTTTTTAAAATCTCGTTGACCGCGTCAATACCTGAACTGTTATCGGCTAATTGAATATCAGCCAAAATCAACCGTGGTTTTTTCTTATGATACATGATGACAGCTTCATCGCGCGTTCGCGCTATTCCTACAACATGATGACCTAAGCTTTCTACCATTTGCTCAATATCAAGCGCAATAAGAGGTTCATCTTCAATAATCATCACTTGCGTGGCAATTTGTTGAGAAATATCAAGGGATGCTTGGTTGAGAAGCTTGCGGAATTCCTTCGTATCCAGATTCATGATTTCACTGGCTTCTTGTTCATGAAACCCTTCAACGGCAATGAGCAAAAATGCTTGGCGTGCACGGGGCGTGAGATACGATAATTTGGCACTGGTTTTTTGTTCAAGACCAAATTGGGGCAGGGGTTCAGGAATATTCGGTGTGGTTTGGTCAAAAAGATGGCAAAAAAGCCAATAGGTTCCAATTCGATCACTGGAGGCTTTGGGAAAAATGGAGATGTCGGCAATGAGTGCTTCCAGCATCGCTGATACATAAGCATCCCCAGAAAATTGGCTGCCGGTGACAGAGCGGGCAAAACGCCGAAGATAGGGAAGATGTGGGGCAATGCGCGTTGATAATGACATAATTTATAACTCCTTTTACCTTGCAAGCATTTTGTTGGTTGAAATTCTCAACTGATAAAAAAGTTCCTTGATTTGTATGGAACTTTTTACCGATAGCTATATTTACAACCATAAGGCGAAAAAATTCTTCGCGGTGCTACTGATATTATATGGATTAGGGGGATGAAAAATGAACGACCGTGATGAAAAAAATCTCACCACACAATTTACAGTTGGAGATGATCTTCTCGGGGTCAATAGCGAAATAGCACGGAAATTACGCCAATTTTACATGGAAATTCAGGAAGAAGCACTACCACGGTGTTTGCTCGAGCTTTTAGAGAGGTTGGAGCGCGCAGAGCAATTTAGCTTAAACAATGTGGAAAAGGTTTGAATCCTTTATGTCAAAGTGCACAAAAAACTTTAAACAAGAACTCCTGTTGGTGTTGCCGGCTTTACGCGCTTTTGCTGTTTCTTTAAGTGGCAAGCACGATAAAGCCGAAGATTTGGTCCAAGATACTGTTATGAAAGCATGGGCTAAGCAAGACAGTTTTGAGATGGGAACCAATCTTAAAGCGTGGCTTTTTACGATTTTGCGTAATGAATTTTATAGTCAAATGCGCAAAAAGGGGCGGGAAGTTCAAGATACTGATGGCGTGTTTACTCAAAATGTCGCTGTGCATCCTGCTCAATATGGATCCCTTGATTTGCAAGATTTTAAAAAAGCCTTAAATCTGCTTTCTGCTGATCAAAGAGAAGCCATTATTCTCATTGGGGCATCAGGATTTTCCTATGAAGATGCTGCAACTATTTGTGGGTGTGCTGTTGGAACCATTAAAAGCCGTGTGAGTAGGGCGCGTAATCGATTACAAGAACTTCTTAATGTTAATGGTGAATCCGATTATGGTCCTGATTCTTATTCCGCTGGGAGTACATTATGTTCATTTAACGGCTAAAAAAGCATAATAATTATGATCGATAGCCTTGTTTTTTTTATTCCCGTTATAGCTATTACAGTAAAGTCAGTATCTGAGGAAATTCAGAGTGTTTGGCGTGTATCCTTTGGAACACAAGAAAAGCCTGTATGAAACTCTCTCACGGGCTTTTGACCTTATGTTTCATAAGGCTGCCTTCCTTTGTGCTGAAAAATGACGTCTTTCAAGTTCGCCAATGGAAATTCTATGACAACAAAGACAAATTTGCTGCCTCAAATGCCTTCTTCTGATGTAACGATATCACGCTGGCGATGGGCCGCGATTGTTGTTTCTCTTGTTATGGCTCTTTTAGCATCGGTTTTTATTATGTTGCTTTCAAATGCCGTTGATAGAGAAGTCGCCCAGTTGAATACAAGTTCAGAATTGCGCGAACAGGCTGATTTGGTTCTTATTAGCTTGATTGATATGGCTGTTGCTGATCGCAGTTATGCAAAAACGCGCAAGGTGGAAGATAAAATACGTTTTGAAAATTCAGAGCGGGAGTTGGGGGATATTCTCGATTATATCGCACTTATTGTTTATGCGCATCCGCAGTGGTATAAATGGTTTACGGCTTTTAAAGAAGAGGTTGAAGCACGAAAAGCCTTTATGAGTGCCCATATGCATGCTCTTGATGCGATTTCTGAACAACCTTCTCAACTTTCTCATGCGGACTCTTTGGAAGTATCAAAAATTCCCGTGGCACGTTTAGCGCAATTGATGACAAGTTTTATTAATGGGGATGATGTGGTGCGCCAAAAACAGCGCGAGGGTATCGCATTGATGCGTGCTGCTTTAACATTGGCGGCTATTGTTTCTGTTGTTAGTACTTTTGTTTCGGCCTATTTTGTTATTAATCGTTTTCATCGTGATGTGCGTTCTTTAAAATTGTATCAATTGCTGCTCCATAGCGAAAATATCGCTCTAGAAGCACGCGTGAAGGAACGAACACAAGAATTAGAAAAAGCACGCAATCACGCCGAAAAAGAACGCCAACGGGTTGAAATATTGTTGCAGGATGCAAGCCATCGCATTGGCAATTCTCTTGGCACGGTGTCTTCTTTGCTGGGGCTTCAGTTAAGTCGGAGTAAAAATGAAGAAGTCCGTGCTGTTCTAGGGGCTGCACGGGATCGTATTCAGACAATTTCCACAGCACATCGTCGTTTGCGTTTAAGTGATGATATGGAAACGACACTATTGGCAGAGTTTCTCAGTTCTGTTGTGCATGATGTCGAATTGGCGGTTCCTTTTGAATTGCGTGAAAACATCACCATTCACACCAACTTTAAAGAGTGTCGCCTGTCTTCAAGAGATGCAACAACACTTGGAATTATCCTTGGTGAGTTGCTGACCAATTCTTTAAAACATGCCTTTCCTGATCAACGGTCGGGCCATATTTATATCTCCTTTGGTCCTGAGCCAAATGGACAATTGATGCTCATTGTAGAAGATGATGGCGTGGGGATGAAGAGCCAAACTTTAAAACAAAAGACAGGACTTGGTCGTGTGGTTGTGGAACAGCTTTGTATGCAATTTGGTGAAAAACCTCTGTTTGAAACTTCTGCTTTAGGAGGCACAAAGATTATCATTCCTTTGCCAAAACTTAGCACGAATAGTTCAAAAAAAATCTCTGACTGATTTTAAAAAATGGTAAATTTTTTCTTTGCCAGTGGTAAGCTTCCTTTGATTTATCGCGAAGGCATGGGGAGGGCGCCTTTTCACAAGAAGGAGGATAAAATAAGGCTTTAATAGCGCAAATACATCACCTTCATCTTAGAATTGTTGATTGTCTTCAAGAAAGGCAACTTTATTTTTTCATCTTTTGGTGTCATATTTGTTTCTGACTTTTTGCTTTATTGACTCTAATTATGGCTTTTAACATTCTCCTTTCTTAAAGCTTTGAAGTGCTGAAGTTAGCCTTTAAATTTATTTTGAATAAGAGCTTGCTTGAACCAATAATATTTACATTGATACGCTCGATTTTTTTTGCAAAGAGAGAGTTTTTTCACGTTTTATTCTTTTTGTAAGGGTTGTTAAAATTTTAAATAGAGGGTGTTTTTGTAAGCGTGTGGGAGAAATATTCTTAAGGTAAAACGTGCTCGTAAAACTCATGAAGCACCCTCCTTTGGGGCTTTAAACAGCATCAGTGTTCAACCAGTGGAATCTGTTCAATAAAAAGCTGGATTGTTTATAGAGTGATGGGCGTTTTAGAATCTTCATCCTTTAGGGGGCACATCTTTGATTTAAGATTTTATTGCATGGCAAATAAGGGGGCTATCGTTTTAATAAAAGAAACAAGAAGCGTTAGCTTTTTTGAGTGTCATATTTTGCACTTTTCTGTTGTGGGTAAACCTGAAAAGGAGAGCGTTTAATTTTTGATCCTTGTTATGCTGCTTTGAGTGGTTATATCTTTCGGCGTATCCTTTACAGATCTTTAAAGTGCGGAAATCGCTTTGAAAAAAATTAAGCGCTCAAGCATATTTTTTAGATGTTTAAGTCATAAAAAGCTGCAGGTGTTTCATGCTTTAAGTCTCTTCAGAGGGGGGTATCGGGCTGTTTATCAAAGAATCAATATTGTTTTTTTCTTGTAGGAATGTTTGTAGGTCTTGATTGGTTAAGGCTTTGCTATCCGGTATACGGATGCGCATGGGATCAACTTTGACGCCATTGACAATGATTTCAAAATGACAATGGGGACCAGTTGCCATTCCTGTTGATCCGACATATCCAATGATTTGTCCTTGTCGTACTTTCACGCCTGGTTTGATGTCTGGTGCATAACGACTTTGATGTGAATAACTGCTAATATACCCATTGGCATGTTGAATTTCCGTGTGATTTCCATAGCCGCCTGTTACACCTACTTTTGTGACAATACCATCTCCTACAGCAATAATGGGTGATCCTTTAGGAGCAACCCAATCAACACCCGTATGCATGCGAATATAGCCTAAAATAGGGTGTTTGCGTGGGCCAAAGGGAGAGCCAAAAATGCCATTTGGTGTGGGTTTGCGCAACAAGAAAGGTTTTGAACTTTTCCCTTCAGAATCATAATAATCAACGCTTCCATCTTTTAATTGATAACGGTAATATTTATAAGTTGTATTCCCAAAAGTGGCGCTAATATAACGAATTTCTGGATCAGTGTTCTTGGAGGGTTCTTTGGCTTTTAAGTTCTTTTTGCCGTTTTGGGTTTCTTTATCGCTTTGTGGTATGGCATAAAATATTTCAATCTGATCATTGGGGGTTATCTGGCTTTTCATATCAATATTGGTGGCAAGCAGACGAATAAGACGATGAGAGAGAGATTGTGATATATTATGGCTTAGCAAAGCACTATAGAGTGCATCATAAGCCGTTGGTAATTGCGCGCTATTGATATAAGAATGTGGAATACCATTTTGAAAAGCCGTTTTAAGTGCTTTAGACATTTTAGGCTCTGTGCTTTCAATGAATTGGCCTTTATCATTCAGGGCAATGGTGAGAATATGATGCATTCCTTGATAGATACTTGCGCGTACGAGATGGTCTTCTTCTCCCGCTTGTGTCACGATGCCAATGCGTAAAAGGCTTCCCTCTTTAAGGGTATCGGAAAGGCTTATTTTTTCTAGCGTTTTTACAACCTGTTCAATTTGCTCTTTGGTATAACTGGTTTTTTTGAAAGCATCGGCTATCTTTTGTTTTTTTCGAATAGGAATAATATCTTCAACATAGTTTTTCGTCAGATCAATACGGTGACTTTGAGGAGAAACGGTTACATTTTCTTGCACGATACGGACTTCAGGGGGCTCTGTTTCTTGAGAAGGGGAAGATGTATCTTCTAATTTTAAAGGATCAATCAATGTGAGTACTGAAAGTAGTTCGGTACTTTTTTCTAAAGTAAATCCAGCTTTTTGTACTTCTTGTTGTGCTTCTTCATCTGTCAGCGTATAAGTGTCATCAAAATCGAATTGATTTACCTTAAAGTCATAGCTGCGTAAGGTGATTTTTGTTTCGACCTTTGCTCCATAAATCTGTCCAGAATCTTGTAGTTTAGCGCTGTGATTAGTCGAATCACTGGCAAGAATGCTTAAAGAATCAAATTTGGGATAGCTATATTTCTGGGGGCGCTTTTCGGCTAAAGCCATACGAATCCATTCAAAATGTTGTGTTTGAATGACCTTTTCATCGCCTTTTTTTTGTAGAATCGATAATTCAAATTGACGTTTTCTGTCAAAGCTTTGCCGTGCATGGGTGGGAGAAATGCGATCACCTTTATAGCCATTGGCTTCAAGATCTTGTGATTCTGATAGGTTTTCTTGCGTAAACCATTGAGGCGGTGTTACCAATCGCTGTTGTTCATCAAGAGCTGTAAAAAGTGCAATACCCATAAGAATGCAGGAAGTGATTCCTGTCAGAATGGTTCCTGTAAGCCAACGAGCAGAGACCTGTCTGCGCTCAGGACGCAAGCGTTTGACGACAAGAGCAGGGTCCTGTCCGGGATCGTTTTTTTGTTGTTCGTTATCCCACATAGATTTTAAGAGTACTTTTCAATATTAAATAAAGAAAGCTAGCATAGCTTAGCCTGTTTCTACAAGAATTTGATTCTTTTTACAAATTACAGATCATGCGAATTCTCTTTATACCGCAATGTCTTTATAAATCGTACCTGTGCAGAAAAATTTCCTTATTAAAGTAAGATAAAACAAGCGTTATTATGATTAACCCATTCCTAGGGACTTCTTATTTTTACGCATCGCAATGGGATGCTATATTTTACTTTAAAGGCGCCATGCTTCCTTTAACTCTTTCTGTTTTCATGTTTTATTTTTATACGCTTCTTATTTTGCCTATAATGTCTTGAAATACAACCAGTTGTTTACAATATTTTATTTTAAAAAAAATAAAAAATGATATTGACTCTTTGGTT
>NZ_JBHIQS010000009.1:63019-70521 GCF_042196685.1 Bartonella sp. AC329YNZD | reverse complement strand
CCGCCCCAAACGCGCCTCAACACGCACCCTCAACCAACCCCGCCGCTCCACACGCGTCTCAGCACGCTCCCTCATCAACCCCAGCCGCCCCACAGGCGCCTCAACACGCCCCCTCATCAACTCCAGCCGCCCCAAACGCGCCTCAACACGCACCCTCAACCAACCCCGCCGCTCCACACGCGTCTCAGCACGCTCCCTCATCAACCCCAGCCGCCCCACAGGCGCCTCAACACGCCCCCTCATCAACTCCAGCCGCCCCAAACGCGCCTCAACACGCACCCTCAACCAACCCCGCCGCTCCACACGCGTCTCAGCACGCTCCCTCATCACCCCCCACCACCACAAACGCGCCTCAACACGCACCCTCATCAACCCCAGCCGCCACGCAGGCGCCTCAGCAGTCCCCCTTAATGGAGCGCGCGCCGTTTCCCATTTTTTCTTCAACAAACCGTACCATTGTCATCACTGAAGGAGAAATTGATGCACTTTCCTTAGCCGCCTATGGATATCCGGCGGTCTCTGTCCCCTTTGGAGGAGGCAGTGGAGGAAAGCACAATTGGATTGAAAATGAATTTGATCATTTAGAAGCTTTTGAAACAATTTTTTTAGCCACCGATATGGATAAGCCTGGTGAAGAAGCAGCCCGTGAGATTGCCAGCAGGCTTGGACGCCACCGTTGCTACCGTGTCCATTTACCCCTCAAAGATGCCAATGACTGTTTAACCGCAGGGATTGATAGAGCCACCATAAAAGCAGCCTTTTCCTCAGCAAAAAGCTTTGCACCAGAAGGTTTACGGCGCGCCTCAGACTATAAAGACAAAGTCATCGGACTGTTTTGGCCAGAGCCTGAAAAACATCTTGGTTATACGGTTCCCTATCCTAAACTGAAGGACAAAGTGCATTTCCGCCCAGCAGAATTAACGCTATGGAGCGGTGCCAGTGGAGCAGGTAAAAGCCAATTGTTATCAGACTGTATTCCCCATTGGATTGCGCAAAACAGTCGGCTTTGCTTAGCGTCTCTGGAGATGAAAGGAGAACAATCGCTCCGCCGTTTAACCAAACAAACGGGCGGCTTAGAACAGCCTACAAAAGAGACAATTGAACGGATTCTTCATTTTTTAGATGAAGGGCTTATTCTTTATGAGCATGTTGGCAAATCAAGCGTTGACACCTTGCTTGATGTCTTTGACTATTGCCGTGCGCGCTATGGCTGCGATCAATTTATCATCGACAGTTTGATGCGGCTTGGCATTGCCTCTGATGATTATGCAAGACAAGAACAAGCCGTTTATAAAATGGTTGATTGGGCTGTTTTAAACAGTGTGCACATTCACCTTGTCGCCCATGCCCGCAAAAGCGGTCTGGATAAAGATATCCCCAGCACAGAAGACATTAAAGGCGCCTCAGAGATTGGCGCCAATGCCTTTAACATCATCACCATTTGGCGCAATCGACCGTTAGAAGACAAAATCTTTGCCGCCTCTCTCGCACAAGAAAAAGCAGATTTAGCCAAACGCCCCGGCGTTATTATGAATATTGCCAAACAACGTTCTGGTGATTTTGAAGGCAAAATAGGGCTTTGGTTTGATCCCCAAACCTACCGCTATCGCTGTTCTTTTGAACAATCATTCCCTCGACGTTATCTGTAATACCCCACAAACCCCACTCTCTTTAAAAACGCCACCGCTTTCACACGCACACGCCCTGCTCCCATAGAAACAACAGGAAGGATCAATCCACAAATGACGAAAAACATCCAATCCTTCGCGAACCAAAGCCCCCTCAACCCTAGATTCTCTAATCCCAAATGCAAACAAAAAAAGCTCGCTCTAACAACGGCGCCCCCCCTTCAATAACCACAAACAATGCGTCACCACCCCATCTCGCCACCCCCTCATATGCAAAATCAAAAACCACTCCAACAGTGCAGCAAATACCAACCCCATCAAGGACAATAGTCCCCATGGTATGTCCACATTCTCCATCCCCACAAGAGCTAAAAAAGGACGACTCCTAAAATGCCGTAAAACAGCACTTCCTTCAAAAGGAGGGAAAGACCAAAAATACAATAAAACGCCACCCGCCACCACGGAATATCGAAGCGCTTGGAAACCTTATAAGTACACATAACGACAACAATAAAAAGGTAGAAAAACACCAACAACAGCAAAAAAAAACAAATCGTTCGACATCACATACCCCTCACAGCAAGCACATTAAAGATCACACCCATGGAGAAGAAAAACACCCCCTACTTTAAGAACCAAGCCCCTAGAACACGCGCACGCCTTACACCCTGATAAATCAAAGGAGAAAAAAATCCAACAATAAAGGGCAACACCCTCTCATCCGAGAACCAAAGCCAGCTCAACCCTAGATTCTCTGCTCCCAGACGGGTAAAACAAAGGATTGGTGCCAAAATGCAGAAAAACAGCACAAAATTCAAAGCACGCAACAACCTCTGTAACACCGTATCACCTTGCTCGCGTATAAAGAACCCCAAGAGCACTTTCAACAATACAGACAAGAGCAAAACCTTTAAGAATACCGCCCTTATGCTATCCATATCCCTGACACCCACAGCAGCAAACCACAGGATAAAGCCCATCATGCAACAAAACATAACCGCCTTCAAGAAAACTTGCCAAGCAACAGGCATACTCTTGACGCCCAGATGCACCAAACCAAGGACAGTTGCAAAAATGCAAGAAAATACCGCCCCCTTCAAGAGCAGCTCTCCGTCAACAGCACGACGGCCCACGCCCACATAAATAAAACCAAGGTAGGTGGCAAGAGCGCCATAAAGCACCACCCATCTCCAAAACATCCACCCTGTAACAGAGCGACGCTTGGCAATCTTATAAATAAAAATCAAGGCAACAGCAAAAAAGCAGAAAAACCCAAAAAAGCAGAAAAAACAAGGCAACAGCAAAAACATCACATTGTTCGACATCAAATACCCCTCACAGAAAGAACATCAAAGATCACGCCGGTGGAAAAGAAAAATGCTCATTTTTTTAAGCCCCCCAACAGTACACGCACACACCATACCCCTCTCCAGAGCAAAAAAAGGAACAAATCCAACACTGCTCACAAACACCCCATTGTTCAAGAACCCCCCATTGTTCAAGAACCCCCTATCGTTCAAGAACCACCTATCGTTCAAGAACCAAAGCGTGCTCCAGCCCATATGCTTGGCTCCCACATGTGCCAACCCAACAACAGTGCCAACAACGCCGCCAAACACCAGAAACTTCAATAAAAATACCCCACGCGATATCCATTTACCCCGCACCCTCATAAGTAAAACCAAGGACAGCGCCAACAATGCAACAAATACCGCTCCCATCACTAAAAATTCCCACGATATATCAAAATGCTTCGCTCCCTTATAAGCAAAGCCAAGAATCACTGCAGCAATGGTGCAAAACACCCCCGCCTTCAAAAACACACCCCACGTAAAAGTCCTACGGTCTGCTCCCACCAAAATAAAACAAAGGACAGTTGCAACAATGCAAGAAATCACCCCCCCTGCCAAAACACCTCCCACGGAATAGCCGGTCGCCCCGCATCCTCATAAGCAAAGCCAAGAACCAAGCCAAAAATGCAGCAAAACGCCAGTCCCTTAAAAAATATGTCCCGCGTAATCACCCATACGCCCCGCTCCTTCATCAATAAAAACCAAAGATCATGCCCAAAATGCCGCAAAAGATCAATCCTTTTCAAAGAATGAAATCCTAAACTCAAGACGCCTTGCCCGTCTATAAATAAGAGCAAGGACAAAGCCCAAAAGGACATAAAACACCCACTTGTTTAAGAACCACACCTGAGTCAAACCCAAATGCTCGGCTTGCGCATAAACAAAATCAGAGAGAGCAGCCAAAATGAAGCTCAACAACACCATCTTGAGGAACAAACCCTTCGTTATACCACGCCGCTGCATTACTTCATAACCCAACATAAGGAAAATACCGGGAATGCCATAAAACGCCACAGCTCGTAAAAATATGCCCCACGTCATCCCAAGAGCCTTCATTTCCACATAAACAGCCACAGAGACATAGGCCACAATACAGCTAAACACCAATCCCTTCAGAGACAAAAGCCCGCGCGCCATCACTCACCTCCCCCATCAAGTCACTCAAGAAAAATATCCACCATGCGACAAAACCCCTCTCTTTTCAAGGCTCTAAAGCCAAATCATAACAAGATGCTTTACACCTCTATAAACCAGCCCAATGACAAAACCCAAAAGGATACCCTCACGGGATTAAGAACCAAAGCCAGCGCCACCCCATGCGTTCAGCAACCGTATAAACAACATGAGATCCCCGCCAATAAAGCCCCCCAAACCCCATCCTCTTAAAAAAATTTCTTCCTTTCATGATCCCTCAAATACCTCCCCACATAAATAGAAATAAAGCTCCCAAGAGGCAGAAAAACATCAACCATGGCAAAAAACCAAATCCTGCGACATCAATTCCCCCCACAGCAATAAAATCAGAAAGAATGCCCATCATGCAACAAAACGCCCATCCTTTAAAGAAGCAGAACCACAAAGAGAACGACACACACCACTCCCACAAAATCCCTCGCACAGCCCCCGCAAAATCCCCGCCCCCGTATAAATCTCTCGTACAAACAAATGACAGCAGCAAAAGAAAACCACCACCCCACACCCTTTTGAAAAACGTCCCCTCACGCAACAAGCAGATATAAAAACCTATTCCTCAACAAGCATACAACAGCACAATCCCGTTTCTTTGCATAAACATGAAAGAATCAAAATTAAAATTTTTAAGGAGATGTTATGAGCCATCAAGAGAAAAAAAACATGCAAACCTGCCCGCTTGATCATCAAAATCAAGGAAAGCACATTGGTCATTTAAAGACGCAAGAAATCCCTGTAGAAACGCGTAATCCTTATTTTAAACCCAATCATCCAGAAAGTTCCAGTAACCCGCGCACGATTAAAGCCATTGCCAATGCACAAAGCCATCCCATTGCCCTTTTATATGCCAAAGGGCATCTCAGCAAAGCCCAATATAAAGCGGCAGAACGTTTTTATTTTTACTGGCGTCAAAGCCAAGCCGATCTCCACATGAGCCTTGACTACACCCGTGAAAAGGTTGCCTGTAGCCAAGGGCACACACACCCCATTGAACGTCAAATAGCAGCATCCAATCAATTAAAAACCATTAAAGTTCAACTTGGTATTCTTGGCTATTCTCTTCTTGAGCGGGTTATAGGCCACGGACAAGCGATCAAAGAATTAAGTTCTTCAAAACGCAAACAAAACTCCCTTGCCGATCATTTACGAGATTGTTTAGACTTGCTCGCATTTCATTGGGGATATGCAAACCATAAACATTTTGAATAATCTCCCTCGCCATTTTAAGCGGCCTCCCATCCTTCCCGCTCCCTCTATAAGCAAAACAAAGGAAAACAGCAATAATGCCGCAAAATACCCCCGCCTTCAAAATCACGCTCCGCACAACCATCATACGCCCCCCTCCTTCATAAGGAACAACCAAAAACATCGCCCTTAAGAACACACCCCATGGGATAGCCACACTCCTTCATAACCAAAAACCAAAGAGAATTCTTAAATCCCACAAGCTCAACACTCCAGCCACAGCGCCCCTTGCAAACGCTTCAATCCCCTCAAGCCCTAACCCTCAAAAGACAAAACTGCACAAAACCCTAAAACCCCACACTCAATACGCATCCCCTTAAAAACAAAGAGCCTCAATCTACAGTAGTCTATCATCATGAGAGGCTTTTAAATGTATTCGTTTTTTAGAGTACATTTTGTTCAAAATTGTTGCATGCATCAACACATCTTTAAAAACAGTTCAATGGATGTCGAACTTAGAATAAGCACTCAGTTGAAAAAAGTATTCATGAAATTTTAATGCACAATAGTTTTTTAAATTCATTTTTTTGATATTTTCTACAACCTAATGTTAGAAATTCTCCTGTTTTTTAAGTCCTCTGATTGCAAAGGAGGCTTTTTTTATAACTGTATTATCTTCAATCAATCTCCTGTTAACTTTGTGATATTCCTCTATAAGGTCTACCCGCAAAATAGATCATTCTTTTGTCAAATTGACTTGCGTTCCATTCTTAAAGAACAAAGATTCTTAACTCAATCTGATTTACAAACAGCTTGGATACACTTCCCTCTTGGCTTCTATTCAGGGTTTTCCGCTAAACTCAAGGCGCAACAGAAGATTGCTCTGTCTCAAAGATTCACCACGCCCCTAAAAAACACTTAAAACATATCCCAAAAAGCTTGCTTCATATCACCAAACCTTAAAGGATAGTGTTTTACGGTATAAGCTGTTTTACACCATAATAGAATGACTAATATTTGATGATATTCTTTATCATATCACACCAATAGGCTGATGTATAATCACAATCAATTGTTCTTCAGATTAAAATTAAGAGAGCAGAATATCGCAAGATTCTCTTATTTATGTTGAATCAATCAACACCATTTCCTTGCGCGTTACAATCGGGAGAGACAGATGGAATAAAATACTTCAAAGATAAAAAAAATCAAAAGACCTCTTCTAAACACTCTCAAGTTCCAAGAGCTGTCATCCCATTAAGAGCGAAAATAGTAGATAGTGCGAACCGCTCTCTTATTAGATTTCATAGAAGAGATTATCCACTTCATAAGGACTTTCTCCGTTAATTCATTCACCAACATTATTGTAATATGAAAATCACTCTATATTTCTTTAAAAGAAGTCCGTAAATATGCAACACAAGTCTATTCTGTTTGGAACATTCGGTTTTACGGTAAGAGCGTAAACTCATTTTAAAAAAGCCCTAAAATGTAAGGTAATGCGCACTTTCCATTCAAATATTGCTCTTTAACCATCAAACCAAATAAAAAATAGACAGGAAAGATGGAGAAAGGCTTAGCCCTTTAAATTCTTCCCACAGGCATTAATCTTCTTTCTTTTAGAGATACCCCCAATATATACAACATCCTTCCTTTCTAGTGCCCCCTTCTAACATCCTCAAAGAATCCAAAAGTTGATATGGCTTATTCTGTTGTATCATAAAACACTGTTCGTTGAGGACAGTGTTGAAGCAGTTAAAATAATTGAAGTGTTTTTCCAACGCCATTAGTTAAACAAAAAGACAAACTGTAGGAAAATACCTTACAGATCTCGTGTGAAAAAAAATCAAAAAAAAATCAAAAAAAAAGCACAAAAATATCTTAATTATCATAGAAGCGTTAGTATCTTTTATCATTATACTGACGAGCGAGTCTTATCATACAATGGTCTCAAATGCTGAGGATATCAAAGGGAATATCCATAGCAAGCGCAACAACCGATCAGTATAAGATAAGAGAATAAATTTCTTGGCTGTCTCTATATCTTTATGGAATACGCCTTCCCCTATGGATGCACTCTAGCCCTCAAAAAGAGTGCATCCTTCCCCTCAAGGGATACCTCCGACCCTCAAAGGAGGCATCCAAT
>NZ_JBHIQS010000009.1:41954-62919 GCF_042196685.1 Bartonella sp. AC329YNZD | reverse complement strand
CAAAAAGAGTGCATCCTTCCCCTCAAGGGATACCTCCGACCCTCAAAGGAGGCATCCAATCTATGAGGATGCACTCTCTAGCCCTCAAAAAGAGTGCATCCTTCCCCTCAAGGGTTTTACTCAACTTTCATCGCATCTCATTCTTATGAACCCTTAACCAAGGACACAAAAAAGTTTATTCGTAGCTATTTTATTACCCATCTTATGCAATTCCATTTCCGTACAGAATTTTCAAAATTTTTTAAACATCCATAAAATCAAATCAGAAAGAATTGATTAAGGCAATTAAGGGTAAATTTTGTCAATTTGTAGACAAAGTTTATTCTTTTTTATGAATGTTGTATTTTTACTATAGTTATTTAAAGTGAATTTATATATGATACATATTGATATTTATTTATAGAAATAAATATAGGAGAAAAACTATGAATATCAGATATTTTTTCATAGCGGGGGCAATTACAAGTGGTTTAGCTCTTGCGATTCAAAAATCTGATCGTATAGTCAATCAACAACCCTCTCCTATTGTTGCACCTTATACTGTTGAGAAAACGCATTTACAGTTTTTTAAACCAGTAAGTAACATATCGGATACATTGAATATACTGAGAACAAATAATAGAACAGCATCAGAACAAGCATCAATAAACGATATATATGAAAAAGGAAAAGACTTATTGAATGCAATAGCTAGTTTTTTATTAGTAATTATTATATATTTCATGAAAATTGGTTTATAATAAAGTATAATATACAAAAAGTTTGTAAACACATTTTGTGTATATTGTAAACTAATATAAAAGGCCCTTTTTAAAAGGGCCTTTTATAGTTTAAATTTAATTGTATTTTATTTTTATTGACAAAATATTACTGCTTTTAATAATAATATTTTTTAATCTTCCTCACATCTTAAACGACGAAGGCTCTACCCCCAGTTCTCACACCCCATACTGCTTTAGTCAATGATGATCTAAAATTCTCGCTGTTTTTCTAGTAAATTCCTCTCTTTTCAAGCAAGTTTCCCTATAGACAACTGCATACACGTCACTTCCAAGCCTCCATGAAGCAGCCCGATCCATTACACAAAACACCGTATATGCAAAAGTTTTACCCCTTATCACCCGCCCCCAAACACACTCTTTTCCCTTCTGCTCACATCATGAAACCACAAAGATTTTTAAACCGCGCCACTTTGGACACAATCATTACAATTTTGCGTCACAATTAGGCTTTTTCTTCAAGCAAAGGCCATCCTCTTTTCAAGAGAAGGCTGTTTTTTATCATACTCTCAATTCTGCTTCTTTTGATTTTTGTGAGATTTGTTCTAATGCTCTATCGCGTTCATTCAGTACGCATTTCAGTTCTTTTTTTACTTTGCAATAGAGCCGCGCACGCTTAATAAACAAGTAATAAATGACCCCCATTGTCCAGCATATTAAAACATTTAAGAGCATAAAGACTAGGAAAGAACAGACTATAAATGTTATAAGGCTACTCGTCATTTTGTCCCCCTTCCACATTCAGCATACGGATTGCCTGATCGCGTTGTTGTATCGCTTCTTCCAATTGTTGAAGCGTTTCTCTCAATTTTTTTGTTAATTTTATACCCATGAGCCCGATGATCGGAACAAAGAAGATAAACCCTAACCATATAAGGTTACACAGCAGCAAGATAAAGCCAACCATATCACTCTGCCACCATCCAAAATTTGCGATAGAAAAAGTAGCTTGTAGAAACAAAACAAGCATAAAAACAAAAAGAATTATTTTACATTCTTTAGGATAAAGAGGCAGAGATTCTTTGAAGTTAAGAAAACGCATTTTTGCATCAAGGGTCTCAAGCACGTGATTCTGTCTTTTCATCTCTCCCCGATCATTGCGCAATTGTTGTATGGCTTGCTTTTGTTGTGCCGTACTCTTTTTCAATTCTTGGGATAGTTTACAAGACACTCTTAAATGCTTGATCATCAGGTAAGGAAGCCTGATCATAACCATAACCATTAAAATGGCAATGATGATGACCCCTAAAACAGCCAAATATTTTATCATAACGCTCCCTTTTTTCCCCTATCGCATTGATGTGAAATTATCATTTTTATTCTCTACTCAAGCAACTGTTTCTAATCTCTTCACTGTTTTTTTCACGCCATAATAAAGGAGACTATGAAGAATTAAAATGACAGGCAAACTAAAGGCGCTCAAGACAAAAATAAACAACATCGGCAGTGCACCAATAACAAACAATCCAGAGGCAGCTTGAGGTGCAACAAGCGCAAATTTTGCAACAACAGATGCAATAACCAAGCCACATACGAAAAACACACTCACAATGAAGGCTATATAAAAGATTATCAAAGTATCTTTTCTTGAAAGTTTCAAAGATTGTTTAAAAGAAAGGGCGCTAAACTCTGTTGCAAGCCCCCCGTTCTGTCCTCGCCCCTCTGTCTTATAATGCCACAAACTTTGCACTGTTGCCTTTTTTAATTTCCGTCGCATCCCAAACAACAATATTGTCCGTTTTATCAAAGAATAATAAAGTTCTAAGATAAGCTTCACAGTAGAAAACAAAACCATACTCAACGCACAACAAATAAAGATAGCCATCCCTACCATAATCAAGATTACAAAAGCATTTATAAAAAAAGCAGTCACGTGTTCCCCTCTTGTGTTCTGTTGCGAGATTAGTTATCTTGCTGTTGCTTCTCTGGCAATGTTTCCCCCAGCAGTATCATTTCCTTAACATCCCGTTTCAATATGGCATTAAAGATAAAAAAGAGTGGAAAGAATCCTAAAAGAACGCCAAAAATGTTCTGCGGCAAGAGACATAAAAAAGCCCAAACACTATTCCATCCTGCGTCCCGCAAAGACGTGATTATAGGATTGTTTTTAACAGGCTGTCTCCATATCTCCCAAAACATTTTTTGAAGATCTTCTTGTTTCATTTGCGCCATTGCTTGCAACTGTTCTTTAGATATAATGTGAAAAAATTCCAGAGGCTTCATATAGACAGTCGCGACAAAAAGCACCAACAAGAGGATAGCCAAACAACAAATGATGACATACTCTTTCGTTGAGAGAGTCATGCATTTTTTGAAAACAGCCGATTGATCTAACCCTGGCTGTAATACAGAAGCCATATTTCCCTTATGGGCAGATTGGTGTTGTGATTTATCTTTGATCATGTTGATATTCCCCCACGTCTAAAATGCCCACGCACTCTTTAATAATTTAATAACACGCGACCAGCGCGGCTAATCCGTTTAGCACTCTTTTCACCATGAAACAAGCACTAATAAGACCCTGTAAATCTATTTTTTAATTCTTTATACGTGACACCCTACAATCTCTAAAGGCTTATAAGCACAACCGCCACTGTCTTCCCCTTATCTATCATCACCCACACCTCAAAGGATAATGTTTTACACAACGCAACAAGCAAGAATACTCAATCTAAAAAAACATCTCATGTGGAAAACTGACATGCCCACCATAAACGACAGCGTTTACCATTGCTTAAAATGAAGTCGAGCCCATAGGATACAAAGGATAACGATATTTCTCCCCACCTCTTTAGAGGTTAAAGATTCTAAACCCCATATCCGTTTGTAAACAATCCAATTGCTCTCAGTGCACTCCGCCTGCTGAGCACTGATGTGCTGCATGTGCATAAGGCCCTATAGGCAAGACCTCGCCTAAACATTTTTACTGTTTTATATTTAATGGATCGAGCGTTGTATGCCTTATGTGCCGTATATCCCCGCCTTAAATGACAATATTTACAGCATAAGAGGATAAGATCGAAAAAAGCAAAAAAACAATATTGTAGAAATAAAGTTGTAAAAACAATCATATTTTTTTCTATTTGATTGAAGCTCAAAAGAATTTTTTCTGCTGTTTCTAAGGATTTCTTCTCATTTTTACATTCTTTTTTAAAATGATAATCCCATAGGAGAAGTAAACCAAAACGATAGAGAAGAATATGACAGAAAATGACCAAATAAAATTTAGCAGGATTAGAGTATAAAGTCATCATGTCTCCCCCTATCATCCATTATGGCAGCAAACAGATTGTGCAATCACATTGACAAATGCACTATGGGGAAAGTCCATAAAAACAACAAAGCAATAGAGATGCAAAAGATTATTTTATAATCTCACAGCACACCATAGACTTTTAAAGGAAGCCTACTAAAATGTACTACAAAATTTGAATAAGATACATACTCTACATTCTCGCAATATACATTTAAGGGATTAATTTATAATAATAATTCATTGTTTTTGCATGATGAATGAGAACCTTGAATATCGTAAGATTATTTCATTTCAAATCTGTTCCATGTTGAAACCAACTTGCAATCACCCCAAATAATGTCCCCTGCACGTTACAAAGAGAAAGAGCCGTATGGAGTGAAACAGGAAAGAAAGAACTAAAAACATCTCTTAATAAACTGTCTCGCATGCCAAGGGCGTATCGCAACAATGGAAGCTGGTGAAATGTGTGATGATGCCGGCTTGCTTCTTCACAAACGTAAAGATGGGGGCGCTCAGATGGAAGCGCTCAATAGACTTTATATTATTCAAATTTTATATTATTTCACTGGGAGGTGATATCGTTGTCCCCCTTCACGGGCACCGTCACGAAATGGGCTTCTAAGCCCTAAGACATGCCTCTTTAAAAAGCAACACAAAACAAAGTCAAATAAGCAACCAATTATCCAGCATGAAAAGCCCGTAACAAACAACCTTAAAGTTTTTCAATCCTCATTTGAAAGCTTCTTAATCAAAAAGGACCCATTTTAAAAATTCTTTCTTAACAAAGAAATATCTCACAGCCCCTCACCTTTATAAAAGCGCCCACATTTATAAAGACCCCTCCTATAAAGGCATCTTCCATTAATCAAAGTAGCTTCTTTCGATAGTGCATCCCACCCTTTAAATAACATTCCCCCGTCTCATGATAAGAATCATTAAAACAGCAAAACAAAATTTATCCTCTATAAAGGATATATAAAAGGAACACCAAAACAAATTGCTTAACCGTTCACAGTTTATTTTGCGCTAACAAACGATATTTTATTTGAAAATATCGGGTATCTTATGCTATTATAATAGGGTGGGGAAGCTTGTTCTTACAGCTCTCTACCACTCAATAGAAGATAAACGTCTTTTATAGGGGATAAAGATATGCATAACAGGGTGATGTATATCAAACATCTTGCAACAGCGCCCAATAACAAAAGAATGATTGTTCTAAAGATAGAATTAAAATTTTCCGCAAAGCGCTTGTGAGAAAAGAAAGACGTAATCTCATTAGAAAAAACGCCCATTCGAAAAAATGATAGCATAGCCATGGAACATCCTTCTTATTTTTTCATTCACATTTGACAAAAATTCTCTTCAATTTTTCAAGAGAAGATGAGAAGTCTTTAGAAAGTGCATAATCGGCTATGAATGAAAAATAAGACTGATAAGGACAAGATAAAAATGATAAGAAATACCTTTCAACAAAGATGATTTTTTCCTACCACGTTTCTTTTCTTTGCACTTAAAGAGGCTTTTAGTATCGTTTATTTTTTGATCTGCAACGGCGCTCATATCCCCACAATATTTGCTTCAAGTGCTTTTTACATCCCTGTCCCCCATCCACAGACAGTTTCTTTTTCATTCAAATGGTAAGTTCATGAAAATACGTAAAAAAGGCGCTAGATCGACAATAACAGGCAAACGAAAAGAGCCCAATGGACATATTTCACGTGTCCAAAGCCCCAGCAAATCTCCGCCTCAATCTGCGATTGAAATGCGTGCAAAACACTTTGGTTTAAGCCTCGAAGAAGCGAAAAATCCGCTTGTAGGAACCTATATTGGGCGTCTTTGTTTGCTTGGCTATAAAGAGGATTCATCAGGCATTAGTAAAGAACAATATGACACGGCACAACGATACTTGCAAATCAGAAACGACTATTTATGTGCAAAAGGTTTACCAAACGGCTATTATGATGGTTTTACGCATAGCGCATCAGATGAGAAAGCAAAAAAGCAATGGATTCAAAAAGCAACAGAACACTATGAAGATATGCAAGAAGCGATTAAAGAAGCACAATATCAGCATCGTCAACACAATTTTCATGCGGCATTACAATATCTCGTTATAGAAGATCAACCACTCTCTTCCCTTATTGGTTCCTTGCGCATTATTCTTGATGCTCTTTATAAACATTTTGACTGTTCTACCCCAAAGAGCATTCGCTAAAAACACGTATCGTTGACGTCCCCCTCACAGAATAAGGATTCTAAAATCCACATCCCTTTGTAAACATGTTCCTTTGTAAAAATAACACGCAAAGGCTGTGTTCTTTTTCAAGAAAAGCAGGGGTGTGAAAGGGATGATTGAGTAAAGAGGGAGCAAATTACGTTGGTGTTAAGGTTGATATCACGCAATAGGCTTTTACGGTGTTGTTATCGAAAGTCTGCTGTTTTCTGTATATTTGTAAAAGCGTAAAAACGTGGAACTGTAAATCCACCTCTTGGCAGGGAACACTTGATATCCACAAGGCTTGCCTCTTCATGGATTTCAATGATGTAATGCGCGCGACAAACAACTTTTAAAACAGCCACCCCGTATAAAAAAACACTTACACGTGTCATAGAAGACTTCTCTTATATTATACCCTCCTCACTTACGTCACCCTGCCTCAAAAGATACTATTTCACAGCATGGGCGAGATAAATATTGCCCCTCTTCCGCTCTCAACATTCCCCTATCGCCCTCTGTTGGAACAACCCAACCCCATCATGCAACTTTGCCCCCTTTGCCCCCAAAGTTGCGACAACCCTTAACACTTGAGAGGAGCATGAGTAGCATTTTTAGTTTTTTCTTGGTCCGTTTTATCCAGATAGCTCTTCTTGATTCATAGCAAAAAAGAGACATGGCATGAGGTGATTCTCCATAGGTTTTAAATGATAACATCCTACGATAATTGGGGCTATCATTTAACCTGTCATTCCGGATGATAATGATAGATTTATGATTATAAATCAATATTTTGTTATTAAAAACAAGACGCTGTTTTTTTTACAAAATTACAAACATAATACCTTACGCGCAAAAACCGATCTTTATCCCCATGGACAACCACACAAGAACCCACTCTAAGAGTAACCTCGCTCCTAACCACCGCCCCCAAAACCAACTACACAAGTCTTTCTCTCATCACATCGCCAACACAATAGCAATAACCGTGCCCCCCCACCACCCGTGCCCAAAAGACATCATCAACCATCCCTCCCCCACAAACATCGCCATCAACAAGCTTTCACCATCCCCCCCTTTCTCACGAGAAAACATGTTCTTTGCCACATAAAAAAAGGCCAATGAAGACAACATATCTTGCTGCACAACCAATAAATGAGCATTTTCCTGTAGATTTATTTCCGCGATAAAAAGGGAAAATAATCGTTTTTCTGTTGACAGAATATGAAAAATCGTATTTAATAACGGGCGCGGTATGGGTTTTTTTGTGTCTAGATTTCATTATCAAATCTTTAGGGTGGTGAAATATCTATGCGGGGGTAATAGAGTTGTATTTTGCAACACTATTTCAAAGTATATTGTTTGAAAATGTATTTCGTCTTTTTCTGACTATCTTTCTTTTGCATCACCAATTAACCAAATGATTTTGAGATATTCAAGCCAAACAGTATGCATAAAACGCTTCCCAAATAAAACACCTATGCAACACATCACAAAAGGGATGAGCAATACACGAACAAAAATAAGATGAATACAACTGTTTTTGTTGACACATGGCACATTTTTTCCTGCTTTCCACACCTTAAAGGATGAAGATTTTACCCCCATCAGTTTGTAAAAAAACTGTTCTTGTCAGAGTGCACTTGAGAATCACTTAGCATTCCAGTGCATGTTATTGACCAAAAGCTTAAAGTGTCCCAAACAAGGCTAACCATATCCACCCCGCATAAAAAACACTTAAACTTAAGAAGCTTGCCTTATAACACGCCCCATAAAAGAACACTATTTCACGGCATGGGCGGGATAAATATTGCCCCTCTTCATGCCCCCAACGTTCCTCTATCCTCCCTTGGTTGGAACAAATCGCCCCCATCATACACTTTACCCCCAATGTTGCACCACCCCTTCTACTTGAAAAGGGGCATGAGAAACATTTTTAGTTCTTTTTGGGGCCGTTTTATCCATACAGTTTTATTCATGACGGATAAAAGACATGGTAGGATAATTTTACAACAGATGATGAATCATATTTCTCTTTAAGAAAAAACTCAAAAAACGCTTCCTAAAAAGAGCTATTCTAAAAATAGGTATTTGCACAACAAGCACCTGTTATAGGGGAAGCGTTTTAATTTTTCACGTGGAAAACTGTTGAAAATAGGCTGTTGTCTTTTCATTGAGATGAGGCATGCAAGAGCAATACACGCAATAAAAGTAACTTAAAATATCAAGATAACGTTGCCAATGCATCCAAACGTCTTACCGTTTTTACAGCTTTTAAAGGAAGAAAAAACACACAGATTTTTGAAACTAAAAAATCTCTCAATTAAGCCTTTTTATGAAAAAGTCGACAATATGCTCTCATCGCCCGCAACTTTCAAGGGACAAAGTCTCTCTCCCAAACATAGCCAGCCAAACATTTTTTAGCCACAATTGAAGAAAATAATCATTGATTATCAATATGGAGGTTCATAGTATGAAGCCACAAGATTCACCCCTCCCTGATTCATCCCAAACACCCCCAACACCTGAAGGCGCACGCGCACCAGAAGATACGCGTGCAGATGCATCATTCGAAAATCTTACTGCAGATTTAGAACGACTCCACATCGAAAAAATAAAAAACACCCCTTTTAATCGTGCGGAATTAAAAGACATTATTGCCGGTTTAGAAAAGCATAATGCCGATGGCAGTTGGATCAAAAATTATTATGATATTTTAGATCTGTACATGATGCCAGCCTTGGTCGATCAAGCAAATCGTAAATATCCAGAGATGAATCTCAAACTTACAAGCCCCCCTGACGGCTTTGCCCTTGCACTCAAAGACACTTTCGAGCGCGGTATAACATCTTCCAGATTTATTGTTAATGCGCAAGATAGGGGCATCCATTTTGCGGTTGTCGATCATCAAACCATTGATAATAAAACATCTTTGATCTTTTTTGAACCAACCTTACTGCGTGACACGCTTCCCGCATTACTTGCATTAAGGACGCGACAATCCCTTGAACATTACCAATTTCCGAATATTCATTTTGCCATGGTAGAAATGGATATTCAACGAAGCTCCTCTGAATGTGGGATGTTCAGCTTAAGCCTTGCCAAAAAACTTTATCTTGAATCTCAAAAATTAGAAAGACTGCACAAAGATAATATTAAGGGCATATTATGTGAACCAAACACGCCTTTACCAGCTGAAAAATTAGATCCGTATATTCCACCTCGTTTATACAAACACTTACAAGGAAGAAGACGTCTTAGGGAATATTTACAAGCCAATCCGGATGCTGAACATGAAAAAGTAAACAAAAAAGGTGAAACCCTAACCGAAAGATTTGAGAGAAGTTTAGTGACAACAGAGACAAAAACTGTTTCTGTTTCACAACATAGAAAAAGAGCAACGGAATACAAATCTCTGATGCTGTAATGAAGATTTTTTCCATCGCCGTATTCCATATCCATAAAGAATGAAGCGATACTGCTTTATGGTGAGGAATGGGCTTTGTGGGCTTTTCCCTTCGAAAGAGAGAAAGATGCAGACCGCAAGTAACGGAAACTCTTAAAGATAACAGTCAAAACGGTATATTCTATCAAAATGAACATACTTACAGCTCGTATTTTAAAACCTTGAAGATAGAAAACACTCTCGGGCTTTGTTGCATCTCAGAGATGGGGCCGCCCCGTTTTTTTATGTAATTGTTTAAGCCCTAGAATGGCTCTCACCCCTTTTGCTTTTCTCTCTTTTAAAACATTTTTTAGCCACAATTAAAGAAAATAAGCACTTATCGATTATCAAATTATCAATATGAAAGTTCATAGTATGAAGCCACAAGTTTCACCCCTCCCTCATTCATCCCAAACACCCGCAAGCGCAAGTGATTCTACAGAAAATCTTGCTGTAAATTTAGAACAATCCAGCAGTGAAAAAGGGCAAAATATTCCATTTACTCGTGAAGAATTGCAAAATATTATTGCCGGTTTAGAGGAGGACATCTCAACGGGCCGCTGGTTTAGAGCTGATTATGCAAGTACAGATCTTAAACTGATGCCAGCTTTGATAGAACAAGCAAATCATAAATATCCTGACATGCGTCTTAAATTGGCAGGATCATCTCATGAGTTTGCTCTTGCACTTAAGGAAAACATCGAAAATGGCGTTCAATCTTCCAAATTTATCATTTACACAAAGGATAGAGGAATCCATTTTTCAGTGATTGATCATCAAACCGTTGATGACAAAACATCCGTGGTATTTTTTGAACCTACAACACTTAACAGTATGAAACCAGCAGTATTGGCATTAAGAACACAATTGGCCCTTAAAGCGCATGAGTTGCCCAACTGTTCTTTTGCCATAGCAGAAATGGATATTCAACGAAGCTCTTCTGAATGTGGAATGTTCAGCTTAGCCCTTGCTAAAAAGCTTCATGCCGAATCTCAAAAATTAGAAAGACTGCATAAGGATAATGTTAAGGGTGTCTTATGTGAAGGGGACACCCCTCTATCTCCTGAAAAGTTAGATACATATCTTCCAACCTCTTTTTATAAACATGCACAGGGGAGAAGACGTCTTGAACAATATATAAAATCTAATCCGGATGCTGAACATGAAAAAGTCAACAAAAAAGGTGAAACTTTAACCGAGAGATTTGAAAAAAACTTAAAAGAAGCAGAGGGAAAAACGGTCTCAGTTTCACAACATAGAAAAAGAGCAACAGAATACAAATCTCTGATGATATAATGAAGATTTTAGCCCTATTCCATATCCATAAAGAATGAAGCGATGCGGCTTTACGATGAGGAATGGACTTTGTAGGCTTTTCCCTTCGAAAGAGAGAAAGATGCAGACCGCAAGTAACGGAAACTCTTAAAGATAACAGTCAAAACGGTATATTCTATCAAAAGGAACATACTTACAGCTCGTATTTTAAAACCTTGAAGATAGAAAACACTCTCGGACTTTGTTGCATCTCAGAGATGGGTCCGCCCCGTTTTTTATGTAATTGTTTAAGCCCCAGAATAGGCTCTCAGCCCTTTTGCTTTTCTCTCTTTCAAAACATTATTTAGCCACAATTGAAGAAAATAAACATTTATCGATTATCAATATGGAGGCTAGTATTTATGAAACCACAAGATTCAAAAGACATCCCCTCACGTTCATCACCAACACAAGAAGGAGCAAGCACAGCCAAAGGAGCCAGCGCGGATGAATCCTTAGAAGATCTTATTGCACGTTTAATGCAAAGTTCGGTCCAAACAGAAGAAGAACATGTTGCACCGAATTCTGAAGAATTAAAAGATATTATTACAGGCTTAGAAGATGATCTCGTCACCGGCCGTTGGATTAACTCTTATTATGAAGACACAGATATTAGATTGATGCCATCTCTCGTAGAAAAAGCAAACAGCAAATATCCAGGTATGAATCTCAAATTAGCTCTTACAGCAGAAGAGTTTTCTCACGCACTAAAAGAAATCGTTGAAAGCGACGCAAAATCTGCCCAATTTATAGTCAATTCTGGAAGCAAAATCCACTTTGCCGTCCTTGATTATCAAAAAGTTGATGAGAAAATCTCTTTGATTATGCTTGAACCGACAACATTTCAAAATATCGCTGCTTGCAAACTAGGGATAAAAATCAATCAAACTCTTGAATGTCTTCAACTGCCTCCCTATTCTTTTACCATGGCTGAAATGGATATTCAGCGAAGCTTTTCTGAATGTGGGATGTTCAGCTTAAACCTTGCCAAAAAGCTTCATCTTGAATCTGAAAAATTAGAAAGACTGCACAAGGATAACGTTAAGGGTGTCTTATGTGAACCCAACGCATCTTTATCTCCTGAAAAGTTGGATACATATCTTCCAACCTCTTTTTATAAACATGCACAAGGGAGAAGACGTCTTGAACAATATATAAAATCTAATCCAGATGCTGAACATGAAAAAGTCAACAAAAAAGGTGAAACTTTAACCGAGAGATTTGAAAAAAATTTAGAGACAGCAGATGGAAAAGCTGTTTCTGTTTCACAACATAAAAAAAGGATTCATGAATACAAATCTATAATGATGTAATTGAGACTTTTTTCATCGCCACATTCCATAGCCATAAAGACATTCCATATTCATAAAGAAGGAGGTCCTCTTAAAACTATAATCAAAAATCCAAAGCTCTTCTTAAGCTATAATCCCTCCTTGAAGAGACAGAATGCTGGATACGTGAAATATTTTATGGTTTTAGAGATTTAAGTGAAAGCATAGGTCTCCTCCTATAGAATTTTTCTAAGAGTTCTCTCAAAGCGCCTCCACATCAATACCATGCTCTCAAACCAGTGCCAACACCACCACGAACACAATGGCAGTGATCTCGCGTGCGCCACACCAACACCGCCCCGCACCAACAAAAGGCTATCACCCCCATGGGAATGGGTCTCAAAACCAACCTCTCCACCCCCACAAACAAACCCTTTCCTCGTGCAAAAACCCTTTCTCAAGAAGGGGAAAAGAAGTATAGAACTGGAATACACAGGGAAATTTTTATAACACCCTCCCTCACCACCAGCTGAACCGGAGGCATCATCCTTGCCCCACCAACGCCACAGCCAACACCCCCACGAACACAATGGCAATGCCCCCGTGTGCACCACATCAACACCGCCCCGCACCAACAAAAGGCTATCACCCCCCCATGGGAATGGGTCTCAAAACCAACCTCTCCAACCCCACAAACAAACCCTTTCCTCGTGCAAAAAACCTTTCTCAAGAAAGGGAAAAGAAGTATGGAACTGGAATACACAGGGAAATTTTTATAACACCCTCCCTCACCACCAGCTGAACCGGAGGCATCATCCTTGCCCCGCCACGCCAACACGAACACCCCCACCAACGCCACAGCCAACACCCCCACGAACACAATGGCAATGCCCCCGTGTGCATCACACCAACACCGCGCCCACACCAATAAGACGTCATCAACAAACCACCCCATGGGAATGGGTCTTAAAACCAACAACAACGCTCTCCCAACGGAAAATATGACCACATCCAACCATGCCCCACCCTAGGATTCTACAAATAACATTTTGATTTCATTGGTTTTTTTCGTCTATTCTCTTTTTGAAGAGCAAAAAAACCATTTTTACTATATCAACCAGCCTCACATCAAAATGAGGCTTTATTTTATGGAGAAGCAAATGAGAAAAATATCATCCGCAGGGCTTGCACTTATTAAACAATGGGAAGGATTGCGTTTAAATGCCTATAAAGATTCCATAGGCGTATGGACAATAGGCTATGGACATACCAGCACTTCTGGTAAACCGTTTGTTCACAAGGGCATGACCATCACTGAAAAACAAGCAGAAGAACTTCTTTGCCAAGACTTAAGACAATTTGAAAATACCGTTGAAAAAAATGTGACGGTTTCCTTAACGAATGAACAATTCGCCGCGCTCGTATCGTTTTGCTATAATGTAGGAACAGCTGCTTTTTGCAATTCGACCCTTCTAAAAAAGCTCAATAACGGCGAATATGAAGCCATCCCTGCTGAATTACAAAAATGGACCAAAGCAGGCGGAAAACGTCTTCACGGTTTAGTGCACCGTCGTGCAGCCGAAGCAGGCTTATGGGCAAAAGGAGCTTATGTTTCTCCCAACTACCAAACCGTGGAAACGAAAGAACCAATGGGATTTTTCAAAGCAGAAGCGCTTACACCGATTATTGGTTCTTTTTCTGGACTTGGAGGTTTATTGGCAGGCAATGGACCCATCCAATGGGCATTGGCAACCATTATGGTTTTAGCCGCCTGTGTTGGCATTTTCTTTGTAGCAAAACGGTTTCGGGAGCAACGTTTATGATGTGGTGGATGAAAAAAAATCTGATGATAACAGGAGCGGCTCTGACCGCTTTTTTTATCGCTTTCGCAAAAATTTTCACTCTTGGAAAGAAAATTGAACAGCAAAAGCAAACAGAAAAAACGCTAAAGTCATCAACAACACGGCTAGAGGTAGAAAATGAAATTAATCAAAAAAGTGATCCTGATGTACGCGCTGCTCTTACTCACTGGTTGCGCGATAAAAACAATCAATGAGCCTTCTCCTTGTGTTGGTTGGATGCCCATTTATTTAGACAAAAAAGACCTCAATATCATCAGCTCAAATCTGGCAAGAGATATTTTAAAGCATAACAAACAAGGGGAAGGCTTGTGTGGGTGGAAACATGGCTAGAAAAAAAACAGAAAAGCAAATGGAACTTACGGACAAGGAAAAAGAAATGCTACAAGAAATCATCATGACTTACAAAAGTATAAAAATGATGTCACGCTATACGAAGTGGATTATCTTCATCATTTTTTTATTAGCGCTTGATTTTTCACGTATCATAGATGCATTGACAAGTATTTTTACACAAAAATCGAATATTCAGCTCTAAAATAAAAAATGAAAGGTGAGACGTGCTAACTCTTACTATAAAAAGCCATCGGTTCATAATTTTTTTTAAACAGAGAGCTTTTATTGATGATTTTCACGTCTCACGAAAAATTTTCATACTCTTCACAAACACCATTACGAAATGAATTTAAGTGCATTAAAAAGATTTTTTTAATAAGCGCATAAGTAAGCAACGGAATGGTATTGTCTACTATAAAGCCCCATTTTTAGACTCGTAAAGAAGCAAGCTGGCACCATTACACATTTACCGCCCAATATTAGCAATAAGCCTTAGAAAAGAGTCGTCTCGCTCTCACAGGGCTTTTCGTAATGGCGTTTGTAAATAGCATAAAGGTAAAGTTCCTATGAATCATATAAAACTATAGGGCACCATCATCTTTTACGCTTGCGAAAAAGCACGCTGGCATTATCACACTTTTCCAGCCTACAATGTTGTGATAACCCTATTTATAAACACCTTAACTATTTGAGAATATTCATAAAAAGCATTTTTGTTTTCTTTAAGGATTTTACTCTGACTCTCTCTACTTGTAAGATACAAAGAAAATGATTGTGTTTGTTTCAACATGAGAGAGAGATTTAAAATGAAAAAATCCTCTGCTATGAGGCTTTTTATTTAACGTACAAAACAATGAACGATTATTCTAAAAAAGCGTTTCTCCATTAAAAAATGTGAAGCAGCACCGATTGTTGTTATTATCTGCAAGAATGAATGCTTTTGAAAAGCCATATTACATTGATTTGTGATGATAATGGAGCGTTATTCAACTTGAATTAGACCCCTGAATACCGTAGGATTCTCTTATTTCCAAACCTATTCCATGTTGAAAGAACCAAACCCATGTTGCTTGCACATTACAAGTAGAGAGAGAACAGAGTCAAAAACTGTATAAGAAAGAAAACAAAAATGTTTTTTATGAATATTCTCAAATAGTTAAGGTGTTTATAAATAGGGTTATCACAACATTGTAGGCTGGAAAAGTGTGATAATGCCAGCGTGCTTTTTCGCAAGCGTAAAAGATGATGGTGCCCTATAGTTTTATATGATTCATAGGAACTTTACCTTTATGCTATTTACAAACGCCATTACGAAAAGCCCTGTGAAAGCGAGATGACTCTTAAAAAACACGTAAATATGCAAGACCAGTCTATTGGAAGTATTTTGTTGTACATAAGGAGCATCCTCTCATGAAAGAACGCAAAAAATAAAAGCATAAAGCAATGTATAATTTTCATTATTTAAAAAATATTACCATAGATCCTTTCGAAAGGTATAAAGCAGAAAGATGATGGCGAGTAATTTACACCTTTACATTCTTTCTCAATGAAACTGTCTTCCTATTTCAGAAATTGCCCAAACAGAAAGAAGCAAGACGCTCTCTCCCATCGAGTGTACGACAGCTGGAAATGTTCGTAGGGCTCTTCCCCCTCTCAATTTTTTCTCAAACATTCTGTTGCATTAGAATTTGATGTTGATTGACAAGCAGCAGAAAAAGCACACATGCTCTTAGAAAAACAAAGTGTGGATTTATATCAAACAGTTGCACTCAAACTATTGGTTTTATTAGTTTTCGTGTAATAATATATCTTCTTGTTCGTAATAATTTCTTTTTTCGGCTACCTGTCGTTGTTCCCTTGGCTGGAAAATTACATTCCACAATATATGTAACAAACAAGTTTGATATCTGTCAGCATGGATTTTTCTCTTTAAGCTTCTCAAATGAAACTATCTCCCTATTTTAAGAGATTACCTAATGTTGCGATAGCCCTTGCCACTTAAAGCCCTTGCCACTTAAGACGGTTCATAAGAGCCATTTTTCCTTTTTTATACCAATCTTATTCCCCTGCTCATCCCGCTTTTGACGTGCAAGAGATATGATTTTGATTGATTCAACATGGAATAAGATTTGAATGAGAGAATTTTACGATATTCGGATCTCTCATTCAAGTTGAATAACACTATATTATTATAAATCAAAGTATTACCCAAACAAAAAGACACATATTTCAGGGTGCAAAAAACATTTAACAGAGCAAACACTTAAATTTTGTTTTCATGCAAAAGCTTGAAATACCAGCATCTTATTCATAAAAAAAAACCAACAAGCCCGACCATGCTTTTTCCAACGCTCTCTTTCCAACGCTCCATGGGGACTGACTCTTAAATGATTACGCTGGTTGATAAAAACCATAGTAACCTCCCCCTTATGAAGCACAAACACAGAATTTTTTAATGGTAAATGCGTAAGCTTGAAATGAAAAAAGAAAACCGTATGAGAAGAAAGTTATTATCAATCAAAGCATTGTATTTTTATCCGCAAAATATCTTCAAAGCCAATCCCTCCACGATAAAAATATTTCATAAATGCGAGAAAAGAGCCAAGAACCAAGCGTGAAATCTATTCAGACACACGATAAATCAAACCGTGGAAAAGAGAATAATCCTCTAAGATAAAGAAACTGTCAAAAAAGCAAAAACTCATATGAAATATATAAAAAACGGGCCAGAAGGCCCGTTTCTTTATAACTTCTATAAAAGGGCTTAGAAATCCATTCCGCCCATTCCACCCATTCCGCCACCCGGCATTGGAGGCATTGGAGTATCTTTCTTTGGAACTTCAGCAACCATTGCTTCTGTTGTGATAAGAAGGCTAGCAATTGAAGCCGCATTCTGAAGAGCAGAACGCACAACTTTCACAGGATCAACAATTCCCAAAGCAATCAAATCACCAAATTCACCGGTTGCGGTATTGTAACCATAAGTATCCGCATTGTTTTCCAGCACTTTGCCCACAATAATAGCGGCTTCTTCACCGGCATTGGTTGCGATTTGGCGCGCTGGTGCCTGTAGTGCACGACGAACAATATTAATACCTGCTTCTTGGTCAGGATTACTTCCCTTAATGGTCAACGCACTTGCTGCACGCAACAATGCGGTACCACCACCAGCAACAATACCTTCTTCAACAGCAGCACGTGTTGCATTCAAAGCATCATCAACACGGTCTTTCTTTTCTTTCACTTCAACTTCTGTTGCACCACCCACACGGATAACAGCAACACCACCAGCGAGTTTAGCAAGTCTTTCTTGCAATTTTTCGCGATCATAGTCAGAAGTTGTTTCTTCGATCTGAGCCTTGATTTGATTAACGCGAGCAGTAATTTCGCTCTTTTGTCCAGCACCATCAATAATAGTGGTATTTTCCTTAGAAATATTCACTTTCTTTGCACGTCCAAGCATATCCAAAGTGACATTTTCAAGTTTAATGCCCACATCTTCAGAAATAACCTGTCCGGATGTCAAGATTGCGATATCTTCAAGCATTGCTTTACGACGGTCACCAAATCCAGGTGCTTTTACAGCAGCAATTTTCAAACCACCACGCAGCTTGTTGACCACGAGCGTTGCCAAAGCTTCACCTTCCACATCTTCAGCAATGATAAGAAGGGGTTTTCCAGACTGAACAACAGCTTCAAGCACAGGAAGAAGAGATTGCAAATTAGACAATTTCTTTTCGTGAATGAGAATGTAAGGATCATCGAGATCAGCGACCATTTTCTCAGCATTTGTGACAAAATAAGGGGAAAGATACCCACGGTCAAATTGCATTCCTTCCACGACTTCTAATTCCGTTTCAGCGGTTTTAGCTTCTTCCACGGTAATGACGCCTTCATTGCCAACTTTTTCCATAGCATCAGCGATCATTTTACCGATTTCAGCAGCACCATTAGCGGAAATTGTTCCCACTTGTGCAATTTCTGCTGACGTTTGGATTTTTTTAGCTTTTTTGAAGAGGTTTGCCACCACTTCTTCAACAGCAGCATCAATTCCACGCTTCAAATCCATTGGGTTCATGCCGGCAGCAACAGCTTTAACACCTTCTTGCACAATAGCTTGTCCCAAAACAGTTGCTGTTGTTGTTCCATCACCCGCAACATCATTGGTTTTAGAAGCAACTTCGCGCAACATTTGTGCACCCATATTCTCGAACTTATCTTCCAGTTCGATTTCTTTTGCAACGGATACACCATCTTTTGTGATGCGAGGCGCACCGAATGATTTATCAATCACCACATTGCGACCTTTAGGGCCGAGTGTCACCTTCACAGCATTAGCAAGAATGTCGACACCGCGCAACAAACGCTCACGCGCATCACGGCCAAATTTGACTTCTTTAGCAGCCATTTAATTTCTCCTTGGAGTTTTTTTCAAAATAGTACACAATGAAAAATTAGGTGCTTCAATTAGCCCATAATTCCCATAATGTCAGATTCTTTCATGATTAAGAGGTCTTCCCCATTAATCTTGACTTCAGTTCCAGACCATTTTCCAAATAAAATACGGTCTCCTGTTTTTACTTCCAAAGGCACACGCTTTCCGTTATCATCCAGAGCGCCATTGCCAACAGCAATCACTTCGCCTTCTTGGGGTTTTTCTTTCGCTGTATCAGGGATGATGATCCCACCAGCCGTTTTATTTTCAGATTCAACCCGACGGACAACGACACGGTCGTGAAGTGGGCGGAATTGTATATTAGCCATGTTTTAAATCCTTAAAACTGAACATAATTGGATTAATCTTAAAATTCTTGCTAGCACTCTCTTCATGTGAGTGCTAACACTATCTGAAATATAAAATCGGTATTTCTCAATGTCAAGAATAACCATAAAAAAATAGTCATAAAAAATTTCTCTAAAGCAGATTCAAAGTCTTGCCTCTTATTCCACTTTCGCGTTATTTAGCTCCTTTAAGAACCCGTGAACAAAAAAGGATCTTATCATGGTTGAAACACGTCAGGAAACGGATAGCTTTGGAACGATTTCGGTACGTCAAGATCGTTATTGGGGCGCACAAACTGAACGTTCTCTGCATAATTTTAATATTGGCAGTGAAAAGCAGCCTCTTACCATTATTTACGCCTTAAGCCTTGTAAAAAAAGCCGCTGCACTTGTAAATATGGACAAAGGCAAACTTTCCCCAAAGATTGGAAAAGCCATTGTCACTGCCGCAGATGAAGTTCTCTCTGGCGCATTCGACACGCATTTTCCTCTTTCTGTTTGGCAAACAGGCTCAGGGACACAAAGCAATATGAATGTTAACGAAGTTATCGCCAACCATGCCAGCATGCTTTTGGGTGGCAAACTGGGAAGCAAAAAGCCTGTTCATCCCAATGACCATGTCAATATGAGTCAATCATCGAATGATTCCTTTCCCACAGCGCTTCACATTGCCACCACGCTGCAAACGCGCCAACATCTTTTTCCCATTCTTGAAGCTCTCATTACCACTTTAAGAAAAAAAGAAGAAGAATTTGCCGATATCATCAAAATCGGACGAACCCATACGCAAGATGCAACCCCCTTAACACTTGCACAAGAATTTTCAGGCTATCGCGTAGCACTAGAAGCCAATCTTCAGCGTATTGAAACCGCCCTTACCGATGTTCAAATGCTCGCCCAAGGAGGGACGGCTGTCGGAACAGGGCTCAATGCCCCGAAAGGTTTCGACGTCGCCTTTGCTGAAACAATTAGCTCCCTCACAGGGATCTCCTTTAAGACAGCACGCAATAAGTTTGAAGCTCTCGCCCATCATGGGGCGCTTGCCCATTTCCATGGAAGCCTGAATGCATTAGCCGCAGATCTCTTTAAAATTGCCAATGACATTCGTTTTTTAGGCTCTGGTCCACGTTCTGGCTTAGGCGAACTAAACTTGCCTGAAAATGAACCTGGCTCTTCTATTATGCCCGGCAAAGTCAACCCCACTCAGTGTGAAGCCATGACAATGGTTTCTTGCCAGGTCTTCGGGAACCATACCAGCGTAACATTTGCCGCCAGCCAAGGACATTTTGAACTCAACGTCTATAAACCTGTCATTGGCTATAACGTTTTACAATCGATTACACTTCTTGGTGATTGCATGCGCTCTTTTGATCTGCATTGCATTCAAGGACTACGGGCCAATCGCATTCATATTCACTCTCTCATGGAGCGCTCTCTCATGTTAGTCACAGCTCTTGCACCAGAAATTGGCTATGAAAAAGCTGCTGAGATTGCCAAAGCAGCGCATAAAAATGATACAACTTTGCGCACAGAAGCACTAAAAGCCGGGGTTTCTGGCGATGACTATGATCGGCTGGTTGATCCCAAAAAAATGATTGCGCCCCAATAAAGAGGGCACATGCTTTTGTTATTGCTTGTCAATCAACATCCAAACTTACTGCAGCAGCAAGATTAAAGTGGTTTGAAGGCTTTCTCTGCTGTTGCA
>NZ_JBHIQS010000009.1:12212-41854 GCF_042196685.1 Bartonella sp. AC329YNZD | reverse complement strand
GCTTATATACCAAAGAGGATGAGTGTATTGCATATCCCTGTTTGGATCGTCTCTATAATGGAAATACAGCCTCATTTGCAGAGAATATAAAGCCGTAAAGTAAAACCAATCTCCAATCTTGCATCCTTTAATGCAGCTTTGAAACAAAGATTAAAGTGGTTTGAGGGCTTTCTCTGCTGTTGCAGCTTATATACCAAAGAGGATGAGTGTATTGCATATCCCTGTTTGGATCGTCTCTATAATGGAAATACAGCCTCATTTACAGAGAATATAAAGCCGTAAAGTAAAATCAATCTCCAGCTTTGCATCCTTTAATTTAGCCTTACAACTTTCAAAAACGTCAAGAGCAATATCTTTTAACGAATAGAGAGAATGCATTGCCTCACGCTTTTATTTTTCACGTTCTTTAATGGAATCACGTCCTTCATGTAAAATAGAACACCCCAAATCAAATATACTTGCGTAGCTAATTTACACGTTTTTTAAAGAAACATATCTCTATGTTCTCAAACCCATTTCGCAACAGTGTCCGTAAATGATATAACCTAAACACCATTGAACGCCCCCATCTTTACGCTTAGAGCAAACCAGCACCATCAACACAACTTCTACCAACGTCCACGATTGCGTGACATCCCTTAGTATTGGAGTCATGAGGGGATTTTGTCCTTGTCTTATACAGTTTCACTCCACACAGGGCTCTCCCCGCTTGTAACGCACAAAAAAACATGATTTTGTTTGATCCAACAAGCAACAAACTTGAAACGAGAAAACCCTAGGGTGTTTAAGGGTTTCATTCACGTTGAAGAGCACTCAATTATCCACTTATAAATCAGTCCATTCTCCCCCAAAGCCCCCTATAAAGAAGATGAAAACTTCTTAAGCCTCTCTGTTAAAAAATCGGGAGGCAAACACCCCGATTATGATGACTCCACAACATTCATTTTAGGGTCTCATTAGACTCTCATCGCCGTTTGCGACTCTTGCCCACGATTGCGTGAAATCCCTTATTGCGTGACGCCCCTTGACACTTGGAACAATGCATGAGGAGCATTTGTCTTTTATACAGTTTCACTCCACACAAGGCTCTCCCCGCTTGTAACGCACAAAAAAACATGATTTTGTTTGATCCAACAAGCAACAAACTTGAAACGAGAAAACCCTAGGGTGTTTAAGGGTTTCATTCACGTTGAAGAGCACTAAATTATCATTGATAAATCAGGATATTGCCAAAAGAAGAACAGCTCTTTGAACAGTACTTAATGCACCAAACGGTTTCGACATTGCCTTTGCCGAAACAATCCGCCTACTCTCGGAGGTCTCCTTTAAGACTACTCGCAATAAATTTAAAGCACCCTGCTCCTCATGGAATCCCTCACGCCTCATGGGAGCCCTCGCATTTCCACAAAAGTCTGAATGGATGTACGCTAATCTCTTTAAAATTGCCAATGACATTCGGTTTTAGGCTCTGATCTACATTCTGACTTAAGCGAACAAGAAGGAAGATAATTTATCGTTTTACATGGTGCATAAGAAACTTCATGAAACTTGAGATTCTCGCATTTCTCCCCTTTTTATTCTTGGTATTGCCCCTTACTTGTTCTTCCTATTGTATTGAATCAATCAAAATTATTCGCCAAAATTATTCACTTGAGCATCATAAGCGAGAGCGTCATATAAATAAAAAACGATTGAAAAAAATAACGTCACGCATTTCTCAAACACCAAGAGCTATCGCAATATTGGAAACTGGCAAAGAATATAACAGTGCTAACATGCATTTTTAAATATCAATTTGATATCACCCATAATGAATATTGCATCTATAGAATAAATAATAAAAAGTATTTTATATATAAGATAATGGTTTTTTAATAAACTAAAAGCTTATTTTCTTATAGCATAATGTTTTCTAAACACAGAGTACAGTGAAGGACTATATTAAAAAGCTTGCAAATCAACGTTTCCATAATGAAAACCGCATGAAAAACAAGTTAAAAAAACTTTCAAAGTTACGTAAGCATAAATTTTTAGAGGATTTTATTTTTTCATAATGATATTAACTATAGATTTTTTTAACCAATTCATATACAATATATTATGTATTTAAAATAAATTGGGGACGTTTTATGAACACAAAATGTTTAATTACACTATCTATTTTCACTTTCATTACTGCTTCAACAGCGCAAGCAGCAGATACAGTAATCTTTAAGCAACCACAACTGAATGTTTCATCGCCAAACATTTTATCGCCACGTATCTCACCGGTTACTGTCTCTGCGCCTTTTTCTTGGTCTGGTTTTTATTTTGGAGGACAAACTGGATATTTTTCCAGTCAAAACACTCTAAATTACGCACAAGAAGCCAGAGAGGGGAAATGGGCTTGGGTTGATAGAGGCTTATCTCCCAAACCATCAGGATTGAGAGCAGGTTTGTATGCAGGCGCTAATATTGATCTGGGAGATAACCTTATTTTCAGTTTTGATACGGACATGGTCTGGTCTGGGAGAAAAAACACCCAAACAGACAATGGAAAGAAAATTCTAGATGAATTAGACACAATTAACGCAGCTTTTAAAGAGGCTGGGATTCCTATTATAAAACCTGCAGCCCAAGATGAAACGATACCCAACTATGGTGACATTGTTGTAAGCAGTGTAACGTTGAAAGAAAAATGGGCTGGCGCCGCACGCGCGCGTATTGGTTTTGCTTCCCATCGTCTTATGCCTTATATTGCAGGGGGTATCGCCTACACACAGATGCAATATATCATGTCACTGTTAACAAAATCGCAAGAAGATTCGACAGTATTTGCTTCTGGCAATGTATTAGATGAGACAAAAATCATGGTTGGTTACACTATTGGTGGTGGTTTTGATCTTGCAATGACAGATAACATCGTCATGCGTACAGAATATCGCTATTCAGATTTTTTTAAACAGAAATTTGCCGACGATAAACTTAAAATCGCCTCAAAAACGCATGATTTTCGCCTCGGCATTGCTTATAAATTCTAATATCTTGTAAAAATTGAACTGTTAAAAAACCCTGTTAAAAACAGGGTTTTTTTATAGCTCCCTTTCCCTTAGAAAGACGAAGATTCTCGAAACCAGTGCTAAACTTTAAACAAATGGTTACGAAACAATCCAGCTTTTCTTAAAGCAAGGTCCTATCCTTTGATCATTTCATGGTATACGTTTGGAATATAATAACTACAACATATTGACTTATAAAGATAATTTAGTTTTATTCAGTTTGAATGAGAGTTCCGAATAACATAAGATTCTCTCATTTCAAATCTGTTCATGTTGAATCAATAAAAACCATTCGCTTGTACGTCACAAGCGGGGCTGGAATGTGGGTAAATTGTATAAGACAAGGACCAAAAATGCTTCTTATGAATTTTATCAAATACCAAGGGCTTTAGCAACATTGAGAATTAGCAAATTGTGTAATAGCGCCGGTTTGCTTATTCATAAAGCTTTTATACACTTCACAAGCATTTTGACATCATACGATTGGGTGCCATCGTAAAATTAATAAGAGCACTTATTAAGAGATATTTCTTTAAAATAAATACGGATACCGCGCTTCAATGACAACTTCATATGATGATAACATGACAACAGCATAAAATAGAAAATCATCAGTTAATTTTTCAACTTCCTCTTCACATCTAAAAGAAAGCTTCCCTCATTAATCCATAAACAATCCAGTTTTTTCTGAAAAGTAACGTCCCTAACCACTTCTCGCACTTGACTTCATAAGATAACCAAACAAGATAACAAATCTATCCTTGGAGATTTTATCCAATCCGCTTTCCACTTATATCTTCACACTTTGCAATTTGTACACTCTTGTAAGAAAAAACTCTGTTGTCAAAGACAACCACTCAGTAAAAAAAAGATGACAGTCCTTTGAATAGCACAAATAAGGGACCTAATCTCCTCTTCACATCTGAAAGCTTCCCTCACTAACCTATAAATAATCCGATTTTTTCGGTGTAAATTCATCAACTTTCTGCTTATAGGATTCACTTTATATAGGGTCATGAGAATTCACTTGCCTCCCTCTTCAAAGGATAAAAAATCCAAAACCCACACCAATCTGTAAACAGATCGTATTCTTAATAGAGTCTAGTTTCTCTTGGCTTGCTATTCATGTGATGAACATGCATCAAGCGCTATGAGCAAACCCTTTCCCGAAATATCCAACGCCTCTTAAAAAAACGCTTTAACGTTTTAAGGAGGTTGTATTATAATACTTCAAATGAAGTGTCTTTATGCAGCGCATCAAAAGAATAACACAAACATCATTGTAAACAATCATAGAAATGACAACAGCAACCAGCAAAGCATCCTTCAAGAACAAACAGCTCTATTCCATTTTCCCATAAGCTGTAGTTCTATTAAAAGTTCTCACTCATCGATAGCACCAAGCAGATTCATATATAATTATTTTAAAAATAACCTTATCGTTTTACATCTTACCCTCTTCCCCACACCTCAAAGGAGGAAGATTCCTACCAGCCACTGGTCTGTCAACAATCCAGCTTCTCACGGGTAGGTTCCACCTGCTGACCCCTCATGCGGTCCACTTCATAAGTGCAACAAACAAGCCCTGCCCTGAATACGGATCACGATATTTAAAAACACTTACAATATGGAAAAATTTTCATGCCTTATATCAATGCTCTCAACAACGCTGTTTTACAGCATAATAGAATACCGTCATTTGATGATATAAGTACCATAGAGTCTCTACACCTGCAACGTCCAGCAGATGTGCCCCACTGAAAAGAGCTATATCATTTAAAAACAAACGTAGGTTTTAGAATTTTCATCCTTTAGAGCGAAAAAAAACAAATCCAAAGATGAGGTTACTCTCATACAATTTCAAATGTCATAACAGATAAAGGAAAGTATTCATGCGGTCGAGATAAGCCACACAGTCCAGCTCCATCCGCATATTTACCTTTAGGCAAATTTTTTTACAGAGAAAGCAGCAAATCTATTACGTATTCTTGTTTTCCTAATCACTTTTTAAACCACCTTTTGAATTACGCTTGTGACAGATTCATCAGATATCAAGGTCGTCCATAAAAGACAACTTAAATAAAATAAGATAAACAACGATATCAAGTGATAGTGTAGAAAATCTATAAGTGGTGCGGGTGGTCGGACTCGAACCGACACTCCTTTCGGAACCAGATTTTGAGTCTGGCGCGTCTACCAGTTCCACCACACCCGCACATTACTATAAAAGACAGACTTGTCGATTACCCTTTTGCACTATATGAAGAAGAACAGATTCGTCAACAGAAGACTTCTCATTTTTTAGAATTCATATCATTTTTTATTTGTTTTATGAAATATTGTCTCTACCGGATTTATAGAAACCTCATTTGTAAAGTCTTTACCTCTTAATTTTATAAAAAACACATGATATTAAACAAATTAAAGCTTTGGACGATTTCTTTAGCAAATCGGCGTACAGCACCACACTGGCTTGGTTTCATTGCTTTTATTGAAAGTTCTGTTTTTCCAATTCCCATAGATGTTTTATATATTCCGATGCTGCTTATCCATCCCAAGCGGGTTTATCGCTATGCTTTTCTTGCGACGATCTGTTCTGTTTTAGGAGGAATTGCCGGTTGGTTTATAGGACATTTTGCCTATGACACCCTTGCCAAACCTATTTTAGAATTTTACGGTAAAGTTGAAAGTTTTGAATCTCTAAAAAACAACGCAACCCTACAATTTCTCATCATTTTACTGATAACATCAGGTTTTTTACATCTTCCCCCCATCAAGATTGTCACAATTTTGGCTGGTGTTATGAGTGTGCGTCTTGAATTTTTCATTCTTATTTGTATTTTTTCCAGAGGCGCTCGATTTTATCTTCTCGCGTGGCTTATGAAACATTTTGGACAAAAAGCAATGAATTTTTTAGCACAGCATTTCAAATGGATTATTCTCATTGGTTTTGTTAGTCTCCTTTTAATTTATGGGGTTTTCATCGCTTTTTTAAACAAGCAGATTTTATAAGGAATAGACTCAATGGCATGCGTTTTGTCTTCTCACCCACTTTTACACAAGCACCTTCATGTTGAACCCAGCAGAAAAGAACAATGTTTCTGGGCTTTTTTTCTCACTCTTTGCTTGTCCACCATAATAGGTCTCGCCCTTAGTTTTGAATATCTTGGCGGCTATCTTCCTTGCGATTTATGTCTCATAGAGCGTTTTCCCTATTATGGTGCCATACCATTTTTGCTCTTAGCAGGTTTTGGGGCATGTTTTTTTCGCACAACGGCTTGGATACAACTTTTATTTTTGTGTGTTTTTGTCTTAATGTGCATCAGCCTTGTTTTAGCCGTTTATCATGCGGGTGTTGAATATGGCTTTTGGGAAGCTCCCCTCAGCTGTGGTTTAAGCGCAGTCAGAAAAACCTCAAACGTTAACCAGCTTCTTAACCAATTAAACAACATTCATCCTCCTTCTTGTTCTGAAGCATCCGTACGCTTTCTTTTTCTCTCATTTGCCGGTTGGAATGTCGTCTCAAGCCTATTTTTCTCCCTTATAAGCCTCTATATCGCTTCAAAAGGAATTCTTTCAGTCTATAAAAAACTCTAACCATAAAATAGAAACGAAACCGCGTGCACTCGTTCTCTCCAATCACTTCTCCCCCCTAACCAACAACCCTCCAGTCACCAATCCCCACCCAAACCAACCCACCAACACCAACGAGTCACCAACATCCCTCCTCTAGCGTTGTACTCAAAAGACAAAAATAAGCAGAGACATCCATTTTATGGTTTCACCTCTCTGTACTTATGGGCAACATTTTGATAAAAACTCGTGATAGAAAAGCCGTAAAATAATAAGTGAGGGGACCAATAAATATAAATGGTCTGCTATGGCTGAAGATAAGAACACAGCGCCTTCTACCCTATCACCTATTTCCTTAGATATAACCAAACTTGAAGAACCATGTGTTATGATGGAACATGATCATAATGCATGGCGTGAGCATATAAAAGAAAGGGATTTAAATGCTCCTTACGAAAAACCACCTCATATAAAACCACGAATCAAATCGGCACCACGCATCAGGCAAGTTTTTTGGTGCGATTTTCCTCATGATTCAATACTCCCTGAATTTTGGAAAAAGCGGCCTGTTTTAGTGCTTTCTAAGAATGCAAAATTATATGGAAATGTGACAGTTTTGCCTTTTTCAACGAAATCACAACCCAATAATCCCGCTGCGTATCCAATACAATCTCCCATAGAGAATAAAAAAGCATGGATTATCTGCAATTATGTCACAACAGTTTCTGTAAGTCGTTTAAGTTGCTCACGTACCGTTCCAAGATTATCCTGCGAAGATTTTCATAAAGTTGTAGCTCTAATGCTCAAATATTTACCGCATTTACACTATTGACTTTTGAAAAAAATAAGCGTATATATACCGCCATACACGGCATCAGTAATGGTGGCCGCTTCCCCGCAAGGGGAGATAGGAACGAAGGAGTGGGAAACCGCTCCTTTCGTCATTTTTGGTATTTTTTTTGAGAACTTTTTAGCCATTTTTTGCAACCTTCCCTAAAACATATCCACATTCATTCTCCACCGTTGTTGTTTTGAAATATTTGCGATTTGGGGATAAGCAGAAGACAATATCCGTACTGTTGATCCGGTAAAGTTTCCCATGGAGATTACCGAGATGTTGTACATACTTATCATTTCATTGCACAAAAAATCGTGCTGGCGTTTCTTAAACTTTATATGATTTACCGCAATGGGAATATCTTTCCAAGATTGAAAAAAGCTTCGCTTTATAGTGACCACACCTCAAACGATCGTATTTTACGAGAGAACAAAGAAAATTCTCTAATGAACCAGAAATCAACACCCAATCGATTTCTATCTCTTCACCAATAATAATTGTTTGTCGCCCTAACCACATTATTTCACCGGTCACATGACCTAACATAGCTTTTGCAGATAGATTTTCTTCCTCTTTTCCGAGAAACGATCTATGTTAAGCTATTTTGGGATTTACTGCTAAATTGCGTATGCTTGCGCTTTTAAAGCCTTTTTTCTCACCATATAAAAGGTAGATAAAAAAAATAATTTCGTTTATCAGCTTTATTTTAAAGACATACCTATTTTTTACAGGATACGTTCTCCTTTCTATCAGCCCTATCGCATTTAATACACTTGTCGTTTCTAAACATGAACAACCAAGCATCACAATGGAACAATAGACATCCATTGTAGCTTGTCATCAAGTTTTGTATATTTTGACACTAGGTTTTGTACCAATTAATTTTTTTTCAAAGAGTTTTTAAAAGGCTCTCAAAGGGGGGACAAAGACCTCTCAAAGCCTTCTCTCATTTTTAGCATGAAAATGCACTTTTTTCTGATTTTCACTCTTTTTAGCTCTTTTTTACAATTTTAAATGTCAAAATCTATTTTGACAAAACGCGCATTGAATGCTAAATTTTATACATAGAAACAACAAATTACCATCTAATCCCACTGAGTATAAAGCCTAGTGTCAAACTACACCCATCACTTTCATTGGCACTTGCATTGACAAGAGATAAACAAGAGCATTGATCATCACACACGGAGCAAAAATCTATAGCGACTACGCCATAGACTTTCGCCACGCAAGGGTTATTCTTAGAGCATATTTATGATGAGATAATCATTTATGACATCCTTTTTGTTGTGCCAAAGAACAGGTTTTGCTAACTAGTTTTACTATTGTGCAAATTTCTTAAGAAAAACTCTCACTAGGTCTATAGATAGCAAGATTTCTTTATGGAGAGCGCACATGACGCTCAGCTTTGACCTTTTCCATAACAAGGGTAAATTCAAACTTTAACCAATGCGATAATAGACCTATTCTAAACGATTTACGCACCACCTCATCAGCAACAGGCTGCTCCAATATCGGTGCATTGACTTGAGAATTTTTTGCACTTCCACGCACTGTAAAAAAAGAAAGTATTTTTATCATATTTAAATCCATTTCAGTTGATTTGGATTTTAAAAGTGCCCAAAAAAATCAAACAAAAATAGAGAGGTAAGTTACGAAAACTACAGGGTAAATTTTACTGCCCCAAAATGTCTATTTTTCCCCGCCTGAACAGTCAGAGGAACACTATAAAAATTATTTTCATTAAAAAACAACTACTTATAATCTAGGGGAAGAAAGGTAAAAACTTCTCCCAGAAAAGGAGATTATCTTCAAAATTATCAAAAAAAGCAGCACAATTTTAGTAATCTTTTTATTTTTTTCTTTTGATAAAATTAATTGGCAGGTGTCTTAGGCGCCCCTCCGGTAGGTTCCCAATTCGCAATACTTGCAAGCTGCTCAATAACATCCTCTTTTAACTTACCATTTTTCTTATTGCGTAAATCATATTGATCAGCATTCTGTTGCAGCCATTTTGCAAGCGTTCCTTTAACAGTTTTACCACCCTCAGCCTCACTCACCGCTTCCCATGCCGCAACAATAGCAGCAAGCTTTGGGGCATAGCGTGGATGCGTTGGATCTTGAAACGTATAATATTTTTGATCCTTAACGTCACGAGAATCATCCTCAGGGAAAAAAAACTTTAGGTCTCTTACCACACAATAAAAGCCATTCTTTTAAATTATCTAAGGAAACAACAGAAGAATCTTGAAAAATAGGATTCTCGTCCCAACGCCCCCCCCCAAAAATCACGATGATAGTACCCTTCTACCCTTAATTTTCCCTCTTTTGCTTCTCTTACTATCTCACTATAAACAGCTCGGAACAAAGCAATTTTAGCGAGCGGTACTTGATTCCCTCCTTCGTAAATACCACTGTCTTCAGGTCTGTGTTCGTTGGTAAATTCACATATAAGTGGATCAAGCCCGCTATCAATAACGCTGCCTGCAGTATTGTTAGTTTTTGAGAACGTAAAAGCCATTCTAAACTTTCATCAATTTCCATATATTCCCCGCCTTGTTCTGCACAACTTAACATATTTTTCAAAACGCTAAGAGCAATCTCCTTCACTACACAGAGATTATACTCCCCTCACACTGCAACTTACCACACTTTTTAAGTGCCTCACAACCACACCCTTCCTTGTGATACACAAGCAAATGATTTGAATTGATTTAAGATAAGAAGTTTTAAAGTGAGAGAATCTTACTGAATTTTGGGCTTTCATGCAAAATATAAAGCCAGTTACAAGGCGATAAATGCCCCTTCATAAAGTATCAATTTTTATGCGTGATCAAACAATTTGATATGATAATATCTCTTTCATTTATGCACTCCCACCCTTAAACCTGCTCCTGCAATTACAGCACAAAAGATAATTCGTTACATCAAATCCACCTCTAAATGCAAAAGCTGTAACAACGCTCAATGCGCGTAAATATCATAAGAATACTGACTTACACCTCCACAAGCGGGATGATTGGCGTAAAACTGTACAATAAAATGCCATGCCTATAATGAACCGAGCTAAAAGCTGTCGCAACATTGGGGGCTAAGGTGTATGATGATGCCGGCTTGCTCTTTATGAAGTAACAAGCCAGCACTATCTATTTGCCAGCCCCCAATGTTGTGACAGCCCTTGGCTCTTAAGACGGTTCATAAGAGCCATTTTTAGTTCTTTCTTCTATAGTTTTTACCCACACACCAACCCCGCTTGTAGTGTGCAAGCAAGTGATTTTGATTGATTCAAGATAAACAGATTTGAAATGAGAGAATCCCACGTTATTCGGGAGGCTAATTCAATATGAATAACGCTAGATTATCATTATAAATCAATATCTTTTATGCAGCGTAAAGATGGAAAGACTCAATGGAGTTTATATTATTTAGTGTATATTATTGTATGAAGGCTTTACTGTTTTACTCTTTTATACTCTTCACGGACGCCCTCATGAAATAGGCATTTGTCCCTTGAAAAAAGTCTCTTTTAAAGAATTATTTCAAATTCCAAAGATTATTATCGTCTTTTGAACCCGTCAAATGAATGATCGTGCCCGCTTATTTCCATATATTCAAAATACATTAGAATGCTCCATTGAAAACGTCCCTTTAGCATAATAAAGCATATTTTCTCTCAATGCTTTCACGCCCCCCTCTCGACCCCACTTAATAAATCTCCCACTTAATAAATCTTCCTGTACTTGAATTTATTTGCCAGCTTTACTTTCATAGCACCCCAGCATTTTTTTACTGCAACCTTTTTGCAATTTTTCAGTTTTGAACTTTTAGATTGACTTTCGGTTTATTTTTCTTATGTTTTAGAATTATTCTAAAGTGCAGAGGAACAGAAAATGTTGAGATCGTTTTTTTCATTTGTACAACGTAAAGCTCTGTCCTTTCGTTCAGCACAAACAATGATGCTTCGCGCACTCAAAATAAAAGAGCAACATGCGGCGCTCTATTTAAAATATGCAAAAGCTCTAGAACCTTATTCCTCTAGGGAAGCCGCGGTTTTTACCGCCATGGGGCTTCAAGAGCTTAAAAATTATAAGCAACTTTTGTGCCTTTCTTGCCATAATCGTGCAAACACTATCGGTTCATTATGTGGCCGAACTTCTCTTGTGAAAGGCAAGAGCCGCCATCCCTCCCAAAAAACAACAGCGGCAAATCACACCATAAAAAAACCTTCGAAAACGCAAAGACAAACACTTTTGACTTGGATTCAACCAGGTCTAGCAGGGTTAATGGATGGCTCTGTTTCCACCCTTGCCCCCATTTTTGCCGCAGCTTTTGCCACGGGAGACACGCATCAAACTTTTTTGATAGGACTCTCAGCTTCAATTGGTGCAGGACTTTCGATGGGTTTCACAGAAGCAGCCCATGATGACGGCAAATTATCAGGACGTGGTTCGCCATTAAAAAGAGGCCTTGCCAGCGGCATTATGACCACATTAGGAGGATTAGGCCATACGCTTCCCTATTTAATCAACTCTTTTTATGTAGCGACAATTATTGCTTTTATCATTGTTTTTTTCGAACTAGGCGCCATCGTCTGGATTCAGAACAAATTCATGTCAACTCCCTTTTGGCGCGCTTCTTTACAGGTCATCATTGGAGGTGCCTTGGTTTTTGCCACGGGTATTCTTATTGGCAGTATCTAAGAAACCTTATCCACAACCCATGATTTAGATCTCTAACGTATCGTTCCTTTTAGTAACAACACATTGATTTATATAACTCTTAATCTTTGTCTCAAACATACGGCTGCCTTAGAGTTGGATGTTGATTTACAGGCAACAACAAAAGCACGCGTTCTTTTAGGCAAACAACGCCATAAAACGCAAAACTTTCCAGCAATAGGTTGAAGAGATATACCAGCACCATCACACACTTTGCTAACCCTGAATATTACGGACAAAAGCTTTTGACCCTTGAGACGATTCATGAGAAGCACTTTTAGTCCTTATCTCATATAAATTCACTCCACACGGGCTCTCTCGGCGTGTAACGCGCAAGCAACATGGTTCTGATTGCTTCAAAAAAGAGAAAAATTTATACCATTAGGGACTCTCATTTAACATACAAAAATAGTGAATTATCATTATTAATCAATATATTAGCATTCTTGGGAATTCTATTGATAGTATTTTTGGATAATGCTGTAGAGTATTCTGGATTAGCAAGAGATGATAACCAAGCTCTGGGGACAACCTCCATAAACAAACCTTCATCGACTTGTTTTATGGGTATCTTTTGTTAAAGTATCATTTTCTTCTAGACCTCATATTTTGGAAATGCCTTGATCATGCCGCACACTAAAACCAACGCACCTCTCAACAACCAAGAAAATCCTGTTTCTTCTCAACCTTCACACCCTGTAACTTTATTCGTTGAACGTCTTGCACATGGACAAGATTTAGAACTTCCTCATTATGCGACAGCTGGTTCTGCTGGCCTTGATTTACGCGCCGCCATTGGAGAAGAAGAAACGCTCACTCTTGCACCTGGAGAGCGTGCCCTTATTCCAACAGGTCTCATTTTTCATTTATCCCTTGGGTTTGAAGCACAAATACGTCCACGCTCTGGCTTAGCCTTAAAGCATGGTATCACATGCCTCAACACCCCTGGAACAATTGATAGTGACTACCGTGGTGAAGTCAAAGTTCTTCTTATCAATTTGGGCCAAGAAGACTTTTCTATCCAACGGGGAATGCGCATTGCGCAAACAGTCATCTCACCGGTTATTCAAGTCAATGTTTGCGCCATTGAACCAGAACAAAAAGACAGTCCTCAAAGCCATATGGAAAGCCGTGGAACAGGAGGTTTTGGTTCAACGGGGCACACTTAAGAAGCTTAAAAACCACTTCTCTTAAAGCAACACACCGTACAGTCTGCATCTAGATTACCTTGGGCTTTTAAAGCCCAAGAAAGTATATATTTACTCCCAAGACTCTTATTTACTCCCAAGACTTTTTCATGAAATGCGCTTCTAAACAAGCATGCTTTCTTCTCTTTTGTCTCTTCTCAGCCTTCATACCCCGTGATGTTATCCGTTCAGCGTCTTGCAGTTGAGACAAGGAAACTTTCTCATTATACAACAACTGGTTCTGCTAGCCTTAATCTACGCGCCGCAATCTACACGCCGCCATTGGAAAAGAAGAAACGCTCACTCTTACACCTGAAGAGCGTGCCCTTATTCCAACAGATCTCATCTTTCATTGATCCCTTCTTTCATTGACCCCTTGGGCTTTTAAAGCCACGCATCCCTCCACGCTCTGACTTGAACTTTAAAACAGTGCATCACATGCCCCCTAAAACAATTGACAGTAATGACCGCGGCAAAGTCAAAGGTCTTCTCATCAATTGTAGCCAAGAAAACTTCTTGCATAAAACGGGGAATGCGCCTGGCGCAAACAGTCATCTCACCGGTCATTCAAGTCAATGTCTGCGCCATTGTTTGGCCTCTCATCACACACAAACAGCCTCTCTCCACCATACCGTTGTTCCTTGCATTATACAAAACTTTATTATCACCTGATATGCTTCCATCCGCTCTCATAACAAAAACATTGGCATTAACTCGAGCTCACACACCGCTTATAATGGATACAATCTCCACATCACAGTGATTTATCAGATTGACCTCCTCCCTACACCTCAAAGGAGGAAGATTCCTACCAGTCACCGGACAATCAACAGTCCAGCCTCTCTTGGCAAGCTTCATCTGCTGACCATTTACGCGGTTCACTTCATAAGGCGCGAGAGACAAACCCTGCCCTGAATACTTGATCACGATATCTAAAAACACTTAAATATCTAAAGCTTTTCATGCCTTATATCACCGCTCTAAACAACGATGTTTTTATGGCATAAGTGGAAAATTTATTTTTTACACCTTTAATGAAAAATCCAAATACGACAAGTTTCTCTCATTCCAAATCTATTTATATTGAATCAATCAAAACCATATCTGTTGCAAATTACAAGCACAGCTAATGGAGTGGGAAAAACGAAAGAAAAGATTAAAAATGCTTCTTATGAACACAGCGTACGAAACTTGTTACTTATGAAGAAGCAAACCGGCACCATCATTACATTTGCCAGCTCGTGGATATTTGCGACAGCCCTTGGCACTTGAGACAATTCATAAAAGCCATTTTTAGTCCTTGTCTTATACAGTTTCACTCCACACGGGCTCTCCCCGCTTGTAAAGCAACAGATATGGTTTTGATTGATTCAACATGAAACAGGTTCGGAATAAGAGAATCCTACGATAATCGCAACTCTCACTCAATATACAAACAATGAATTATTATTATAAATCAAAAAGTTGCATCGAAATTAAAGGGGCGATAAAGATGCAAAGAGTATGATGGCACCAACCTAAATCATCTACAAGCAATAATCACTCCTGTTTTTATTATTTACCGCATCACTTGAGGAAAGATGAGAAGAATTTTGCAATCCTACAAGACCGATTTTACGATATCCAGCCATGCGTATTTGATTGCGTAAATCGACGACAAAACCACAATCAATTTCACTCTATATCGGCTCTCCACCTTTGATGAAAATACTTTGTTTCCTTCAACAGAAGCTGTACAGTTTTGTTATCATGGGGCAGTAACAGTTTCTATCGTAGAAATGTTAGCGTTTACCGCAGGACTTGTTATTGGAGCATCCATATGATCCACCCCATGGCCACCCTCTCCATCTACAGCACTGTCTGTCACTCCTGTTTTTTTATTATTTACCACACCACTTGAGGAAAGATGAGGAGAATTTTGCAATCCTACAAGACCGATTTTGCGATATCCAGCCATGCGTATTTGATTGAGTAAATCGACGACAAAACCATAATCAATTTCGCTATCCGCTTTAATTAAAATTTTTGTCTCTAAATTTTGCTTAGTTTCCCCCAACAAAGCTTCCCTCAAGGCTCCTTGTTCTACAAGACGATCACCAATGTAAAGAGAACGATCTTTTTGTAAAGTAACATAAACAGGCTCATCAGGTTGCTCTACTGAAGGCGCTTGAGTGATAGAAGGAAGCTGAACAGGAATGACAGATGTTGCCAAAGGTGCTGCAACCATAAAAACAATAAGCAACACCAACACAACATCAATAAAAGGGGTCACATTGATTTCGCTCTGCAACCCACTCTCATCGGACTCCCAGTCATTATTAAAACTTGCTTTCATTTTTTAAGACTTTTCTGTTGTCTTTGTCTATCAAGTTCACGGCTCAAGAGCCTTTCAAGAGCAGCCGCGATATCGCCTAAATCACTACGATAACCATTCAAAGCACGCATAAGGCTATTATACATAACAACGGCGGGAATAGCTACAAAAAGCCCAATAGCTGTTGCAAATAAAGCTTCGGCAATTCCAGGAGCCACCACATCCAATCGCGTTGTTTGAGACTGAGCAATTCCAATAAAAGAATTCATAATTCCCCAAACAGTTGCAAAGAGACCAACAAAGGGAGCAATTGCACCAATGGTTGCAAGAACGGTGCTTCCACATGCCACACGGCGTGTAGCAGCCAGCAAGCAACGCGACAAAAGCGAGTGAACCCTTTCTTTTAAACCTTCATGAACATCACGCGCATTAATATCACGGGAAACATTTTCATATTGACCGCTCTTCTCATAAAAGAGAATATCTTCAATCGTTTGTGCACTTTCCTTTGAGCTAGTTCTCTCACCAGAGCTTTCATTTATCCCTTCAGGAGCAGAAAAATGAACCTGTTGTGTAGAAAGATACACCTCTTTAAGGACTTCTTTGAGAAAAAACACGCCTGCACCTTTGCTTTCTTTCAAACTCGCTGCCAAACGTGTAAGAGTCTGAGCGTTAAGAACCAATTGGAGTTCATGACGAACTCTTCGTTTTGCCAAAGTGATCTCAATAATTTTCACAAAAGCAATTGTCCACGACATAAGAGAAGCAAGTAACAAAATAATGATAACAGCTTTCACCACCCAATCAGCAGCCATAAACATAGAAAAAGGAGAAAAATCATGCACTGTCAATACAGCAGACGTATTATCTAAAGGGACTGTTTTATCTAAAGGGACTGTTTCAGATTCCATTTTTATCTCACATTCTTGTGCTCTTATCTTTATTTATGAGCTGGATCGTCACCCCGCATAGCATCACTGTTCCACAATGCCACTACCCTTTTAACGTCACTTATGTATTCCTCTTAAGAAAGAAAACTTGATAAATCAAGTATAGTTTTATTCCACAAGCTCCCTCTTAATTCTAAAGAAATTTTTCTCTAACAATTCAACAAGTTTATCTTACCCAATCAATTTATTGCATAAATTAGGCAAAATGATAAACTTACAAGAAGTATCGCATATAATATTTTAATTTATAAAAACAATTCATCATCATTCCTGTTAAATAAATCTCTCATATCGCAAAGCTTCTCTCATTTCAGCAACTCTTTTAAAGCCAACAAAATATTCGCTTCCATGAAACAAGCAGCAAAAATATCATAAAACTCTTGAAGAAAAGGATATGCACATCTCTAACAACCCGTGCACTGAAGTCCCTCTCCTATCCTAAAATAAAAATATACCTTATGTTTTAAAAAAAGAACTATCGCAATATCTTAAACTGACAAAAAGTATCATGGGGAGCGCGTGTTGCCCCCAAATACACAGAGAGCAAAAAGCCGCAATATTCTTTGCTTTAAAAGCATAAAAATGGCATTTTTTTCTGCTGCAAAATCGCAACCACCATGTATTTTTCCTGTCCCAAGTAAAAAAACAAATCTTACTGCGCCTTTTAAAGAAACATCTCTCAAAGAGCACCCAATCCCATTTCGCGACGACGCCCGTGAATGGTATAACGGTAAATCTATTGAGCACCTCCATCTTTACGCTTATGAAGGAGCAAGCTGGCACCATCACACACTTTGCCAGCTCGTGGATGTTTGCGACAAACCTTGGCACTTAAAACGGTTCATAAGAGCCATATTTAATCCTTTCTTATACAAATTTGATCCACACCACTCATCCCACTTGTTATGTGCAAATGAGTGGTTTTGATTGATGCAAGATAAACAGATTTGAAATGAGAGAATTTTACGTTATTTGAGCGTCTCAATTCAATATGAATTACGCTAAATTATCATTATAAATCAATACATTGCTTTTTTTAAAAAACTTTTATAAAAAAACTGCGCCACGAGAAACTGAAGAATGGTGCTAAATTCCTGCAAAAGCATATAAGACAGTTTTCAACAGACGAGCCCCTTTACGGACAAAGCATATTTTATAGACGAGATTTATTTTATCAAAAACAATTTTAAATTCGACAAAATGAAAGGAACCAAAAAAAACTTTTTGCGTTACCCCAGCAGTGAAAATTTTCACTCCAATGCAAATGATCACTATGAACACACCAATACAAATATAATGAATCAAGAGAGGGAAAAAATATCATGGCCATGAATAAAACAACGCCGCACAATAAAACAGCTTCAGAAAAAGATCTACAAGGACAGTTAGAAAAATTACGCAATGAAATTTCAGGGATTACCTCAACCCTGACAGATCTGGGGACAAACAAATTCAACGCCGCCAAAGACAAAGCAGAAAAACTATATCACTCAGCGAAAGAAAGTGGTGAAGACATGATGTCTCAAGCAAAAGACAAAATCAGTGATCTTGAACAAACTCTGAACCAATGCGTTCGCAAAAATCCTGGCAAAAGCGTTCTTTTTGCAGCAGGCGTTGGTTTTATTCTTTCTCAATTACTGCGTCGTTAAGCAATGCACAAGTTTATCGCTCCTCTTTTAAACCATCTTGTCGGTGGAGGGCTTAAAAGCACAGTCAAGCAAGTACGCCTTCAAGCAATTTTCTATGGGTTTATTGGCATTTCATTCTTCATGTCTTTGCTTTTTTTATGTACCATCGGTTTTATTGCGTTATGTTCTGTTATGAAGCCTCTTGCTGCCGCTAGTATCATGTTTTTAATTTGTCTTTCTCTTGCAGGATTAGGTCTTATTATGAGCCGTGTACTCAAGGCTTATCAACGCTATGACCAACAAAAAAAGACAGAAGAACAACGCCACAAACTGATGACAGATGCGACTGTTTCCAGCCTTGCAGCTCTCAGTCAACATCTCCCTTTTGCCAAATTGAGTGTTCCCATTCTCGGACTTGCAACTTATTTCCTGTGGAAAAAAGATAAAAAGGACAGCTTTTCAAATTAAAATATGTAAAGCTGCCCCTTAATCCCCCCCCCAAGAGTGCTTTCTTATATAAAAAAGAAAGCACTCTTTCTTATAGTCTTTTTAGTTTTTTCGATAACATGAGGGAGAATTCCCTTCATTGTAGCTAAAAATTCCATAGATTTGATTAAATCCCTTTCAGATTGCACCCCATGTTTCATGAACATCGCAACGTTAAGCAAAGCTTGCGTTAAAAGTTCTCATTTAATAAGTTGAAGCAACTTGTTGTTTTTTGGAATTGACCTCCTCCCCACACCTCAAAGGATGGGGGATCCTACCAGCCATCGGGCTGTCAACAGTCCAGTTTCTCACGGAGCAAGTTCGACCAGCTGATCACACATGCGATTTACTTCATAAGCGTGCAAGGTTTTGATTTATAATGATAATGAACTGTTTTGTATATTGAATGAGAGCCCCGAATATCGTAAGATTCTTTCATTTCAAACCTATTTATCTTGAATCAATCAAAACTATTCGCTTGCACGTTACAAGCGGGATGAGTGTGTGGATAAAATTTGTATAAGAAAGGACTAAACATAGCTCTTATGAACCCTCTCTAGTGCCAAGGTCTGTCGCAACACCCACGAGCAGGCAAAGCGGGTGATGATGTCGGCTTGTTACTCCATAAGCGCGTCAGACAAACCCTACCCTAAAATACCACGATATCTAAAAATACTTAATATGCAAAGCTTTTCATGCCTTCTATCATCGCTTTACACAACGGTATTTACGGCATAATAGGATAAATTAAATTAGGAAGTACGAAGAATTTAATTCACCGTATAAGTATTTTAGAACCCCTTCTGTTAACGCAGTTGGTTTTTTATTTTTTTGCCATTGTGTCTCCCTCTCTTGGAAACAACTCGTAGCTTTGAAAAAAGCATGTCAAGGTAAAAGCAATACAAAAATATTCAACACGATAAAACTAGGGTTTGCAATTTTCTTTCTAGTTTTTTCGATTAACACCTATGATACCTATAAAGTGCTATTTATACCCCCTATAAGCTTTCTCTTTAATCATGATTTCAAAGTTGCGTGAGAAGGACAAGAAAAGCCTTTTGGTTATTGGTTAAGAGCACGTGCGCCTAATGGTGTGCTTTTACAGGGTGCCCTTGTCTCTCCCTCCAAAAGCTTGGTAATTCCCTTTCATTAAATGCGGGTCTAATGTCATGATTTTGGGGGGCGATTATTAAGAGTTTGAGAGACAAAAAGCTTTTCATTTAAAAAGCAAAACGAAATGACATAAGCCGAGGAAACGCACTCCCACATAGCGCTGTAGTAAACAACCTATACGCAAAAAGCAAGCTTTAAACCCAACAATTTTCCATAACGAGCGTTGTCCATCAAGATCTATATGGATTGTGATCAACTTTTACCTGTTAAGATTCGCAGTAGAATATTGTCTTCATTAAAATTAAATAGCGCTTAAGAGGACGCTTTATCAATAATGGTCAATGGGATTATAGCTTCCGTGATCTCTTCGCCAATCTTCAGGTGTTTCAAATTTGCTTGACCACAAGCCTCTTTTTGCTTTTTGAGCAGCAGATTGTAAGTTTTTATAGTCTGCGGGTGATGGGAAATTATGCTGATCTTTTGTCAAAACCATTAAGCCTTCTGTCAGCCCCAACCGTGCAAGATCAACCCCATCCACAAAACATTGTGCATAATGAACCTGTTGAATGACACGTGCTTGGCGACACGTAACATTTTTATCAATTGTTTTTGAGACAAGCCACGCGGTGACGAAAGCACCACATGGCCACTTAATTCCATTGCGTAAGGCAAACTGTCGTGTTTCACAGGATTCCACACCATATAGTCGAATATTGCGGACGATCTTTTTTCTCCATCCCTCATCTACGAGCGTGATCATTTTAAAGGTAACACCACTCGTTACCTGTATAGCACCTGAATAGACTGGTACATTTTCTTCATAAAATTGTGATGCGAATGGTTCTGGGTGCAAAGCCGCATCTTGTTGGTTTACATCGTGTTGGTTTTTGTAATCGGTCAATTTTAACTTTGGATTTTGAACAGTGGTTTCTATTGTTTTTTCTGGTCCTTTAAAAAAAGAAGATTGCATAAATTTTTCAGTATGCTGATTCAAATAAAAGATTACAGCAAAAATAATAATAGACGTTAAGATAAGATATTTAAGCACTAATCGAAAACATTTTAAAAGTATCATTTTGAATATTACTATATTTTATTGTTCATTAACTGAGAAAAGATTAAATATTGTTAATTTATAGATAGAAAAATTTATTTTTTTCATTTATATGATTCCCGATTAATATTTTAGTTATTAATTTTATGATTAACTTAAACATAAAGCGGGGGAATTTTCATGAAAAACATGAATTATTCGTTCAGTCGTGAACAAACCTTAGAAAAAGGTCTTTTATCCAATACACAAAAGAAATGGTTAACAACAGCATTGATGTTGTTTATTGCCTTCATTGTACTGAGTGAACCAGCATTTGCCGCTGGTGACTTCGGAAAAATTGAAGGCGCTCTTGATAAAATAATTAAAGCTTTAACAGGAAAAATTGCAACATCAATTGCCACCATTGCGGTTGCTGGTATTGGGCTTGCCTGGATTGCTGGTTATGTTGAAATGCGTAAAGCTTTTTTTGTTTGTGTTGGCATCGGCATTGTTATGGGTGCATCGCAAATCGTATCAATGTTGTCCAGTTAAACTTTGCCTTTCAAAGCCATGAAAGAGCACGAAAAGCTAACAGAAGATACGCTATTTCTTGCTTGCACACGCCCTGCCATGATTGCAGGCGTGACGGTGGAAGCTATGGGATTAAATGGGATAGGAACGATGATATTGTTCATTATGGCAGGCAATATTTTTCTTCTAACCTTTGGTGTGATGCTGCATTTCATATTCAAGGAAATCCTAAAGCATGACCATAACAAATTTCGTATTCTTCTGACATGGCAAAAGACAAGTATTTTTGCCAGAAACTCTAGTCTATGGGGTGGGGGAAGTATTTCTCCATTACGATTAATTCGTAATTATGAGGAATTATAATGAAAACAACAGAGCGCAAGCGTGAAAAGCAGCCAGAGGCGATTATCCCTTACGTGCGCCATGTTAACAAGCATATCATTGCGCTGGATTCACGCGCTCTCATGAGCGTTATTAAACTTGAAGGGATTAACTTTGAGACAGCGGATATTATTGATCTGAATGTGCTTCACGAACAGCTCAACAATCTGTTTAAAAACATTGCGGATGAACGGATAGCGCTTTATAGCCATATTATCAGAAAGCGTGAAACGATTTATCCGGATGGTACTTTTAGATCAGCATTTGCCAAGCAATTAGATGATAAATATCGCGAGAGGATGGTTTCTCAGGAGCTTTATCGCAATGATCTTTATCTTTCGATTTTGTGGAATCCACACGTTGATCAAACGGATAAATTAGTGGAGTTTTTCAAACGTTTAGGCAAAGCCAAGCAAGAAAAGACAGAAGTTGATGCAGAGTCCGTTCGCAAACTTGAAGATATTACCACAGATCTTATTCAAAATTTAGAGCGCTATGGTGCAAGAAGATTGAGTCTTTATGAACATGAAGGCAATATTTATTCGCAGCAAAGTGAGTTTATCCACCAATTGGTGGGAGGTCGTCGTGAACGTATCCCTCTCACATGGGGAACGATAGCTTCGACTGTTTACTCAGACCGTCTTATTTTCGGGAAAGAGATCATAGAAATACGCACTGAGTCAGGACAGAGATTTGCGGGCATGTTTGGCTGGAAAGAATATCCAGCAAAAACCAGGGTAGGCATGGCGGATGGTTTGCTCACCCTTCCCTTTGAATTTATTTTCACCCAATCTTTTGTTTTCAAGAGCAAAAATGCTGCCAAACAGATTATGGGGCGCAAACAGAATCAAATGGTCAATGCGGGAGATCGAGCAGGTTCACAAATTATGGAACTGGATGATGCGCTTGATGATCTTGAATCCAATCGTTTTGTTTTAGGGGAGCATCATTTATCATTGGCAGTTTTTGCTGATACGCCGCAAGAGTTAGCGGATAATCTTGCCAAAGCGCGTTCTCGTCTTACAGATGGTGGGGCTGTCATTGCGCGGGAAGATTTAGGGTTAGCGGCGGCTTGGTGGGCACAATTGCCTGGCAATTATGCTTATCGCACGCGTTCTGGTGCGATAACAAGCCGCAATTATGCAGCGCTTTCTCCATTTCATTCCTTTCCGGTTGGGAAAATAGATGGCAATGTATGGGGACCAGCGGTCGCACTAATGAAGACCTCTGCTGGTTCACCATTTTATTTTAACTTTCACTTTGGAGATTTAGGCAATACGTTTGTTTGTGGTCCCTCTGGTTCTGGGAAAACGGTTATTGTTAATTTTCTTTTAGCGCAACTTCAAAAGCATGATCCCAATATGGTCTTTTTTGATAAAGATCGCGGAGCAGAACTTTTTGTGAGGGCTGGTGGTGGCACTTATATGCCTTTGAAGAATGGTAAACCAACGGGCATAGCGCCGCTTAAGGGTTTAGATTATAACAATCCAGCAGATAGAGTTTTTTTACGGCAATGGATTATCAAGCTTGTTTCTTCTGAAGATCAAAAGATCAGTGAATCAGAAAGACAAGATATTTCTGCTGCTGTTGACCAACTTGCCTTACTACCCAAAGAACAACGGACAATATCGGCCTTACAAATGTTTTTTGACACCACGCATAGAGAGGGGATAGCGGGTCGTTTAGAGAGATGGTGTAAAGGCAATGCTTTAGGGTGGGTTTTTGACAATCCTGATGATGACATTGGCATTGATGCAAAATTTATTGGTTATGACATGACGGATTTTTTAGACAATAATGAAATTCGTCCACCCTTGATGATGTATCTTTTTCATAGGATTTTGTCTTTGATTGATGGGCGTCGTATTATCATTGTCATTGATGAGTTTTGGAAAGCGCTAGAGGATGATTCCTTTAAAGCCTTTGCGCAAGACAGGCTGAAGACTATTCGTAAACAAAATGGTTTGATGTTGTTTGCAACACAATCTCCCAAAGATGCGATTAATTCAACCATTGCACACACCATTATAGAGCAATGTCCAACACAGATTTATTTTCCCAACCAGAAGGGGAACCATGGGGATTATGTAGAAGGTTTTAAATTATCGGACAGAGAATTTAACCTGATACAAGCAGAATTAAGCCGTGAGTCACGGCGTTTTCTCATCAAGCAAGGACAAAGTTCAGTTGTCGCAGAACTGAACTTACGGGGCTTTGATGATGAAATAGCCATTTTAAGTGGCACCACCAAGAACATTGAACTTTTAGAGACCATTATAGATGAAGTTGGCAAATCTCCAGAAAAATGGCTTCCTCTTTTCCAAGAAAGGTCAAAACAATGAAAAAACTTTTATTGGCAACAGCCCTTTGCGCAATTTCTTTTAGTTTAACAACCAATTCATTTGCACAATTGGCTACATTCGATCTTCAATCTTTTAAACAAGGGCTTGAACAGCTTAATCAATTGAAAGGTCAGCTTAAACAATTGCAAGATCTCGCTAAATCCTTAAATGTCAAGCCTGACATCTCTGGATTAAAAGACATGTTTAACAAGCAAGGGAACAGTGGCGCCCTCCCTTCTGACTTTAACCACTTTCAACAATCGATGGGCGGCGGCAGCGGTGGCGGCGGTGGTGGCAGCAAAAACACGCAAAAATGGCAAGAAGAACTCTTATACAAAGAGCCCTCAGGGGGCGCTGGATCAAAAGAGGCAGCAGATGCTTTTTACGCACAGGAAGTGAAAAAAGCCGAACAGCGCATAGTAGGAGAAGCGGCAAAAGGCCAAGATGTCTACGAAGAAGCCAGTGAAACACAAAAAAACATTAACAAGCTCCTTGACGAACTTGGAAGTACTGAAGATGCGGGTAAAATTCAAGGCATTCAAGCAAAATTAGCAGCGGTACAAGCAGACCTGCAAGCAAAAATACTCCAAATGCAAGCCGCCATGATGATTCAACAAGCAGAAGAAAAAGCGGCAGAAAGACGTGAAATGGAAGAATTTAAAGCACGAACCAAAGCTTTAGCCCAAAAACTGCGTGGTCAATAAACGAAAAAGAGGGATTTGAATATGAACAAGATCATCATAACAACATTGCTACTTTGCACAGGGCTCATCACGGCTGGATGTGAAAAAACCTACAGCGTAGAAGAATTTAAAAAAGATAAAAAATTATTTGAAGAATGGGCTGTGAGATGTGGATGGTCAGGAACTTCAAAAAATTGTGAAAATGTAAGAGTAGCCGATCACGAACTTGCGGCAGAACGCAGGAAAAAGGCTGAAGAAGAAAACCGTAAACGTAGAGAAGAATGGGAAAAAAAGCAAAAAGAAGAAGAAGCTAAAAGAAAAGCTGAACGTGAAAAATGGGAAGCCGAAGCTGGAAAACGGGCAGCTGAATATGAAAAACGGAGAGCTGAAAATGAAGCTAAAGGACGCGCTTATCTTGAAAAACTACAGCGAGAAATAGACGAGAATCTCCGTAAATTATCTGAAGCTGAAGAAAAAGCCGAACGAGAAGCAGAAGAGCGCGCTAAAGCAAAACAACAACAGGACAGTCATTAATCATGAATAAAGTTCTCATAACAACATTGCTACTTTGCACAGGGCTCATCACAGCTGGATGTGAAAAAACCTATAGCGTAGAAGATTTTAGAAAAGATGAAAAATTACGCCAAGAATGGGCAGCTAGATGTGACGGAGCAGGAGATTCGATAAACTGCCAAAACGTACGAATAGTACTACGTGAAAATATGCGAAAAGACTTTCGTGAGTTTTATAATCGTTTTTACGGAAATAAAAATAAGCAAAAAACAAAAGAATAAGACAAAGGCAATAACTAAATCAGTAAAAACATTTATGGCAACATTATGTCTCTGCCCTAGATTTATCATCACTGGTTATAAAAACAGAACATAGCAGAATTTAAAGATTGTGCTCAAACATCAAAAACTGAAAGAAAGAAGGGGAAATATCTATGAATAAAGTTCTCATAACAACATTGCTACTTTGCACAGGGCTCATCACAGCTGGATGTGAAAAAACCCATAGCGTCGCAGAATTTAAAAAAGATGAAAAATTACGCTTAGAGTGGGATGCGAAATGTGGATTTGCAGGAACTTCAAAAAATTGTGAAAACATGCGGTTAGCATTTTTAGAACTTGAAAAAGAATATGAAGCAAAAGCAGCGGAAAGAAGCCGTAAAATTGACGAAGAAAATCGCAAATCAATGGAAAAATTGAAAGCTGAAATGATGGCCGATCTTGAAAAAAGAGAAGCTGAATATCAAAAAAGGCAAGCTGAAAAAAAAGCAAAAGAGCGCGCTGAACAACAACAAAATAATGATTAAATTATAAAAATACACAACGAACAGTGGAGCATCTAAATGGCAATAATAACCAAAGGCGTATTTTCTTATATCGACAATATGTTAATGAATCCCATTACAAAAACAATGGATAACATCTATTGCGCTTTAGCTGCTCAACTTAAAGAACCTTACAGACTATACAATAGATTTATGGCAACATTATGTCTGTGCTCTAGATTTATCATCACTGGTTATAAAACAACCGATAACACAAGCATAATTTAAAGATTGTGCTCAAACCTTGTAAAACTGAAAGGAAAAAGGGGAAATATTGATGAATAAAGTTCTCATAACGACATTACTACTTTGCACAGGGCTCATCACAGCTGGATGTGAAAAAACTCACAGTGTAGCAGAATTTAAAAAAGATGAAAAATTACGCCTAGAATGGGATGCGAAATGTGGATTTGCAGGAACTTCAAAAAATTGTGAAAACATGCGGTTAGCATTTTTAGAACTTCAGAAAGAATATGAAGCAAAAGCAGCAGAAAGAAGTCGTAAAATTGACGAAGAAAATCGCAAATCAATGGAAAAATTGAAAGCTAAAATGGAAGCCGATCGTGCAAGAATGAGAGCTGAGACTCAAAAAATTCTCGAAAAACAAAGAGCGGAAACACGCGCTGAAGAAGAACGAAGAGCAAAAGAGAGCGCGGCAGAAGAACAAAATAATCATTAATACACGATAAATAGCGGAGCATCTAAATGGCAATAATAACCAAAGGCGTATTTACTGACATAGATGATATGTTGATGAAGCCCCTTACAGATACAATGGATAAAACCATTTCACATCTTTCGTCAGGTTTAGGTGCTCCGCTTAAACTGTCTTGTACAATCTACATTATATTTATGGGCTACAATATCATCTATGGGCGCTCTTCCATGCCCTTATGGGAATTTATAGTGACAACTTTCAAACTCGGCATCGTTGTTTCACTTGCCACAAAGGCTGCTCTTTATAATGAGTGGGTCAGTGGTATATTTTTCCATGATCTGCCGAATGCCATTTCAAATGTCACACAAGGAGCACATGTGGATCGAAATGTATGGGACAATATGATGAACCAAGCTGGAGCACAGGTTTTGGACGCAGCAAACCAGTACACAGGTCTGACTCAAATGGGGATGTTTATTGCGACATGGATTGCTGGTTTTATCTGCCTAGTAGTTGCTGCCTTTTTTTGTCTAGTCGGTTTTGTTGTTTCATTATTTGCTAAATTGGGTTTGTTTCTTGTCCTATCAATAGGACCACTCTTCATAAGCCTCTATATGTTTTCCTCAACCAGAAAATTCACAGAAGCATGGTTAGGGCAAGTTGCAAACTTCATCATTTTATATGTGTTAGTCGTGCTGCTTGGTGGTTTATATGTTAACATTTCAATGAACGTTTTTTCAAGAGGTATTGACAATATCTTCACTACTTTAATTCAGTTCTTGGTTGTTGGTCTTGGTGGTATTCACCTTTTCCTCAGACTCCCTGATATCGCATCAGCTTTAGCCTCTGGGGGGGCTTCTCTTACAGGATCAGGACCAGTCGCTAAAACAACGGCTCAACTAACAGGTAAAGCTGCTAAAGCAACAGCCAACACGATAATGAAGGGCGTTAAAAAACTAGCATCACTATTAAAAAAGGTCTAAGTTCAAATGCGGGAATTAAAAAAAATTGGGGTAATCTTGCCGTTTCTCTTTCTCAGTGGCTGTGTGTCTTCACCAAACACACTGAAGTCGCTGCCAAAATGTGATGGATATTCTAAACGTCCACTCAACAGATCAATGTGGAATTGGGAAGGGAAAAATCCCACGCCAACGCCCATCATCATCAGTAACAACACCACCCCATCCGTGAAAGAGGGCAAATTGGAAATGCTGCTCACACAAAAATTAACGGATGAAGAAATAAAATCCTACAAAGATTGCGGAAAAAAGGCATGAAAGAAAAAGACGTAGAACAATATATTGCCGAAGCGCGCTCGTTTGATCAAGACCGCATGCTCGCTTCACGCCGCACCACCCGCGTCTCCCTTACCATTGCCGGCATCGCAGTTGCTGTTGCAATAATGTCTTCTCTCGCGGTCATCACCCTCACGCCCCTTAAAACCGTGGAACCCTTTGTCATTCGCGTCGACAATTCAACCGGCATTGTTGAAGTCGTAGAAGCCTTAAAAGAAGGTCCCACAAACGTCGACGAAGCCATCACACGCTACTTCGCCGCAAAATACGTCCGCTGCCGTGAAGGTTTCACCACAGAAGAAACACAGCATAATTTCCAAACCGTCTCTCTTCTCTCTTCTTCTGAAGAACAGCAAAGATTCGCCAGCTGGTATGGAGCAAGAAACCCCCAAAGCCCTCAAATTCTCTATAAACATGCCGCCGTTACAATAACAATAAAATCAATCTCCTTTATCAATGATGATGTCGCACAGGTACGCTATTACAAAACCGTCCGTGATAACGAGAACAACAAAGAATTTATCACACACTGGGTCTCAACACTTACCTTTGAATATATCAATGCCCCTATCTCTGTCCAAAACCGTTTAATAAATCCTCTAGGGTTTATTGTTAATGAATATAGAACCGATCCGGAAGTGGTCAACTGATCATGAAAAAAAAATTTCTTTTTCTCATTCTCAACATGGCTGTTGCCTTTTCTTTGATGAATATAAGCCATGCCAGTGTTTTTCCCACCCGCGCGCCAAGCGATAGCCGCATTCGCTTTATTAATTATGATGCTTATAATGTCACAAAAATTATTGGCTCCATACGCTCATCCGTACAAATAGAATTTTCTGCCAATGAAGAAATTGCTCATGTAGCGATTGGCAACAGCGTTGCATGGGAAGTTGCACCAGCGGGGAATATTCTTTTCCTCAAAGCGCGAGAAGTCCAACCCATTACCAATCTCCAAGTCGTCACCACAAAGCTTGATGGCTCAAAGCGCTCTTATCAATTTGAACTCATCATTAAAGATGGAGAAATTTCCTCTGGACAAGAAACATATTTCCTTGTGAAATTCCGCTACCCACAAGAGGAAGCAGAACAAAGAAGACTTGCAGCCCTTATGCGACAAGAAAAAAAACAATCCCAACAGATTGATGGTATCTTCAACGCTTCTGAAACCTATGGACCACGCAATTGGGCTTACACCGCTCAAGGCTCTATCACTCTTGAACCCTCCTCTGTTTATGACAATGGCAAAACAACAACATTTACATTTCCCGACAACCAAGAAATCCCTGCCATTTACATTGTCAACAATGATGGTACAGAATCGCTGGTTCCCAAAACCACAAGAGGCAACATGGTGATTATCCATGCCATTAGCGCACGCTTCACCCTAAGACAGGGAAAAAATGTCCTATGCGTCTTTAACGAAGCCTATCAACCCAAAGGCGTTAATCCAGGAACCGGAACCACCTCACCAGCTGTTGAACGTAAAATTGCATCAGATCTTTAAATAAGCGGGAATTGAAGGGGACAAAACATGA
>NZ_JBHIQS010000009.1:0-12112 GCF_042196685.1 Bartonella sp. AC329YNZD | reverse complement strand
GGCAACAGGGTAACTGACCATGCCATTAGCGCACGCTTCACCCTAAGACAGGGAAAAAATATCCTATGCGTCTTTAATGAAGCCTATCAACCAAAAGGTATTAATCTAGGAACCGAAACCACCTCACCATCTGTTGAACGTAAAATTGCATCAGATCTTTAAATAAGCGGGAATTAAAGGGGACAACACATGAGTGATAAATCAATCATCGAAGATCGAGGATCTATTGGAGATGGCAAAAACAATAGCGCCAAAACCGCCGGCAAAAAAATAGTTGTCGCAATAGCCTGTATAGGAATCTGCGGCTATGTCCTCTGGAACATCTTATCCACCCCCACAGAACAAAAAGACACTGCAAAAGCTCATAAAAAACAAGAACAAAGCTTTCACAATTCCCTCGCCCCTTTAGAGCTCGTCCCCTCTGACCCGCGTGCAAACATAGCGCCAATAACCTTACCACCCCCACAACCACTCGCACAAGAACCGAAAAAAGATGATCCCTTACTTGATGCCGCAAGACGCGCCCCCGTTCTTGCTTTTGCCAAAGGCTCTAGGTCTCAATTAAAAGACATTGTCAACACGACTCTCAATCCCTTTGAAAAATTCAATACCCTTGAAAATCTCGCCAATATGAAAAATTCCTCTGCCCTTCAAGACACACAAAATTTTGCGACCCTATTAAAGCCTACCAAAACAGAAGAAGCAAAAGCAAAAGCAAAACTCATCGGCAATAGAAACTTTATCATCGCCATGGGAACCTCTATTCCCTGTATCTTAGAAACGGCATTAAACAGTGAGCAACCAGGCTTTGCAAGCTGCATTATTAACCGTGATATCCTCTCCGACAATGGTCGCGTTGTTTTACTTGATAAAGGAACTCAAGTGATTGGCGAATACCGCGGAGGGATAAAACAAGGTCAATCCCGCCTCTTTGTTCTCTGGACAAGAGCAAAAACTCCAACCGGTGTCATCATCGACCTTGCCTCACCCGCAACAGACAGTTTAGGAAGAGCTGGTTTTGATGGCAACATCAACACCCATTGGTGGGAACGCTTTGGCTCTTCCCTTTTGTTGACCGTTATTGATGGTGCCACAACAGTTTTAACAAATAAAATAGTAGGCAATTCCAATAAAGGAGGTTCAAACAACTCTGGAGGCGGCGGTTTTGAAGGCGCAAACAACACTGGAAAAGAAGCCGCCAGTATTGCCCTTGAAAATCAAATCAATATCCCTCCTACCTTAGAAAAATTTCAAGGCGAACTGGTCAACATTTTCGTAGCAAAAGATCTCGATTTTTCCTCTGTTTATAAATTAACCATCACAGGAAAAAAGAGAAACGCTTTCTCGCGTTCTACGCCAGGCTATTCCTTTTTTTAATTCTCACGTTCAGAGTATATTATGCCAACAGCAAAAAACATAGAACGAGCCTCTATCGTTTTAACAAAATTAAAAATCTTAGATGACTTCCTCAATGATGAGAATTTATTTGAGATTGTTGTCAATCGCCCAGGCGAAGTGATTGTTGAGGGTCCAAATGGTTGGCAAACCCACATCTTAAAAGAGCTAACCTACAGCGAACTAGAAGGGATTGCGAAAGTTGTTGCTGCCTACACAACACAAAAAATTAGTGTAGAAAATCCCGTTCTTTCCGCAACACTGCCCAATAACGAACGCATACAAATTGTCATGCCCCCTGCCGTTGCCCCCAACACCATGAGCATGACAATTCGCAAACCTTCATCACGCACTTTTTCTCTTGAAAGTCTACACGAAAACCAGCTATTTTCTGTCACCAGAAACGTCAGTTTTACCCCCCTTGAACAAATGACAAAACGGGCAAGTGAACTCTCTGATACAGAAAAAGAGCTAACAGATCTCTTTATCGCCAAAGACTTTTGTACATTTTTAGAACGCGCTGTTGTTACACAACAAAATATCTTAATCTCTGGAAAAACCGGTTCTGGTAAAACAACCCTCTCCAAAGCTTTAATTGCAAAAATCCCTGAATATGAACGCATTCTCACCATAGAAGACACGCCCGAGCTTGTCGTTCCACACACAAACAAAGTGCAGCTCTTTTATTCAAAAGATAATCAAGGCTTAGCAAAAGCTGGAGCAAAAGAACTGCTTGAATCTGGATTGCGTATGCGCCCCGACAGAATTCTTTTGCAAGAGCTGCGTGATGGTACAGCCTTTTACTATATCCGTAATGTCAATTCCGGTCACCCAGGTTCTATCACCACCGTCCATGCCTCAACAGCACTCGCCGCCTTTGAACAAATGACCCTTTTAGTCAAAGAAAGTGACGGGGGTGGTAATTTAGCACGCGACGATATCCGCGGCTTATTAATCTCGATGATAGATGTCATCATCCAATGTAAACGTTTGGAAGGAAAATTTCGTGTAACAGAAATTTATTACGACCCTTTCAAGCGCCGTGATGCTTTTTAAAAAAAACGATACCCTCCCCCTCTTATGCCAATAGAGATTTTTTAAGAGCACAATTGATCGCTTCAGGTTCATTTTCAATGATTGAAAGTAACAAACGAGAAAAAGTATCTATAGAATATCGTCCCTGTTTCCAATCACGAATGCGCCTTACAGAAAAACCAAAACATGCCGAAAATGATATCTATAACCCTATATTTTTTCTGATTTTTTTGACATCAATGTTTGCAAGGATATGGCTACCAAATTTTATGACATCCACTTCACCTTTAGCATAAGAACAAAGTATTGATTTATATAGATAATTTATCGTTATTCAACTTGAATTAGAACCCTGAATATCGTACAGTTCTCTCATTTCAAACTTGCTTATCTTGAAGCAATCAAAATCACTTGCTTGCACGTCACAAGCGGGGGGGAGTCCATGTGGAAAAAACCGTACAAGAAAGAACTAAAAATGGTTCTTATGAACCCTCTCTAGTGCCAAGGGCTATCGCAACACTCATGAGCTGGTAAAGTGTGTAATGGTGCACCGGCTTGCTTCTTCACAAACGTGCAATACATTGATTTATAATGATAGTTCACTGTTTTGTATGTTGAATGAGAGTCCTGAATACCGTACAATTCTCTCATTACAAATCTGTGTATCTTGAAGCAATCAAAATCACTTGCTTGCACACTACAAGCGGATAGTCCATGTGAAAAAACCGTACAAGAAAGAATTAAAAATGGCTCTTATGAAACCTCTCTAGTGCCAAGGGCTATCGCAACACTCATGAGCTGGTAAAGTGTGTAATGGTGCACCGGCTTGCTTCTTCACAAACGTAAAGATAGAGGTGTTCAATGGCTTTATCGTTATACCATTCATGGTCTGCGCCATGAAATGGATCTGAGTGCCTTAAGAAATGTTTCTTTAAAACAAACCCGTGAAACTGCACACAATGGTGTGCTGTTTTACGTGAGGGTCGTAACCCCCATTAAGAAAGAGCTTCACAAGCTCCTTGTAATATACGCAATCCTACTTTATTTGCCTTATCCATTATTTTTTCCTTTCGATATTCGTTTAAGAGTGCAGTTAAAATTCACTTAAGTTCATTTCTTTCTAGCTTACTAGCTAGCTTACTAGCTTAATTAAATTTCCTTGAGATAATTTACTGTAAATATCTAAGAGAAACACCGGAATATTTTGACCACCCAAAAAGGGTATAACCCTATATTCCCCACTTTTACCCTTATGCTTTGTTGGGAATCTAACTTTCCTTGCTCTCACCTCATTCCTTGCATAAAAACACCAGCATCTGGATTAGCAGCAATTTAAAAAAACAATATTAAATAATGCTTCAGGTGATATACCTTCCTCTTTCGCACAAGTTAATTGACTTTCCCCCACACCTCAAAGGAGTGAGATTCCTACCCGCCACGAGCCTGTCAACAGTCCAGCATCTCTCGGCGGCTTCCTGCTACTGACCACTCACGCGATTCACTTCATAGGCGCGACAGACAAACCTTGCCCTGAAATACTGATCACGATATCTAAAAACATTCAATATATAAAGCTTTTCATGCCTTATACCACCGCTCTAAACAACGGTGTTTTACGGCATAATAGGATAAGCTGTCGTTTCGATCATTGTTTGCATAATTGTTCAATATACGGAATCCCTGTAAATTATCAATAAAAATACGTGATACCCGTAACTATAATGATGTAAATTAAAAGCCAATTTTAAATGAATGATCAGAAGTATCAAATATCCAAATGACGAAATAAATCCTCCACATCTTTTACAAAAAAAACATCTTCTCCTCTTTCACTTTTCTCAAAAATTTCAAGCGTCTCGCATGCTGGCACCATCACACACTTTGCCAGCTCGTGAGTGTTGACAGCCCTTGGCACTAGAGAGGGCTCATAAGAACCATTTTTAGTTCTTTCTTGTACGGTTTTTTCCACATGGACTCCCCCCCGCTTGTGACGTGCAAGCAAATGATTTTGATTGATTCAACATGGAATAGATTTGAAATGAGAAAATTTTACGATATTAGGGGGCTAATTCAACTTGAATAACGCTAAATTATCATTATAAATCAATATATTGTTTCATTAGGAACATACATATCAAACGACAAATCCCTTTTCATTGACAACTTTAGTCAAAGCAATCCGTACAAAATAAGACACCGTAAGCCCTAGAGGGGCTAATATTTCATGGGCTTTTTTTAAATTCTTATCTATACATGCTCGCACAATATCTCTTGAATCCACCGCTATATTTATAAGTAACCCTCCTTTAGTTACTCTTTAATGAGACCCCAAATGAGCTACAATAAAAAGTTTCTAATGCATTAGATTTCTTGACCGTATCACATCTTTTGACTTTGTACGCACAGATGCGTTGTTGATCTCTTGTATATGTCTTTGTTGCAAAAATTGAACAGCTGTTTGAAGCTCGTTCACTAGCTTTTTATCCTGAAGTTGTTCTTTAGGGAGAACTTTTGATGAATCAAACCCATAGTTATGAAGTGCATCCCAAGACAACATTAAAGACAAAATCACGAAACGACATCGCTTTATCAGTATAAATCGCCAAACCCTTTTTTATCTAATCTCTGATCCTCCCTTATATGCAATGTATAAAGGATAGATTTTCGCCATTACACGAATCCCAAAACTCCTTCATCAACAACCGTTTTTCTTGGATAACCGTTTTGACTGACTGCTCTCACCAGCTTTTTCTTCTATACAACTCAAGAATTTTCATCCCTCTCTCAAGATCTCCCCTCCTCTAGCACACACAAGCCTCCAAGCTTTAGTCTTTATTCTTTTTCTTCCCCTCAACCATCATAAGAAGCCTCCCCTTTATTCAAAGGTCACCCGCTTGAAGTCTACTCAACGTTAGAAATATCCCCTTATATTCCAACAAATAATTCCCGTAGCAAACTTCCCTTCTATCTCTCAAAAGATTACCTGATTACTTACCTCACAGCATTCAAGATTCCTCAAAGCACAGCACCCACGTATGCATCATGTTGCGTAATAACATCCATCAACTCTGTTACGACCGCATCCAACACTTCTCGTGCATCGCCTTCAGCCATAAGGCGGATAACCGGTTCAGTTCCAGAAGCACGGATAACGAGGCGTGCTTCTTTTCCCAACTTTTTCTCTGCTTGATCAATAGCCGTTTTAACAGGATTTTTTTTCAGGACATTTTTATTTTTAACCGTTAAATTTTTTAAAATTTGCGGTACAGGTTCAAACCGTTTACACAATTGGCTCATAGGACTTTGGCTTTCTTTCATACAGGCTAAAACCTGCAAGGCAGCCACCAAGCCATCACCCGTTGTGCCAAAATCACTGAGCACAATATGCCCAGAAGCCTCACCACCAACATTATATCCCTTTTGGCGCATGGCATCGACAACATAACGGTCTCCAACTTTTGTCCTTACAAGGTGCAACCCTTTGCCGTTCAAGAAACGCTCTAGTCCAAGATTTGACATAATTGTTGTAACAACACCATTGCACCGTAATCGTCCCATTTTATGCCAATTTTCAGCAATTACAGCAATCAACTGATCTCCATCAACCGTTTGTGCTTTTTCATCAACAATGAGAACACGATCTCCATCTCCATCAAGAGCAATACCCACATCAGCACGTACTTCATGCACTTTTCGTTTTAAAGAACTTAAATCGGTTGACCCACATTTTTGATTAATATTGGTACCATTTGGCTCATCATGAATAGCAAAAACCTCAGCCCCCAATTCCCATAAAGCACGAGGAGCCGCTTTATAAGCCGCCCCATTGGCACAATCCACAACAATACGCACAGCATCCAAGCGAACATCGCGCGGCAGAGTTCGTTTGGCATATTCAATATAACGATAAATATCCCCTTCAACCCGTTTTGCATAACCAATTTCGGCAGAACTTGCTAAAGATTTTGAAAGATCTGTATCGATTAATTGTTCAATTTTCGCTTCCATATCATCTGAAAGCTTAAAACCATCAGGACCAAAAAGTTTAATTCCATTATCATAGAAGGGATTATGAGAAGCAGAAATCATCACCCCAAGATCCGCGCGCAAAGAGCGGCAAAGCATTGCAACAGCAGGTGTTGGCACTGGACCCAATAAAAAAGCTTCCATCCCCGCAGCGGTCAATCCTGAAACCAAAGCGTTTTCCAACATATAGCCCGATAATCGTGTATCCTTTCCAATCACCACACGACGTGATTGATGTTGTGAGCGGAATAAAACCCCTACCGCCATCCCTACCTTCATAGCAAAATCGGGTGTCATCGGAAATGAATTGGCTTTCCCCCGAATTCCATCTGTACCAAAATATTTTTGTACCATACCTCTTTCCTTTAATATCTACTTTTTCCCTTTGACTTTTTTAAACCCCTAAAAGCCCCCTTGGTACAATAGTCCTCCTCTCCCCGTATAAAATCAGATCATTGATCTTAAACCTTCATGCATTTAGACAATCAAGCCCCCTATTCACCATCTACACATCTAAACCACTCTCAAACAATTATGTTACACCCTCACACATAAAAGAAATATTATCTCCTCAAAATGCTCTACACATCCCTTTAACACAACCAACGGATAATCTCACACACTTGCTAAATCCGTAAAGAAACTCAGCACCAAACCTCATACCCTACCAAATCAGCAAGAAAATCTATCACCTAACCTTACAACCCCTACCACATTAGAAAAGCAACAGTACACCTCGCCTTGTAGCATGCTAAAGCCGTCATCATACAACGGCTTTGCTTAATTTTTTTGCTTCCATATTTTTGCAAATATTGCAAGAAAGGCGCAAACAAAGCTTGCGCCTTTCTCAAAAAATTTAGAAGTTTTCCTAAAACATCGTCACTCAAGCGTTCTTAAAAGGCTCCTATTTTCCTTTATCATGTCCCACCGTATTTGACTTTTTTTCTGCACTGCTTTTACTTTTAGAGCGGTTGACTGATTTTGTGGTACCTTTTGTGCTTTGCGCTTTTTTCTCAGTCTCATCCGATTGCACTTTTTTAGACTGAAGCTCCTTAGGTTCAACATCACTGGATTTTGCTGTTTTCTTCCCTACAGCTCCCTCTGCCTTACCCTCTTCTAGTTTATCAGTCTCTACCTTATGAGTTGCTATTTTAGGCGCTGTTTCAGCGTCTTTTTCCTCTGCGCCTGCTGTCTCTACCCTCACTGTTCCAGTTTTCGGAACAGAGGATCCCCGTGGTGCAGCATTCTCATCTTTCTGTGTGCGTGAAGGAGGCTTTCCTGCAATAACTTCGTTAATTTCAGCTCCCGTTAAAGTCTCATATTCCAACAAACCTTGTGCCAAAGCAAACCATTCTTTTCTTTTTGTTTTCAAAATTTCTGTAGCATTTTTATAGGCATCATCAATAAGCTTACGCACTTCCATATCAATCATGCGCGCTGTTTCTTCAGAAACGTTTTGTGTTCGCGCAACAGAATGACCCAAAAAGACTTCATCTTGGTTATCTCCATAAGCAACATTCCCAAGCAGATCAGAAAATCCCCATCGTGTGATCATTGCGCGCGCTAATTTGGTTGCTTGTTCAATATCAGAAGAAGCACCGGAGGTGATATTTTCCTTTCCAAATTTCAATTCTTCAGCCACACGTCCACCCATCATAATGGCCAGACGAGAAATCATCCAACGATAACTCATGGAATAGCGATCACCTTCAGGCAATTGCATCACCATTCCCAAGGCCCTTCCCCTTGGGACAATTGTTGCTTTGTGGACAGGATCAGCAACTGGCACATTAAGAGCCACAATAGCATGTCCTGCTTCGTGATAGGCAGTGAGTTCTTTTTCTTCTTGTGTCATAGCGGTTGAACGACGCTCAGCCCCCATCATCACCTTATCTTTCGCATCTTCGAATTCTTGCATTGTCACGACTCTTTTATTACGGCTTGCAGCCATAAGAGCAGCTTCATTGACCAGATTCATCAGATCCGCACCGGAAAATCCTGGTGTACCTCTTGCCAAAATCTTCAGATCAACGTTGGGCGCTAAAGGCACATTGCGCACATGCACTTTCAAGATTTGTTCACGCCCAGAAACATCAGGGTTTGGCACAACAACTTGCCGATCAAAACGCCCTGGTCTCAATAAAGCGGGATCAAGGACATCGGGACGGTTTGTTGCAGCAATAAGAATAATACTTTCATTGGGCTCAAACCCATCCATTTCAACAAGCAACTGATTTAAGGTTTGCTCGCGTTCATCGTTTCCCCCTCCTAGTCCAGCACCCCGATGGCGCCCAACAGCATCAATTTCATCGATAAAGATAATACAAGGGGCATTTTTTTTAGCCTGTTCGAACATATCACGCACACGGCTCGCCCCAACACCTACAAACATTTCAACAAAATCAGACCCTGAAATGGTGAAGAATGGCACATTGGCTTCACCAGCCACAGAGCGTGCGAGCAAAGTTTTACCGGTTCCTGGAGGACCAACAAGCAAAACACCGCGTGGAATACGGCCTCCTAAACGTTGAAATTTTTGTGGTTCGCGTAAAAATTCAACAATTTCTTGAAGATCTTGCTTTGCTTCTTCAACACCGGCAACATCTTTAAAAGTAACACGTCCTTGCGCTTCATTAAGCAATCTTGCTTTTGACTTCCCAAACCCCATTGCACCGCGTGATCCATTTTGCATTTGCCGCATAAAAAAGACCCACGCCCCCACGATAATAATAACAGGCAATAAGGAAAAGAGGAGATTGAGGAAAATACTATTTCCAGAGCTTTCAGGAATAGCTTTAACATTGACGTTTTTGCTTTCCAATTTTTGTATCAAACCTGGATCTCGTGGAGCATAGGTTGAAATAGCTCTATGTTCAATAGTTTGTCCTGTTAACTTTTGACCTTGAATGGTCACAGATTTCAACTCATTATTCTCAACTTTTTGTAAAAATTCAGAATAAGAAACCTCTCCACCACCAGAACGCTGACTATCTCCATTAAAGAAAGAAAACGACACAATCAAAATTAAGGCAATAACTCCCCAAATGAGGAGAGAGCGGTAATTGGAATTCATATTCAGCCCACTTAATCAAATCTAGATTTCAAACATTTCCCCTTAACATATAACCTTGTCAGCCCCTTGCCAAGGGATGAGAAGCTGTTTATTCTCTTTTAGAGTAATTTTTCTTTATCTTTTCACTTCAATATTAAAAAAAGGTTCCACAACACTCACCAGTGCAGCGTCCTCGCGCGAAGAAAGCCAATAGAAAGGTGCCATAATCCGCCTGATGATAACATTTTTATGAACAACCGCTTGAGAAATCAACTCTGGAATATCACACCCTTTGTCATTTGAGATCATCACCAGCGATTGTAAAGAGGGGAAATGAGGCTTTTCAAGCTCAAAATCGCTATTTTTTAATAAAAATTTCAGCTGTTCTAAATTTGCGGCTCCAACTTTTATAGCCTCGGATCCATGATTTGTAATCTGATAGCGCCCATCCCATATAAAAGTTTTATCTGGCTCAACGATAGCCTCTTTTATATTTCGCCCTTCTCGCCACAAAGAAATTCCCTGCTTGTTATATTCAATAACAGAGCCCGCATAAGTAAAACGCTTCTTTTCTGGAGAATCGAGACAGAGTTTTTGAACAAGCATGCTTAATTTTTGATGAGGAAGCAAATAAAATCCCCCTCCCATCAGCACGGCAAAAAGCCCCGCCACGAAAGGAAAACTGGAATGTTTCTGTAAAAATAGCGCAGGCTTTACGATAAAACAACGCCCATATTGAACAGTAATATCCAGATCTAAAATAAAATCGGCAATATTTTGCGCGTGTTGACGACGTTGCAATGCGGCTTCATTTATTTTTTTAGCAATATCAACAAGCTTTTCGGAACGCAGAGAATGACGCACACGCACGCGTTCAAAATTATGATCTTCATTGGTTGGATCATCAATCCATGTTTGTCCTTGTAAGCGTAAATAATTCCGTAATGTTTGGCGTTTTACACCAAGGAGTGGACGAATCAAACGCACTTTTCTATGCAACAACGCCTCGCGCGGAATACAGGATAAACCACGCTCGTAGAGCGGACCATCGTTTTTTTCGGAAATATTTTTTCTTGTTTTTCTGGCATGAAACTCATCACGTATACCCTCGGCTTCACCGCGCAAAATACCATCAAAACCACTGACATAAACCTCATCGCGCATGGTAACAGCTTCACTATATAAAGCACCTCTGTTCTTTTGGAGACGTTGATACCGCATTTGATAGGTTTCAACCTGATCATTGAGTGTATGGCCCGTCATAATAACTGATGCGCCTTGTTTTTGTGCTTCTTTAACCAAGAGATCGTAGCGTGCAACACGCGCGCTGGAAGCAATATGCGTCTTTGGCTTTTCGCCTTCCCATCGCACAGTGATATGTTGAATATCATGGACACGACAAATTTTCGCAACAGTTTCTGCCTCACGCATCGATTCTTTACGCAATTGATGATCAACCGTGACAACAATCATTTCTGGAGGAAATACGAGAGTTTCCAAATGCTCTTTGACCAAAAACATCAAAGCCAAAGAATCACTTCCCCCTGAGACGGCAAGAATCAACTTCTGACATGGAATAAAATCCGATGTTTTAAAGAGATTTCTTGCCAGTCTAACGCACACCGAAAACGACCTCGCTGTTTATTTTGCAGGTTTACAAAAAACAGATGCTAATGTTTGTTGACGTTTTGATTTTTTCACAAAATGAGTACAATCCTCTTTATTCACCTCAAGGGCAACCATACTTCTTGCTAATTTTAACAAAATTTCAGAAGTATAAAGCTTCTTTTTATCTGCATACCATGCCGTAAGATAAACTTGTGCGGCTTCATGATAGCGTTTTTGCCCCAACAAAGATTCTGCCAACCAAAACAAAGCATCATCACTCAAAGGATCTTTTTTGTAACGATTTTGAAAAGTGCAAAAGGTTTTTTCAGCTTCAACATAGTTGGCGGAACGAATAAAATCATAACCTTCTTTATACAAAGCTTTGGAAGAAAAAAGAGCCTCATCTGCACTCTGTTGTTCTTCAATATGATCACTTACATCATGAGCTTTTTTTAAATGATCTCCTGTTTCATTCGCATCTTTATGATTTTTTTTCAAATGGTTACTGTTTTCATGATCATGGCGCTTCCCCTTAGCCTCTGCAAAAGCAACCTCTATCTGATCACCTGTACTATGATCCTGCACCATCTCTTTTTTTACAGTCTGAGATTGTTCATCTAAAGCGGCATTTTCAAAGGAACAAGAATAAACAGAAGAGTCTTTTTTACCAAAAAGCCGAGAAAACTGCTTGTTAACATTTTTCAAATTGTTATGCTCAAGCACCGCTCGTATCTTATGCAAAAGCTTATCTAAATCATAATCTTTAAATAAATCCTGTTGATTTTCTAAAATAATTCCTCGGTATTCCGCAATATCCGACGCTTTCTTTACCGCATCAGATGCGGCTTTACCCGCAGCATCAGGGGTGTTTTTCATCACATCAGAAGCTTTATCGGCAGCATCCGTAGCTTTCTTTACTGCATCAGATGCGGCTTTACCCGCAGCATCAGGGGTGTTTTTCATCACATCAGAAGCTTTATCGGCAGCATCCGTGGC
>NZ_JBHIQS010000008.1:0-72496 GCF_042196685.1 Bartonella sp. AC329YNZD | reverse complement strand
TTCGTGGGCAAATCAATGGGCCATGGAAAGCCGCTACCGTCACACATCGTTATGAAAAACAAAGCGGATACACAACAAAAATCACACTTGAGGCACCAAACAAGGGAAAAGAAAGCAATGAGAACATTGAACATGCTAAAAACAGAAAATCCAAGAGATAATTTTGCTTCTTCTTTTCGTCAACTTCCCCATAATATTGAAGCGGAACAGGCATTACTTGGAGCAATCCTGATTAATAATAATGCACTCGATCGCGTTTCAGACTTTCTCAAAGCAGAACATTTTTTTGAAACGCTACATCAAAAGATCTTTGAGATTGTCTTACAAATTATTCAAAAGGGCCATCTTGCAAACCCCATTACAATTAAGCCCTATATCCAAATGGAAGAAAAAATTGGAGATATTACTGTATACCAGTATGTTGTTCGCTTAGCCACAGAGGCAGTCACTATTATTAACGCTGAAGATTATGGACGTGTCATTTACGATCTTTTTATCCGCCGGTCTTTGATTAATCTTGGCAATGAAGTTGCCAATACAGCTTTTGATGCGCCTCTGGAGTTCACACCTTCCCAACAAATTGAAACGATTGAAAATCAATTATTTGAGTTAGCCGAAAAAGGAAAATATGGAGGTGGGTTTGAAAATTTTGATACAGCCATTGCAAAAGCACTTAACATGGCAAGCGCTGCGAAAAAGCGTTCCTCACAGCTTTCAGGGATAGCTACCCATATCAAAACCCTTGATGAAAAAATGGGAGGGCTACAACCATCCGATTTGATTATCATAGCTGGACGCCCTGGGATGGGTAAAACATCACTTGCTACCAATATTGCTTTTAATATTGCTAATGCTTGTAAGCGTGATAACAGCCAAGCCAATGAAGGGGGTATTGTTGGTTTCTTCTCACTTGAGATGTCAACTGAACAGCTTGCAACTCGTATTATTTCCGAACAAATAAAGGTTTCTTCTTCGGATATGCGCCGTGGTAATATCTCAGAAGAGCAATTTACCAACATCATTTACGCAATGCGCTCTTTACAAACAATCCCTCTTTATATTGATCAAACGGGGGGTGTCTCCCTTGCACAATTGGCCGCCCGTGCAAGGCGTCTGAAACGACAACATGGTTTAGATGTTTTGATTATCGACTATATCCAACTCATGACAAGTGGTTCAAAGCGTTCATTAGAAAATCGCGTTCAAGAAATTACAGCCATTACCACCGGATTAAAAGCACTTGCAAAAGAACTCAATATTCCCATCATTGCTCTGTCACAACTTTCACGTCAAGTTGAAAACCGAACCGATAAACGTCCACAACTCTCCGATTTACGTGAATCTGGTTCAATCGAGCAAGATGCCGACATTGTTCTGTTCGTTTATCGTGAAGAATATTATCTCAAAAATGAAGAACCCAAAGAAGGCACCTCTGAGTATAGCAAATGGCAAGAGGCAATTGAGCAAGCCAAGGGCAAAGCTGAGGTTATTATAGCAAAACAACGCCATGGTCCGACAGGAATCGTTTCCCTTGCCTTTCAATCCGATTTTACATGCTTTAGTGATTTGGAAAAAGAGGAGCAGAAAAATGCGTTAAAGGGAGCTTTAAATACCCTTTAGATAAGGTCTTTGAAGACCCTTTGAGAACACCTTTAAAACTCTTTGAAAAAAAATGAATTGGTACAAAACCTAGTGGCAAAATATACAAAACCTGCTGGCAAGCTACAAAAGCTACAGCAAGCTACAACTATAACTCCATACAAGAACGAATAAATACAAAATTAAATGGAGCGGGCGATGGGATTCGAACCCACGACCCCAACCTTGGCAAGGTTGTGCTCTACCCCTGAGCTACACCCGCTCACCGATTCGATATATATCTTGCTTGTATGGCGTAGGCTTTTACGAATTGCAACAAAAAAATATCATTTCTGTTTGATTTATTTTGTCCATGTTTCGATAAAATGAAATAAAGATTGATTTTATAAGATTCTTCAGTAATAAATCATTCCTTTTTTAATTTTTGCATGGAGAGGGGTGGAGTATAATGTTGAAGAGAGCCAATATATTTTGGATTGTTATGGCGGCTGTTTTTATGATGAACAGTGTTGCAAAGGCCGATGACCAAGTTAAACACGTTAAAGTTGCAATAACGCAAATTATGGTCCATCCTGCTGCGGATGCTGTTCGTAAAGGTGTGGAAGATGTGCTTGCAGCAAATGGTTATAAGCAAGGTGAAAATTTTCACCTTACCTTTTTATCAGCGCAGGGTAATATTTCAACAGCAACGCAAATTGCACGTAAATTTGTTGGTGATAAACCCGATGTTATTGTCGCAATTACCACGCCTTCAGCACAAACGATGCTTGCGGCAACAAAAACAATTCCTATCGTCTTTGCAGCAATTTCTGATCCTATCGGAGCTAAAATCGTTTCTTCGCTTACCAAACCTGGCGGTAATATGACAGGGAGTTCGGATCGTATAGATGTTGCAGAAAGTGTTAGACTTTTACAAGAAGTAAAACCAGATTTGAAAAAAATTGGTTACCTTTATAATGCTTCTGAGGCAAATTCTGTTTCGACACTTAAGGTATTAAAGGATGTAGCAAAAAAAGCAGGAATTGAAATCATTCCTTCATCGGCACCAAAACCTTCAGATGTTCAGGCAGCAACACGCGCTTTAATCGGTAAGGTCGATATTATTTTTGTTCCTGCTGATAATACGATTTTATCTGTTTTAGAAGGTGCAATAAAGGTCTCAGAGGAAGCCAATATGCCTGTATTTACTGTTGATGCTAATACTATCGGGCGCGGGCCTTTTATGACGCAAGGTGTGAATTTCTATGATGTAGGGGTTGATGCTGGGAAATTGGTTGTACGTATTCTAAAGGGTGAAAAGCCTGGTGATATTGATGTTGTGCAGGCGGCTAATAATGACATTCGAATTGATTTGAAAGCAGCTAAAAAAGCAGGGATTGTTATTCCGCAGGCAGTTATTGATCGTGCAACAAAAGTGATTCAATAACTTTTATTGATAGAGTGTTGATACAATAAAAATACGTTAAGTTTTCATGGGGATTGTCTTTACATGAATATATTTGCGTTTTCTGGCGCTGTGGAATTAGGCCTTATTTATGCGTTTGTTGCTATAGGGGTTTATCTTTCATTTCGGGTTTTAGATTTTCCTGATTTAACGGTTGATGGCTCGTTTCTTCTTGGTTCCTGTGTCTGTGGTGTTTTGATTCTTTTAGGTTTCAATGCGTGGACAGCTATGGCTTGCGCTTTTTGTGCAGGTATGGCGGCTGGTTTATTAACAGCTATGTTAAATTTGCGTTTTGGCATTTTAAATCTTTTGGCTTCCATTTTAACAATGTCGGCACTTTATACGGTTAATCTTCGTATTATGGGAATTATGGGAGGGTCTAATGTTAATTTAGCCCTTGCTGATACGGCGTTAACGCCCTTTTATAATCTGTTTGGTTTGTCCGATATTTTTGTGCGTCCTCTTTTCGTTGGTATTGTGTTGCTAGTTATGGCGTTTTTGATTTGGCGCTTTTTGGAAAGTGAAATTGGTCTTGCTATGCGTGCAATGGGCGCTAATCCACGCATGGCGACGGCGCAAGGTGTTCATACATCAGCATTGATTTATTTTGGTATGGGGCTTTCTAATGCGTGTGTTGCTCTTGGTGGTTCTCTTTATATTCAAACTGCCATCGCAACTGATATTACCGGTGGAATTGGAACTATTGTTTTTGGGTTGGCTGCCGTGATTATCGGTGAGACTCTCTTTCGCACGCGCAATATTTTGTGGATTATAATCAGCTGTATTGTGGGGTCTGTGCTTTATCGTGTAGCGGTGCAATTTGCATTTGAAGCAAATGGCATTGGCATTGATACATCGACAGATCTTCAGTTGATTACTTCGCTGTTGGTTGTTTTAACTCTTATTGTGCCACGTTATTGGAGGAGGCGTAAACGTGATTGAGTTGTTTCATGTTGGGGTCACATTTAAACCGCAAACGCCTTTGGAAAAACAGGCTTTAATTGATATTAACCTCAAAATTGAGCAGGGTAGTTTTGTTACGGTTATTGGTTCAAATGGTGCTGGTAAATCCACTTTGCTTAGTGTTTTGGCAGGTGCAACGCTTCCCTCGACAGGAAGAGTCGTTATTAATGGACAAAATGTTTCTAGGCAATCAGTCAGTGAACGTGCGGGAAAGATTGCTTGTGTTTTTCAAGATTCCTTAGAGGGAAGTTGTGGTTCTTTAACAATTGAAGAAAATTTGGCTCTTGCTGCTCTTCGAGGAAGTCGTCGTGGTTTGCGTTCAGCTTTAAACCATGAAAAACGGCAACTTTTTCGAGAAAAAATTGCTCAATTAGGCATTGGTCTTGAAGCATATATTCATAATCCTATGGATAGTTTATCAGGTGGGCAACGCCAAGCAGTTTGTCTTGTGATGGCAACATTAGCACATGCGGATGTTTTATTGCTTGATGAACATACCTCAGCACTTGATCCTGGAATGGCTGATTTTGTGATGCGATTGACTGAAAAAATCGTTGAAGAGAAAAAATTAACGACTATCATGGTAACTCATTCTATGCGTCAGGCTCTTGATTATGGCAATCGTACCTTGATGTTGCATGGTGGAAAAGTGATTTTGGATGTCTGTCATGAAGAGCGTAAGGGCTTGGATGTCAATGATTTAATTGGCATGTTTCAGAAAGTTCGCGGGGAAGTTCTTGATGATGATGAACTGTTAATGGATTAATAATGTGGCTCAGAAAAAAGCACATGAAGTTGATCAATTTCTAACGCGTTTTTCACGTGCTTTTCCTATTGTTCTCATTTATGGGACGGATCGTGGACTGATTTGTGAGCGTGCACAACATTTTGCTAAGCTTACACGGGTGGCAATAGAAGATCCATTTTCAACAGTTCGTTTGGATGCAGCTGAAATTGATAAAGATCCTGCACGTTTGGAAAATGAAGCGCGTACGTTATCGCTTTTTGGGGGAGATCGTTTGATATGGATCTCTAATGCGGCTAACCAAAAAGGTTTTCTTGCTGCTTTAAAGCTTTTAATTGAGAAGCCACCAGAAGCTTGTTTTATTCTCATTGAGGCAGGAGATTTAAAAAAAGGAACAGGGTTGCGCAATGTTGTTGAAACATCGTCAAAAGCAATGGCTTTGCCTTGTTTTGCTGATGATATGCGTTCTCTTGACAGTTTAATTGATGAGGTTTTAGGACAGTTTAAGAAGACTCTTTCTTTGGATGCACGTAGATGGTTGCATGAAAGTTTAGGGGCGGATCGTCTTGTGTCTCGCGGTGAATTAGAGAAGCTTTGTCTTTACGCTGAAAATGTTCATATTACTCTTGAAGATGTGAAAGCTGTTGTAAGTGATGTAAGTGTTCTTTCTCAAGATGAAGTCATTGATGCTCTTTTATTGGGCGATATATCAGGCTTTGAAGCGCATTTTAACCGACATGCAGCATTGCATGGGACGCTTTTTTTTATTTTAAGTACAGCACAGAGGCATTTTCAGCAATTACAGCTCTTGCGTTATCAGGTAGAGATTGAAGGAAAATCGCCTTTTACGGTGGTTTCTCAAGCACGTCCTCCTATTTTTTTTCAGCGGAAAAAAACCGTTGAACAAGCTTTAAAATATTGGAAGTTAGAACAAATTTCTTATGCGATGGAAAGAATTCAGAGTGCTGTTTTAGACAGCCGTAAAAATCCGCTTTTGGGTGAAGCTATCATTCGTCAAGTTTTGTTAGGGCTTACAATTATTGCACGACGCCAGATGGCTGCTTAGTGTTTTAAAAATATTATGATTTTTTATTTTAAATACAATACAGAAGCATTTTCAGCAATTACAGCTTTTGCGTTATCAGGTAGAGGTTAAAGGAACGCTATTTTTGAGGAGGCGTTTTAAGAGCTTGAAAGTTTGATAAAAACTTTCCTTCAAAAGACAATCTTGATACAGTTTTATTATCTTATTGTGCCGCAAAACACTGTTCTTTAGGTTAGTAATATAAGGCTCAGGTGAAATTTTACGCATTCGGTGTTTTTTGTGTGGGTATTTGGTGAATATTAGGTTGGTTCATAGAGTCTTAATGGAGTAACACCCCCATGTAAAACAGAGTATCTCAAACAAAAGAAGACACTTGTATGGTAGATTCATACGCTTTCTTAGAAATATTTTTCAATGCGCGTCATATCTATTTCGCGTCGGTGTTTATGAATGGTGTAGAAGTAAAGTTCCTTGTGAAGAATATAAAACCCATAGAGCAACTTTATCTTTACGCTTAATAAAAGTGCAAGTCGACACTCATTATATACTTTGCTAGCCTCTAATGTTGCTACAGTTTTTAGCATTAGAGAGCGTTTTTCATCATTTTGCTCACATGTCTTCTTGTGACGTGTAGACAAGAGATTTTAATTGATAAGAGGGTTTGTGATGGAAGAATTTTACAGTATTCGAAGTTATGATTTAAATTGAAAACAATAATTATATTTATAAATCAATGTATTATAGATTAATTGAATCACATAAAATAGTGAGCTGGAGGAATCTTTTAGACAAGAAAATGAATTGTTTGCAGATCGGTGTGAATTAAGAATTTTCTTGGGATGAGGAGAAAGTCAAAATAAATTATGATGAAAACGACAGCACCTATGGGGAAACTTTTATGTTTGATACAGAGATGATAATCTTAGCAATGAATGTGTCTCATAAACAGAGCTAGCCATTGTTTATTATTAATAATTTATTATTTTTCATATTGAATCAATCAGAACAATGTCTTTTGCACGTCATAAGTGGGGGGCGTGTGGATAAAAACTGTACAAAAAAGCACTAAAAATGCCTCTTATGAATGCTCTCAAATTCCAAGGTTTTTTGCAACATTGGGGGTAGGAAAATATAATGATAGTGTTTTATTAAGTGTGAAGAGGGTCGTGCTTAATAGATTATAGTTATAACATTTATGAACACTGTCGTGAGATAGGCTAGGGAGCGAGATGCCTTTTAAAACAAACCCATGAATTTGTAATCCAAATTTATTCTGTTGAGGGCGTTCTATTTTACGTGAGGGGTGTGATTCCATTAAAGGGATATTCGGTGTTTTTGTTATCAAACTTTTTCTTTATTGAGAGGGCGTGTTTTTCTCATATTTATTTGATTTATGGTATCCGGAATCGGGAGAGGAAAATGTTTTTAATGGTATCTGTTGGTATGCGTTGTTTTACGGTGTTTTCAATATTCGCGAAACTTATGTTGATGTTGTAGGTGGAGGCGTAATACGTTTTTATATAGGTCTAATGTACAAATTAATGAACGTATCGGGATAATTGGAGAAGAGTTAGTGTCTGCTTATGCTTTTGATGTGTTTTTTTGTGAGTAAATTAGTAAGATAAAGTAAACTGATGGGATTTTATGTAGAGTCGTTGTTATCCTAATTGAGAGTGCATTTTATTTTGTTTCGGTGATGCGCTTTGATCAGTAATTAAGAGGGAGCTTTAGAGCGTGATGTTAGATTTCTCGTCATTTATTTTTTATGTGTTTTCTAGGTAAAGTGATCTGTTGTCAGCTTGTGCAGATGATAATTGGTAAATTGCGTTATTCTTTATTTCCTAGTTGTCATTTTTTAATATTTTACGCATAACTCGTGAACAAACAAACAAGAAAATTGTGATTTTACGATTGTCTTTATTGCCATTTGCAAAGAATCTTTGAAGGTGAAAGATGCTCCATATTCAGTTTGAAAAAATAGCACTCATTGGGATCGGTCTGATTGGGTCTTCTTTAGCAAGAGTGATTAAAAAGAAAAATCTTGCAGCTCAGATTTCTATTGCAACACGTCGTACAGAAACCCTGAAAAGAGCGCGTGAATTGGAGCTTGGGGACTTTTATACGACAGATAATGCAAAAGCTGTTGAAGGAGCAGATTTGGTTATTCTTTCTGTTCCTGTTGGGGCTAGTGCAGAAGTGGCAAAAACCATTCGTGATCATTTAAAACTTGGGGCGATTGTAAGTGATGTTGGTTCTACAAAAGAATTGGTTATTACAGAAATGGCACCTTTATTGCCCAAAACGGTTCATTTTATTCCAGGGCATCCTATTGCTGGAACGGAATATTCAGGTCCAGACGCTGGTTTTGCTGATTTGTTTATCAATCGCTGGTGTATTTTAACGCCTTTTGCAGATAGCGATGTTGCTGCTGTCGCACAATTAACAGCGTTTTGGGAAGCTTGTGGTGCGCGTGTCAAAAAGATGGAGCCTAAGCATCATGATCTTGTTTTGGCTATTGTTTCGCATTTACCCCATTTGATTGCGTATAATACTGTTGGGACAGCGAGTGATTTAGAAAAAGTAACAAATTCAGAAGTGATTGCTTATTCCGCTTCTGGTTTTCGTGATTTTACGCGTTTGGCCTCTTCTGATCCCGTTATGTGGCGGGATATTTGTTTGCATAATAAAGATGCTATTTTAGAAATGTTGGGTCGTTTTAGTGAAGGGCTTGCTTTTTTAGAACAGGCAATTCGTTTAGGGGATGGTGAAACACTGTTTAATTTTTTTACGCGTACGCGTGCTGTACGTCGCAATATTATTGATGCCGGACAGGAAATTGATGTCCCTGACTTTGGGCGTCATAGTCTTCCTAAAGAGAGGATGTAAATTAAGAGATTTTTGAATTTTGTGTTGTTTTGCTTATTCCTATCATACCTCTTTATTGGGATATATGTCCTTTTAAATTGTGTGTTATGATAACAATACGGTGCAATTCTCAATAATTTGTACGATAATAAGTGCACTTACCTTTGTCTTTTAGTCTGTGCTCTAAAATGATTTTTGACCTTTATGAGGAGTGCTTGTGGTTTTGGTTAGCTAATCGCAAAAATTAAAGCAAAATTCATGGAGATATGCTTTAATTTTGATTTATTTCATATCAATGGACATGTAATTCTCATTCAAAGGATTACGATTAGAAAAAGTATAAAATCATTTTTTGAAAGATAAAATCTTTGTTCAATAATCTTTCGTATTGCTGAGAGTAAAGACCTATAAAACTCTTCTATAATTTGATTTTCACGAATATAATCTAAGAGATTTGCGAAGGGTTTTTCAGGGAGAGGGGGGTGTATGAGTTTCTGTAAATCAATGCAAAGAGTGTTGTATTATGAGTGTTGTCTCGCAAAGTATTTTATAAAAAACAGGTGAGTATTCTCTAATCGGTAGCCAGTATATTTTTCATTTTATGATATTGTTTTCTTCATAAAGCTTGTATAGTTGCTGTCAATTGTAAATTAATATTCAAATCTCATGCAGCAACATGTTTGAAATAAATATTAAGATGCTTCAGTGTTTTCGTTTTTTTAGCTTTTGTATGCCTGTTTGGGGCGGGAATATCCTCTCTGTTTGATTGATCTGTTGAAGCGAGAAAACAACTTTATTTGAGAAAACTATAAAAGAAGGAAAGGGAGAAATTCTTTTTCATCTATCTCCTTTTAATGAAATTTTACACTGTGAAAAAGAATTCATTGAAATATTTTTGCCTCACATTTTTTTCGCGTTTTATGATTACGCTACTTAATGTAAAACAAAAGGCTTCAAACAGAATACAATTGCTTGGTACAATTTGTTGGCTTATTCTTTTCATTTTTGGGACAGAGTGAGACTTGACCGCGTGGATTATTGCCCTTTATACTAAAAAATGTTTGTTTTTAAAGTCTTGATGGTTTTTATAAAGCTTAGGATATCTGAAAAAAGGATGTTACCAGAAAGTATTGAGGTTTGTTAAAAAATATCTTTTGGTATAGCTATCATATTTTTTGTGACGCAATAAGCCATTATTGGCGTGATAATGGAAGCGCTTTTGCAAGCCATGTTGCGCTATCAGGGCTTTTAGCATTTTTCCCTTTCTTTATTTTTGGAATATCTTTTGCTCGTTTTCTAGGAGCTTTTACCTATACACCGCAAAAAATTAAAGCACTGGTGCAGTTATTGCCTGATGTTATTGCAGAGCCTTTATCTCAGGAAATTGTCAATGTTTTAACCATTCATCGAGGAGGTGTGTTGACGCTTTCTGTCATTGGAGCGGCTTATTTTGCTTCTAATGGGATAGAGGCTTTGCGTACGGCTTTAAATAAAGCTTACCGTGTTACTGATCGACGGAGTTTGTTGTTTTGTCGTTTTCAAAGTCTGTTTTTTGTAATCCTTGGAGCTTTTGGTCTTGTTGTGATTAGCTTTTTATTGATTCTGGCGCCTTTGCTGACCAAAATTATGCAAAATCATTCTTTTTTTATGACTGAATACATTGGTGTTATTCGTTTATGGCGTTATACAGTTGCAGTCGTTATTTTGTTTATCAGTCTTTTGATTGTTCATAAATGGCTTCCAGCAGGACAGCGGAAATTTATAGATATTTTACCAGGAATCGTGGTGACAATGTTTGTATGGTTTATGGCTTCTCTTGCTTTTGCACAATATTTGACGATGTTTGATTATATTTCAACCTATGCGGGGTTAGCATCTATTATGGTTGCCATTATTTTTCTTTACATCTTAAGCGCAATTTTTATTTTGGGAGGTGAAATAAACGCCGCAATAATGTTTTATCGTAACTATTGGCGCTCTCTTCGATGAATGAAAAAAACAGTAGATCGTACGAAAATCAAAAGATAGATAGAGGAATAAAACTTGCCATTACTTTGTTGGTTGATGCGGATGCTTGTCCCGTAAAAGATGAAGTTTATCGTGTGATGAATCGTTATCAGCTTAAGACATTTGTTGTGGCAAATCGTTCTTTGTTCCTTCCAGATGAAGCGCTCATTGAGAGAGTAGTCGTTGCTGGTGAATTCAATGGTGCTGATGATTGGATCGTAGAACATGTGCATGAGGCGAGTATCGTTATTACCAGTGATATTCCTTTAGCAGCAAGGGTTGTGCAAGCTGGGGGTTTTTGTCTTTCGCCAACGGGGCGTATTTTTGATGTAAATTCAATTGGTCAGGCTTTGGCGATGCGCAATTTGATGGAAGATTTGCGTGGACAGGGCAGTATAATAGGTGGTCCCCGTCCTTTTTCTCGTAAAGACCGTTCTGCTTTTTTGTCAGCACTGGATCTTGTTATACAACGTTTAAAAAGACGCGGTTATTAAAGTTATAGGGCCTCTTTAATCACTGCTTTTATAAGTGTTTTGGCATCGTCATTGGCCCATGGAGCTGCACCATTGAAGGAAGCAATGAGATATCCCTCTTTATCAATGAGCAATGTAATGGGGAGTCCTAAAGCAAGCCCCTGTTTTCTAACATTATTGAAAATATCCATTGTTTCATCGCGATAGTAAAGCAAATTATCTGAATGAATATCTCGTAAAAATTGCTGAATTTTTTCAGGAGAAGCAGTTTTATCGATATTAATCGCTATGACATCAAAGTTTTCTCCACCTAATTCACGTTTTAATTGCGCAAGTTCGGGCATTTCTGTGCGGCAAGGTGCACACCAAATAGCCCATAGATTGACCAGCATTGGTTTTCCGGTAAATTCGCTGAGTGTACGCTCTTTTCCTAGAATATCCTTGAAAGAGAGTTTATTCATATCCGAGGGTGTATCAGCAAATCGTATGTGGCTAAAAAAGCCTTTTGCTGCTTTTCGTATCGCCATCATTTTTTCTGCTCGTGCTTTATCAGTGTTTATTTCTTGTGCTTGTGCTGCTGAAATGAAATTGAAAAGAAAAAACTCTCTTTTAGTATCGTAGTTTATGGTTGCGTATAAACTCAATGCAATGATAAAGAATGCAAGGGAGATTTGCCTTTTTTTATTGTTTTTTTCGCTGATGAAAATTTGAAAAATCATAATTTTGTCCTTTGGATGGGTGTTTTCAGAATATGACAGATGAGAAGTTAAAGAACCAAATATGGGGTGGTCGGTTTACGGCAGGTCCTGCTGCAATTATGGAAGAAATTAATGCCTCTATTGATTTTGATCAAAAACTTTATCGACAAGATATTGAAGGTTCTCTTTCTCATGCGGCTATGTTAGCGCAAACGAAAATCATTTCACAATCAGATTATGAAAAAATTGTTCATGGTTTGAAACTTATTCGCCAAGAAATTGAAGACGGTAAATTTGTTTTTTCACGAAAGCTTGAAGATATTCATATGAATATTGAAGTGCGGTTGAGTGAATTGATAGGTTCTGTAGCAGGGCGTTTGCATACGGCGCGTTCACGCAATGATCAAGTTGCTGTTGATTTTCGCTTGTGGGTACGTGAAGCAACGCAAAAGATAGCACAAGCTTTAAAAGGATTGATAGAGCAATTACTTATTCGCGCAGAACAACATGTTGATACCTTTATGCCGGGCTTTACGCATTTACAATTAGCCCAACCTGTAACATTGGGCCATTATATGATGGCTTATGTTGAAATGTTCGGTCGAGATTTATCGCGAATGCGTGATGCTCTTGAGCGAATGAATGAATCGCCTTTAGGGGCTGCTGCTTTGGCAGGAACAAGTTTTCCGATTGATCGCTTTATGACAGCACAAGCACTAGGCTTTCGGGAACCTACACGCAATTCAATTGATAGTGTTTCTGATCGTGATTTTGCGTTGGAGTTTTTAAGCGCTGGTGCTCTTTGTGCGGTGCATCTTTCGCGTTTGGCGGAAGAAATAATTCTTTGGTCAAGTGAACAGTTTTGTTTTATTCATTTGTCAGATGCCTTTTCAACGGGTTCGTCTATTATGCCACAAAAGAGAAATCCGGATGCGGCAGAGTTAGTACGAGCGAAAGCAGGTCGATTGAATGGTGCGCTTATGGGATTGTTAACGGTGATGAAAGGATTACCGCTTGCTTATTCAAAGGATATGCAAGAAGATAAAGAATATGTGTTTGATGGGGCTTTGAGTTTGGAATTATCACTAGCAGCAATGACAGGGATGATTGCTGATTTGAAAGTGAATAAAAAAGCCATGAAACAAGCAGCGGATTTGGGGTATGCAACAGCTACGGATTTTGCTGATTGGCTTGTACGTGAATTAGGGATTCCTTTTCGTGAAGCACATTACATAACAGGGCGTGCTGTGGCATTGGCAGAAAGAAAACAGTGTCGCCTTCAGGATTTATCATTAGATGAACTTCAAGCAATTTGTCCTGATATTAATGCAACACTTTTTGATGTTTTGACCGTTGAAAAATCTGTTGAAAGTCGGAAAAGCTTTGGGGGAACAGCACCTTCAGAGGTTCTTCGGCAAATTGCATATTGGAAAAAGCGTTTCGTGAGCGCTTGAATAATTGTATTTTAAAAGTAAAAAAGAAAGCAAGATGAGGAAAGAGGACTAATGAAAGTTATAATAAAGGGGTTGATGGTTGTCCTTTTTGGGGGCTTTGGTGTCGTTGGGTGTGGGCGTAAAGGATCATTGGAGATGCCTCCTACAAGTGTGGAAAAACCTACGCAGGGAACATCTGTTGCTAAAAGTGAAGATGATAAACCTTTTATTCTTGATCGTTTGATAAAGTAGGAGGCAAGTGTGGATTTTTTCTCCTATCATCAAGGTATACTTTATGCTGAGGGGTGTTCACTTGCTATGCTTGCACAGGAGGTGGGAACTCCTTTTTACTGTTATTCAGCCAATGCATTGGTTACACATTTTAAGGACTATCAAAGAGCATTTCAAGGGATGCCCAGTCTGATTGCTTATGCGGTTAAAGCGAATTCTAATCAAGCAGTTTTGCGGCTTTTAGCTAACAATGGAGCGGGAGCTGATGTGGTCTCAGAAGGTGAATTACGGCGTGCTCTTGCTGTTGGTATTCCGGCGCATTGTATTGTTTATTCTGGGGTTGGTAAAACCGTGAGAGAGATAGATTTTGCTCTTTCTCAGAATATTTATTGTTTTAATGTTGAATCAGAGCCGGAACTTGAACAGTTATCGCAACGCGCTGTTGCACTTTCAAAAATAGCACGTGTTTCATTGCGTATTAATCCAGATGTTGATGCAAAGACCCATAAGAAAATTACAACAGGAAAATCTGAAAATAAATTTGGTATTCCCTTGTTGTTGGCAAGAGAGGCTTATAAAAGAGCGTCCTCTTTGCCTGGATTGCAGGTTTGCGGTATTGATATGCATATTGGCAGTCAAATTTGTGATTTAAAGCCGTTTGAGGAGGCGTTTATTATTATCGTAGATTTGGTGCGTCAATTGTGGAGTGATGGTTATGCAATAACGCATATAGATATTGGTGGCGGGCTTGGTATTGCCTATGGTTGTGAACAACATACCGTACCCTCCCCTTTTGATTATGCCGCGCTGGTAAAGAAGCATATTGCTCCTTTAGGGATTAATATTGTGGTGGAGCCGGGGCGGAGCATTGTGGGTCAAGCTGGTGTGTTGGTAACCTCTGTTCTCTATTTAAAAAAGGGGCAAGGGCGGAATTTTGTTATTGTGGATGCGGCGATGAATGATCTGATGCGTCCAACGCTTTATGATGCTTGGCAGAATGTCGTCCTTGTGAAACAAGCAGCAAAAGACGCCTCCCTTATTCGTGCAGATATTGTGGGTTCTGTTTGTGAGACTGGTGATTATTTAGCATTAGATCGTTGCTTGCCAATTTTGGCACCCAGTGATCTTTTGGCAATTACGCAAGCTGGGGCTTATGGTGCCGTGATGGCGAGTACTTATAATAGCAGACTTCTGGTCCCTGAAGTTCTCGTTCAAGATATGCGTTATGCAGTTATTCGTCCACGTCTTGATTATGCGCAATTAATGGGATGTGATCATATTCCTGATTGGATTGAGCCCAAATTAGATTGAGCATTATTAAATATTTTTGGTCTTATTTTTACTAAACTTTGATGAAACAATTTATTTTCTAGAAATTGTTCTGTATGGGGTTTATGATCTTAATGCACCACGGTAAAAGGGGATAAATGCTTGTTTATGAAAAATAAAAACATCAAAGGCTTTGCAATGAAGCTTTTGTGTGTGCGCATTTTGATGTGGGGGATCCTTTCATTGGAACGGATCTGGGGTCGGTTATTACCATTTTTCCTTGTTCTTAGTCTGTTTTGTTCGTTTAGCTGGTTGGGACTTTTTGGCGTTTTGGGCTATTGGTTCCATTGGCTTTTACTTGGGGCTATGCTTGTTTGTGCTGGGGTAAGTTTATTTTTTCTTATTGGTTTTCGGTTTCCCACAATGCGGGAAGTGGATCACCGTCTTGAACGTGTCAATGGCCTTAAACACCAGCCTTTGAATATTCAGACAGATCGTTTATGTTCTGAAAATGATGAAGATTTTAGTGTTGTTATTTGGCGTGAACATCAACGCCGAATGGCAAAGCAATTATACCATTTAAAAACTGGATTTATCTCTCTTAATAGTGCGGATTATGATCCTTTAGCTTTGAGGGCTTTGTGTGCTCTTCTTTTTGTGTGCGCTTTTAGTTTTTCTTTTGGTTCACAAGGGGGGCGTTTGGCTGATGCCTTTGATTTTCGTCCTGTCGTTGATGAAAAACTCATGCGGATTGATGCTTGGGTAACACCACCTGCTTATACCGGTGTGGCACCGATTTATTTGACAAAAGATGAGAAAACACAACTAGAAATCCCTGAAGGGAGTAATGTTGTTGTGCGTGTTGTCAATGGGGCTGGCATTACAGTAAAAGCAAAGTCTGTAGAAGATGGGAGGGAAATTTCGTTTTCAGAGAAAACGGAGCAAACAGCTTTGAATGATCCAATTGTTCATTTTGAAACACATTTAAAGCATTCAATAAATTTATTTGTATCATCACGTCGTAAAAAACAGCAATGGCATTTGCAGATAATTAAGGACACGCTTCCAACAATTCATTGGTTGGAAAAACCAGGGAGGATTTTAACGGGATCATTGGAGTTACGATATGTGGTGGATGATGATTATGGTGTGACAAAGGCTTTTGTTGAAATAGAGCCTTTTCTTCCTCAGAATAAAAGTGCTTCTTCTCTTTATAATGCTCCGGAAATAGAACTTCTTCTTCCGCGTGGTGGAAAGGGGAAAATGCGAATGGTGCAGGATATATCAGCGCATCCATGGGCGGGTTCGCAAGTCAAAATTACTTTGGTGGCAGAAGATGGTGCGGGGCAGAAAGGACGTAGCAAAACTTTTGTTATGATATTACCACAGCGTGTTTTTTCGAATCCTGTTGCACGCGCAGTGGTTGAACTGCGTCGTTTATTAGCTCTTAATCCTTTAGCGCGAGAGCGGGTACTTGATATGCTTTCTGCTTTGCTTGTGCGTCCAGAAAAGGGGTTGCAAAATGCATCGCATTTTATTGTTCTACAAAGTGCGTGGACAAGACTTTCTTTAGCACAAACAGACGAGGATTTGCGCAATGTGGTGGATTATTTATGGCAAATTGCTTTGGGTATTGAAGGCAATCAACTTGAATCCGTGCAAAAAAAGTTAAAACAAGCACAAGCTGCTTTACGTGATGCATTGCGTTACGGTGCTTCAGCGGCAGAAATTGAACGGCTTATGGCAGATTTACGTCAAGCTATGGATGCGTATATTCGTGCTTTGGCTGAAAAAGCACCGGATAGTCAAGTTTCTAAAAATTCTAAAAGCTCAAAAAGTCCTAATCTTTCTGAAGCTACATTACAAGAAAAGCTAAATTTAATTGAGGAAATGGCTAAAACAGGCTCTTCTTTAGCAGCTGAACAACTCTTGGCGGAAGTTGAACAGACGCTTGATCATTTGCATGTGCAAAAAGGTAATCAAAATGAGGGAGAAAAAAGCCAATCTACACAAATGAAAGAAAAGATGGACCAGCTTGGAGATTTAATGCGTCGTCAGCAAGAAATTCTCAATGAAACACATCAGTTAGAGATGGAACAAAAACGCGGAGAAAATGTACCGGAAACACAAAAAAAATCTTTAAAAAAACGTCAAGCTGAATTGCAATCTGAATTATCAACATTAGAAAAAGAATTATCAGAACAAGGATTTGAAACAGGGGGCGCCTTGAAAAGGGCAGAAGAAAAAATGAATTCTGCGGAAAATGCTCTTGATAATGGAAATCATCAGGTATCTATACAAAATCAGTCTGATGCTTTGGAATCTTTGAGGCAAGGTGCACAAAATGTTTTGAAAAAAATGCGCGAAACACTTAAAGAAACGGGAGATGATCAAAATGCTGATTCTGGTCCTAAAGATCCGTTAGGACGTCCACTTTCTTCAAAAACAGATGAAGAACAAGAAGGCGAGGCACTCCCACAAGAAAGTGATCAAATGCGTACGCGGCAGATTTTGGATGAAATTCGCGAACGTCTTGGTAAAGAGCATCTTTCAGAAGAAGAAAAAAACTATCTTGAAAGATTGCTTCATTTTAATTAATCAGTGTTGGCTTTTTTCTTAATTGATGTCAAAAACAGTGTATGAAGAACCTCTATGGAGTTCAGCTTCAAAGAAAATAATTAAAGCACTTGTAACGCGATAATCATTCTATTGTACTGCTTTTTTAATCATTTAAGTTTAAAATATGCAATATTGAAGTGTTCGCTATTGCGGAGAAAGAGCAGAAGTCCATATAAGTTGGATATATGAAAATCTGTAATGTTTGAAATTTGTTTCTACATGGTATGTTGAGTTGGATATCGTTACGCTGAAAGATTTTTATGCTTCTGCACTTGGGCTGCGTGTGCAAAAGACGCTGTGTGACCAATTAAATTTATGGTGGCCTGATCTTACGGATAAACGGATTATGGGGTTGGGTTATGCGATACCTTATCTTTCTGTATTGCGTGAACGTGCCCAACAATGTTTTGCTTTTATGCCTGCTGCTCAGGGTGTTTCGCCTTGGCCTTGTGCTGAGAAAGTTGCTACAGCGCTTGTTTTTGAAGAAGATTTGCCGCTTCCTGATGCGTCAGTTGATTGTATTTTATTGGTCCATGCATTAGAATATACAGAAAATTCATTTGAAACGTTGAATGAAATATGGCGTGTTTTAGCACCCAATGGTCATTTGATCGTTATTGTTCCTAATCGCTCTGGCTTTTGGGCGCGCAATACGACTACGCCCTTTGGTTATGGCGAACCTTATAGTCAACAACAGCTTATTCGTTTGTTCGAAAAAACAAATTTTATTTCTGGACCAATACAAGAAATTGTACACTATATGCCCTCTACGGGGTATTTTTCGCGGTTGTTCTCATTTTTTTACGAGCCATTTGCTCGCTATCTTTTGCCTTATTTTGGTGGACTCTTAATGTGTCAGGCACAAAAACGTGTTTATCAGGGTCTGCTCGTACAGCGTCGTCAGTCGCGACGTATTTTTATTCCTGCTTTATCACCACAGACAAGAAATATTTTAAATTATAAAGATAATTAATCATTTTGTCATTGTCATAAGAACCGCAAGTATAAAAGGATTCTCTTATTTCAATTTTTTGCATTTACAATTAAAAAATATTCTTTTGTACATTAATATGTGGAATTGGTATGTGAATAAAAATCTCAAGTATCTATATATCGAACCATATTTCATGAATAGCGGAAACATTTTAAAAGAAAAAATGCTGGTATCTTCGTAAGCATAAAAATAGCAGAGTCCAAAGGATCTTGCATAATATGGTTTATGGTGGTTAAAAACTGTACAAGGAAGGATTAAAATGCTTCTTATGAACCATCTCAAGTATCAAGGGCTCCTCTGCAACATCGAGATCTAACATAAGTGTGTGATGGTGCTGGCTTGTTCTTTTATAAGCGTAAAGATGGTGGTGCTCAGTGGCTTTATCGTTAGGATAAACATTTAGCGTTATATCATGAATTATATAATCTCTTAAGAGGAGATAAAGTCATAAAGAATGGAGGAAAACTATAAAGATAAAAAACATCTCTCAAGTTAGGTTAGTGAATGTGAGATAAAGCAATGCGTGGAGCGGTTTTTCTGAAAAAAATAATTATAAATAGCACTCATCTAAAGATGATAGTTATGATCAAGAATGTTGCTAAAAGATATCACGATTATTTATATGCGAAACATATTAAAAACTTTAGAAAGAACAAAAGCATGTGAAACAGAAGTTACAAAGTATATCGTGAGGGTTGAAAGCATTTTTGTTTCTGGTTCTCATGTTGGAATATTTCGTTTTTTATTCGTAATGTTATATATTTTGTCATAAGAGTAAGTTCTAAGTAATAGCATTCGAATTATATGCGAAGGTTTTTTCATCTCGTTTCTGTTTTCATTTAGGATATTAAAATTATTTTTGAAACAGTAAATCTCGAATTAAAGATTTAAACGGTAACCATTTTGATCTGTTATGAGAATTTGTGCATTGGAGGGATCGTTTTCGATTTTTTGTCGCAAACGATAGATATGGGTTTCTAAAGTATGGGTGATAATATTTTCATTATATCCCCAAACTTGTTCTAACAATGTTTCACGGCTGACAATTTTATCATTGGCATAATAGAGACATTTAAGGATCGCTGCTTCTTTTTCTGTGAGACAGATTTTATTGTTGCATTGATCAAGAAGAAGTTTTTGTCTTAGTTTAAAAGTATAGGGACCAATATGAAAGGTTGCGTCTTCATTTTGTTCATATTGGCGCAACTGTGCTCGAATTCTCGCCAATAACACTGCAAAGCGAAAGGGTTTTGTTACATAATCATTGGCGCCTGTTTCAAGATCTAAAATATTATCACAGTCTGTATCATAATTTGTTATCATGATAATGGGAGCACGAAATCCTTGGGTGCGTAATTGTTTAACGGCTTTGTAGCCATCAAGATCAGGAAGTTGAAATCCCAAAATAGTGAGATCAATATTTTCTTTTTGGATTATTCTCATTCCCGCTTCTGCTGTTTTTGCTTGGGAAATTTTAAATTCTTGATGCATTTGCAATTGTTCTACTAAAATGGGGCGTAGATCATCGCCTTCAACGATTAAAAGAGTGTATTGGTTCATGTTTTTCCTTATAGGCATGTTGATGCACTGATTGATATAGTTTCATGAAAAATGAGATTTCATGCAAGAAAAATTAAAAGAGGAAAATTAAAAAAAAGTCTTTGAAAAAATAAACTTTTATAATTTCTATGGTTGTTTGCCGAAAAGAAGGTGTTTCCGTCTGCAGAGTATTTTACGTATTGGTTGGAAGCATTTTTTATGCTTTAGAATGTGTTTTAGCCATTGAGTGTCATCATTTTTACGCTTATGGAGAAACAAGCTAGCACTATCATTCACTTTGCCAGCTCGTGGGTGTTGCGGACAGTTCTTGGCACTTGAGACGATTCATAAGAGGAATTTTTAGTGCTTTCTTTCACGTTTTTTATCTATATGGGACTTTCTCCGCTTAGAATATGCAAGCAAATAGCTTTTGATTGATTCAATATAAACAGGTTGGGAATGAGAGAATCCAGCGGCATGAGAGGCTCTCATCCAACATGCGAACAATGAACACTCAATATGATGCGTTTTTTAAGCGTGAAGAGAACTGTGCAACACCTAGCAGATATGTACCGTTTAGGAGAATTTCACGGTCATTTTTATTGTTTTTTTATCCACGTTCAGTTTTGTTTTTTCGTAGAGTTTGTGTGCGAAGAGGTCTGTGTGATGCTCGTGGGTGTTGCTTATTATAATCGTTGAGTAAGTCTTGCCTTTAGAAATGCCTAAAAAATACCTAATGAAGGGGGGAAGTTTTGGGGCATTTTATATTGAGAAGAGTGCAGAATGAAAAATGATAAGGAAGAGTATCCTATTTATGTATTTAGCGTGAAAACACATCAATAGAGAGGGATGCCTTGTGCGATATGAAGTGCTTTTTCATATGAGTCTAACGGTAAATTCATCGAACACTCCCATCTTTACGCTTATGAACAAGTAAGCCGGATCACACACTTTGCCAGCTCGTGGGTATTTCGAGACAGCCCTTAGCACTTAAGACGGTTCATAAGAGCCATTTTCACTCTTTTCTTTAACAATTTTTATTCACACACTCATCCCGCTTTTTATGTGCAAGAAAGTGGTTTTAATTGATTCAACATGGGACAAATTTGAAATGGGAGAATCTTACGATATTCGGGACTCTTATTCAACATGCAAAACAGTAATTTATCATTATAAATCAATGGATTATTAATGAATAAAATTTATTTCTTTAAGATAAAAGCATTTCCTTCTTAAGGTTGCCCATCAAACAGACTTCTGTCCATTCCTCTTCTGTCACGGGTTGTACTGATAAGCGGCTGGCCTTGACCAACACCATATTTGCTAGTTTAGGATTGGCTTTGATTTGTTTTAATGAAACAGGTGTTGGCATGTCACAAAGTGCTCGGATATCCACACATTCCCAGCGTGGATCAGAACTTGTAGAATCAGGGTGTGCTTCAGCACATATTTCTACAATTCCTACAATTTCTAAACCTTTATTTGAGTGATAAAAAAAACCTTTATCACCATATTTCATAGTGCGCATATTGTTACGTGCTTGATAATTGCGTACACCATCCCATTGTTCGCCATTAACTCCTTTTTTCTTTTGCATCTCCCATGACCATTTATGGGGTTCAGATTTAAAAAGCCAATAAGCCATGAGTTCTCCTTTTTCATAGACTGTTATGCATTTTTATAAGTATCTTTGTAATACCATCAACGATGATTTTTAAAATGGGGTAAATAACGGCTATTATCTATTTTTCTTGTTTCAAAATAATGTGTAGTAGAGAGACGCGCTCCATTGATATTTCATGTTGTATAAAAGTATTTTGCTCTTTGTTTCTCTTTTCAACTATGGTCTGAAATGCGGTCACTATAAGAGTTTGTTGGAAAAAATTAAGAAAATTGGTTCTAAAAAGCTTTAAGATTACAATGACAATGAAACGAATAAATGGTCAAAGATGATGAGGTCAACGAATGGCATTCATATCTATGCTTTGTGGGAGAGAGTAGATCTTATTATGCTGTAAAATACCGTCATTTGAAGTGTAATGATATAAGGCAGTTTTTTGAAACATGAGGTTTTTAAGAATGTGTGGTGAATATTTAGATTTACGTGTCGAGCTTTGGGTTAAGTGAATTGTGTGAGTGGGAAGCAGGTGGAATCTGCTCGATAGAGAATTCGGACTATCTATAGACCGGATTGAGTAGAAATCTTCGTTCTTTAAGATGTGTGTGGGACGTCAATTTTATTATGCTTTTGTTCCACGGCGTCCCATCCCGATCAAGGGCGGGGCTTTTTCATCTAATGGCCAGCGTGAGCGGGGTGCAATGTCAAGAGAGCTTGTTTCTCCTCGTGCGAGTTTTTGTGCACCGGCAAAAGCAATCATTGCAGCATTATCCGTACACAAGGAAAGAGGAGGGGCTATAAATTCAAAACCATGTTGATGAGCAAGGTCTTGCAACGTAGAGCGAATGGCTTGGTTTGCGGCAACGCCGCCCGCAACAACTAAAGCAGGAGAACGCTTTTCTTGATTATCAGAGAGAGGATATTGGTGGGTAAAGTGTTGTAAAGCTAGGTGAACACGATCACGTACCGTATCAGTCACAGCGGCTTGAAAACTTGCGGCAATGTCAGCAATATCATTTTCTGTAAGGGGAGCTATGGCTGTTGCGGCTTGTCGAACAGCAGTTTTGAGTCCTGAAAAAGAAAAGTCTAATCGTTTTTCACCTTTTAAAGGTCGTGGAAGAGGGATGCGATTTTTATCACCAAATAAAGCTGCTTTTTCAAGTGCTGGTCCACCAGGATAAGGAAGACCTAAAAGTTTTGCTGTTTTATCAAAGGCTTCTCCTAACGCATCATCAATAGTGGTTCCTAAACGCTGGTAGTTGCCTACTCCATGAACAATGATTGTTTGTGTATGACCTCCTGAAACTAAAAGTAATAAATAAGGAAAGCTGACGTTGTGCGTTAACACAGCTGTTAAAGCATGTCCCTCTAAGTGATTTACCGCAATAAATGGTTTGCCAGTGGCAAGAGAGAGTGCTTTTGCGCTCATAACGCCTACCAACAATCCTCCTATCAAACCAGGACCACTGGTGGCTGCAATGCCATCAATATCTTTTAATTTTGTGTTTGCTTCTGTTAGTGCTTGCAGAATTAAATGATCAAGAACTTCAACATGGGCACGAGCAGCAATTTCAGGAACAACACCGCCGTAAGGTGCATGGTGATCAATTTGACTCCAAACAACATTGGAAAGAATTCGGCTGTTTGATTCATTGTTATATTCAATGACAGCCGCTGCCGTTTCATCACAACTTGTTTCTATTCCCAGCAGACGCATTTTAAACAAAACCTTATATTGAAGCTTCTTTCTTACGTGCGTATCATGAACAGAAAAAGATGCAAAGTATTTCTCTTAGAATTGATTTTTCTATGAAAAATATGTGTTTTGGCATTTTCTTTGAATTTTATGATATCGTTGATTAAAAAATAAAGCTGTATTTTCGAGTATAAAATGCAAATATTTTTTTAAAACTTGTCTATTAAAGTCTATAATTGTAAATATTATTGAGAAAAATGAGATTTGGAAAATTTCTGTAAATTTATACTCTTTCGAAGATATTTGAGAAAAGCTTCATTTTTAAAACTTTTTTCATTTTATTATTTTATTTTTGAAAAAAGTGTGCACAAAAAGTGATAAAGATGGTCGATTCTTCAAAACCAAAAGTTAAATCACATTATACTGGTACGCGCCGTAAGAAACCAGTTATTGAACATGAAGCTACTCCCCATGATTCAGAGGAAAAAATCCACAATTCTGTAGAATCTCCTGCACGAGAAAAACAGAATATGCAAGGTCAGGATAAAAGTATCTCTAGTACAATTTGGCTTTTCTTATCCCTTTCTGGGATTTTGGGGGGATTCATTGCTTTGGGAATTTTTATGGGGTTTCAATGGGCTGGTTTTTTTCCTTCTCCTTTTGTGGCAAATTCTGCTGGGGAGGAAAAAGCCTTGCAGATTGCTGAAGCCGCAAAAAGTCAAGGTGAAGACACAAAGGAACAATTGAGCCGGGTCTTTCAAGAAATCGATGCGTTAAAAACAGAGTTTTCTTCTTTTTCATCACAACAGTTTAAAACAACGAAAAATGATGAACTATCGAAAGAAGAAAGCAAAAAAGCTTTTGCGATTTTAGAGGAAAAAGTAAAAACTCTTGAAGAAACTGTACAAACTTTTGTTAGAGAGTCGAAAGAGATAGAGACGGCTTTGTCTGTTGGGCAGAGCAATGCAAATGATCTTGCTGCGTTAAAACAACAGTTAGAAGCACTACAGGAAGAAACTGCTGTTAAAAATAGTGAGAAAAAAGAAATAGATACCGCGCTCTTTACTGCAATTAGTTCATTAAAAAATGCTGTAGAGCGTGGTGGATCTTATAATAATGAATTAAAGCTGTTGCGGCAATTATCGCCTTCGATTAATGGACTTGATGTGTTGCAAAAAACAGCTACTGTGGGTCTTCCAAGTTCAGCACAACTTTCAGTTGATTTTGCTCATGTTGCTGATGCAATTGTTGGTACGCAAAATCTTGTTGCGTCAGATGCTGGTTTTTTTGACCGAATTTTAGCGTGGATAAAAGGGCTCATTGTTTCGCGACCGATTGGAAATGTTGAAGGGACAACGCTGGGGGCTATTGCGGCACGCATGGAAGTTGCCATTCAAGCTGGTGATTACGAAAAGGCTTTGAGTGAATGGCAATCATTGCCCCAAAGTGCAAAAGATGTTTCAATGGATTTTGTTAAGCAGCTTGAAAGACATATTGCTATTCAACAGTTGTTGCAGCAATTGTTATTGTCTGTGCAACAAGGATCTTTTAAAGCAACAAAGATGTAAATAGGCCCAAGATGATACGTGTTTTTATTTATATTTTTGTTGTTTGTATCCTCGGTTTAGCTTTCACGTGGGTTGCTAATCACAATGGTATTTTTGTTCTCACATTTTTGCATTTCAGATTTTCTGCTTCATTTCTTACAGTGTTAAGTGTGCTTATTTTGTTTTTTGTAACGCTGGTGCTTTTATGGTGGTTATTGTCTTTCTTTTTTTCCATACCGAATGCTCTTTCCAATTATTTTTATAAACGCCATCAAAAGCGTGGTTACGAAGCTCTTTCAAAGGGGATTCTTGCAACTTTTGCTGGTGATAGTATGGTTGCGCAAAAAATGGAAACACGGGTTGCTAAATATCTTGCAGGAAAACAAGAGCCATTGGTAAAACTCTTACAAGCGCAAACCTTGTCTTTACAAAATGATTCTGTTCGCGCCATAGGTCTTTATGAAGAGATGAGAAAGGAAGATCCGACAAAACTGGTTGGACTTTATGGTTTGTTTCGTGAAGCGATGAAGAGTAAAGCTTATGAGGCAGCGCAACAATATGCCGAAGAGGCACTGACTTTATCGCCAGCACTTTTATGGGCGCATCAGGCGGTGCTCGATCGGTTAAGTACTGAGGGTAAATGGGATAAGGCACTTACTATTTTTGAAAGAACGCAAAAAGCTCTCCCGCGTTCTATTCGCGCGACTCCAGAGCGGCAGCATATACAGGTTTTACTACTAAGTGGGCAGGCACTTTCTTTGTTTGATACACATCCTGTACAAGCACGTGAAGCTATTTTGAAAGCCCATAAATTGGCGCCTGATTTTGTTCCAATAATAGTTATTGCTGCTGATATTCTTTATAAATTAAACGAAACGCGTAAAGCGGATAAAATGATTATAGCGGCTTGGCAAAAGGAGCCTCATCCTGACTTGGGAGCGCTGTATCTTGAAAGAGAAGAAGGAGCCATTGGGCGATTGAAAAGGGCTAAGACACTTGCTTCTTATAATAAAGATGCATTTGAGTCGGCTTTCCTTATTGCTAAAGCAGCTTTGGATGCTGGTGAAACAGCATTAGCAAGAGAGAAGGCACAAAAAGCATTACAATGTCATCCACGGGAAAGTGTTTATTTATTGTTGGCAGATATTGAAGAGGCACAGGGAAACAGTCAAGGTGCTGTGCGTCAATGGCTTTCTTTAGCACTTCGTGCTGAACGTGATCCAGTGTGGATGTGTGATGGGGCCATTTTTTCTTCTTGGTCAGCGGTTTCTCCAATCAGTGGACGTTTGGGCTGTTTTGAATGGAAGGCGCCTCCTTGTATGCCTTCTCTCACATTAGAGGCGGACAATATTGTGTCGAAAAGGCAAGACAAAGAGTATGTTATGGGAAAAAGTGATGATGTTGGAGATAAGAAGCTTGAAAAATTAACACCTATAGATGATTCTCTTTTGCATAATGCGCAGGTGGAGAAACAAGATATAAAAGAAAAAGATGTAAAAATGTTCAGTCAAACTCACTTAAATGTTGATGATCCAGGGGTTAAAACAGAAGAAGAAACATCTTTATCGAGGAAAAAATTTCGTTTATTTTAAATTGCATCAATATGGTAGTATGAGCGTTTTTTCAGAAGAAAAAATTAATATAGAAGAAAAAAAATTATCTTTAATCTTGTCCAATAAAATTATTCTCTTATGCTTAAAAAATGAAATTTTGCTTGGTAGCAGATGTGATTGGTTAAAAAATGTTTTTAAATCAGAGATGTCTTGATAAAAAACAAAAAAATAACAAACCAAGGATTGCTGTCGTTATTCATCGGCGCTCTACCTATACTGGTCGTTTGGGAAAATTTTTACAACAAAATGGTTTTGTTCTTGATATTTATCGTCCTATTTTTGGACAAAAACTCCCTGATACATTAGAGCATTATGCCGGCGTTGTTATTTTAGGGGGACCGATGAGTGTGAATGACAGCGAAGCCTATATTGGTGAGGAAATTGATTGGATTTCGTTATCACTAAAGGAAAATAAGCCTTTTTTGGGTATTTGTCTTGGAGCACAAATGTTAGCGCGAAATCTAGGGGGGCGCGTTGGTACAAGAAGTGATGGGACTGTTGAAGTCGGCTGGTATCCACTAGAAGCAACCCCACAAGGGAAGGAATTGATGAATTGGCCAGAGATGGTCTACCATTTCCATGATGAAGGTATTTATGATTTACCGAAAGAGGCAATGCTTTTGGCAACAGGGAATACATATCCTACACAAGCTTTTCGTTATGGAAACAATGCATGGGGCTTGCAGTTTCATGCTGAATTTACACGCGCTATGATGCGGCGTTTGGTCGTGCGTTCGGCACATAAATTGACTGAAAAAGGTGCTCAACCTGCTTGTGCACATTTGAAAGGTCGTTTAATCTATGATCGAGCTTTGAGTCAATGGTTTGAAAGCGCATTACACCAGATTTTTTGTACACCGCCCGTACTTGTGTGATTATTGATAACGCATTGATTTATATAGGTAATTCACGGTTTTGTATATTGAATGAGAACCCCGAATATAGTAAGGTTTTTTCATTCCAAACCTGTGTATATTGACTCAATAAAAACCTCTTGTTTGCATGTCACAAGTAGGGCTGGCGTGTGGGCAAAAACTGTATAAGAAAAGACTAAAAATGCTTCTTATGAACTGTCTTAAGTGCCAAGAGCTGTCGCAACATTTGGGGGCTAGCCAAATATAATGATGGTGCTGGCTTTGGGGTCTCCATAAGCGTAAAGATGGGGGGCTCAATGGCTTTATCGTTAAGAAACACTATTCATTATCATTTTTGTTGTGCTGTAAAAGAGTATGGTTTAAGGCAGAGGTAGAAAATCTATGTAAAACTTTACACATGAGGTATTTTTTGTTAAAGGGTATAATCGTTCTTCTTAAGAAAGCCTTGTTGAGTTTATGAGATACAGTACTTTAGAATGATGTATGGGGGCTTCTTGAAGTGATCAGTAGATAAAGTCCGGTCGATTAAGAAGTTGGATTGTGTATAAACTGACCGGGGTTAGAAATCTTTGTCCTTTTTAGGGTGGGAGAAAGTTAAGAGATAAAGAAAGTTTTAATGTTGTCCAAATCCTCTCAATTACCATTAAGACGAAAAAGTTTTTCTTTAAGCTATTTAATTTTTGGGCTTTTTTGTTTGGCTCTGATATTTATTTATAGCGCACTCTGGTTTTTTTTTCACGTAAAATAGAAGACCATGTTTCTGATATATTTGTAAAAGTATCTTCCCATAATATGGCGGCGGTATGCGAGAATGTACGCAGGGATGGTTATCCTTTACGTGTCGGTGTTGTTTGTGACAAGTTTCAATTTTCTTGGCCTTTACATGGGGTTTCTTTATCGACGGGGCGTTTGACGGCTGGTGCACCAATTTATTCACCTTATTTGGTCGAGTTTAATGTTCGTTCTCCTGCATTAATTGTTTTTTCCGGAAAAACTCCTATAGTATCGCATTGGCGCAATTTGGTGATTGAAACAGAGCCTTATTGGAAAACGGGTAAAACATTGAAGTTTATAGCTGAAGGGCTTGAGATTGCATCTTTTTCCTCTTTCTCTGAAGATCAAAAGCTTCAAGAAGCATTAAGAGCACAAACGATAGATAAAAAAACGACACAAGAAAATATTGAAGATCCGGCATCTTTGCAAAATACGCATGACGTGATTATTCAGCCATTAGAGCCACAAGATATGCCTCAAAAAATAACGGCAGAATTTTTGCGTTTTGATCTAAAACATGAAAAGAATGATTTATCGGGACATATAACTTTTGACGGTTTTGATGCTTCTCCCTTTTTAAAATCTTCTTTTGTTGATATTCCTAAAATTGATGGTAATTTGAAATGGATTTTAAATGACATTTCTTTTCTGTCTGAAGATGAAGAAAAAAATTGGCAACAGCGACTGTATGGAAAAAGTGGACTTTTAAAGCAAGGTGAATTGACTTTTCATACAGGTGGTGCAGTGCGTATTAGTGGACCTTTTTCTTTTGATGATGAAGGATATTTGACAGCAAAATTTGAACTTGTCCTTATTCAGTCCATGAATCTTCTTGACACTCTGCAGCGCTTATTTCCCGCGCAAGCCAATAATCTTCAAGCGTTATTTTTTATTTTAGGTGCTTTGCCTAAAAATGCGGACGGCGCTCCCGTTCTTTCATTGCTCATTAACAATGGGTGGGTAAAACTGGGATTTTTAAAACTTGGTCGTCTTGCTCCACTTTAGGTGTTGTACCAAAGCCTTTTTTCATCTTTACTATCAAATTTCGACTTTTTCTGATTTTCACACTTTTTTGCAATTTTAGAGTGTCAAAATATATTTTAACAAAATGCGTATTTAATGGTAAAAAAAAATAGCTATAAAAATAAAAAATTATCATCTACTCCTAACTCGTCCAACCTCTTTTCACTTAGTACAAAATCTTATGTCAAACTACATATAGCAACAGTGTTTGTATGGAAAAAGTGGTATTTTAAAGTATGCTGAATTGCCTTTTTATACAGGTGGTGTGGTTCTTTTTAGGAACCTTTGTCTTTATATATGAAATGAGCATATTGCATATATCTGTTTGGGTGTAACCTCTTAAAACAAGTAAATAGCCTAGTTGGAGGAAGATATGAAGTTGTAAAGGGGAAAATCAACATCCATCTTTACTGTCATTTTTTATTCGATTTTACGCATTTGTTAAAAAAATATTTCTCAGTACTTCTTATTTCCGATGTCGCTTATGAATGGTATAAGGATAAAGCCATTAAGCACTACCATCTTTTCGGTTATGGAGTAACAAGCTAAGGGGCAACACCATCATATTATATTTGCTAACTCTCAATGTTACTGCAGATTTTGGCACTTGAGGCGGTTTATGAGGGGCATTTTTAGTTCTTTTTTTACTGTTTTTATCTATTCGGCTTTCCCATTTGCAATATGCAAGGGGAAATGTGGTTAATTAATTGAATATAAACAGATTTTAAATGAGACAAATTTAGAATATCGAATTATCAGTCATCATAAAAATGATAAAATTATGATTGTAAATCAATATATTATATTTTTATGATGAAGGATATTTGACAGTAAAATTTGAATTTATTTTTTATTTTGAGTGCTCTGTCTAAAAATGCAGGATAGGGCTTCCGTTCTTCCCTTGTTGGTTAGTCATGGATGGATAGAACGGAGCAAAAGCTTAGCTGTTTTGTACTGCTTTTAAGTCTGAAAGTTTATGTTTTTAGGGTGAAAAATCAATCCTGTTGTTTTTTTGAAATTGTTGCAAACAATTCTATTGTGATAAATAGCGAGATTTTATTTTGGGTGTTATGTTTAAAATGCAAACTCCCGCTCTATATTTTCGCTGGTTTGTTGTGGTGGTGGGATAGAACGGGAGATTGAGTGGGTCGTTTTGTATTTGCTTTAGGTTTGAAAGCCAACATTTTGAAGTTGAGAAATCAATCCTGCTGCAAAAGTAAAACGAGAAATATTGAGATCATTTTCAATAAGGGCACTAATGCGGTTTGTAATATTATGAATATTATTTTCTTCTGTTTTTTTCCAAGTGTCAAAAGGATCTTTTTTCTTGCCATAATTTTTGAGGATTTTCATAACGATTTGCCGTAAGCTTTCGGAAACATTTTCTTTGGCTTGGCTTAGAGCCATACTATCATAATAATCTAAGATGGGAATTGTTCGACGAGCTTCATTAATGCGGTTTATACGAATGATTTGTGCAAGCGAGAAATAAATCTCTGCAGTTTTAATAAGATCACTGTTGCTTTGTTTTGCAATCAAAGAAATATCACAGATTATTGGTGCTGCTTCCAAGAGAGCCAATTGTTTTGCTAATGCTTTTGGTGCTCCTTCTTCACTGTAGTGTAGTGCTTTTTCTTCAATCTTTTGATTAATATCGTTGTTGGGAGAATGCATAAGCTCTTTTTCAATAATACTACGGGCTTGCTTTATTGTTTTTACAATTTCTTCTAGTGGACGTGAGAGATCCATGTTGTGCAAACCCCAATTGGTCGTTTCAAAGAGCATTGGGGTCATTGCTGCATAGAATTTGTTTTGGACAAGACCAGGTATTTTATTATCAAGCTTATCAATTTGATCAGATAATTGAGGAATTTCAAAACCATCACGGATGGCAATAAAAACGCGAATAATATTTTCAACCTTTTGTTGTGTTTCATCGTGTAGCCGATTAACAAAAGTGGGGCCTCCACGATTTACAATGTCATTGGCAATCAGTGTTGCGATAATATTACGACGCAATTGATGGTTAATCACTTCCTTCTTAAAATTTTCTTGAATTTGGGTTGGAAAATAGTTCAGCAAGGCTGTATTGAAATAGTGATCATCAACAATGGGGCTATTAGCAATTTCTTCTTTTAAGGTCAATTTAGCATAGGCAAAAATAACGGCGAGTTCTGGACGGAGAAGACCTTTGCCTTGGGTTGTTCTTTGTCGTAAAATTTGCTCATCAGGGAGTATTTCAACTCTGCGATCTAGAAGTTTTTTTTGTTCCAAATCGTGCATAAAGCGTATTTGATAGGGCAAATCAGTAGTGCTTTGGTTTTCCGCCAAAGAAAGAGCAAGGGGTTGTAGATAATTGTTACGCAAGACGAGTTGCTCGACTTGAGGCGTCATTTTTTTCAAGAGCTTATTGCGATCTTCGCGGGTTAACGTTTTGGCACGTAGTGCTGATGCAAGAACAATTTTGAGATTGACCTCAATATCAGAACAATTCACACCAGCAGAATTGTCAATGGCATCCGTATTGCATCGACCACCATTTGAGACATATTCAATCCGTCCACGTTGTGTAACACCAAGATTAGCTCCTTCACCAATAATTTTTGCACGCACTTGTTCTCCGGTAATGCGTATTGCATCATTTGCGCGATCACCTACTTGAGCATCGTTTTCTGTTGCAGCACGGATATAAGTACCAATACCGCCGAACCATAAAAGATCAACCGGGGCTTTGAGAAGAGCAGAGATAATTTCAAAGGGTGTTCCTGTTTGTTTTTCAAAACCAATGGCTTGTGCTGCTTCAGGTGAGAGAGTAATGGTTTTTTCTTTTCGTGAGAAGATACCACCGCCCTTTGATAATTTGCTTTTATCGTAATCTTGCCAACTTGAGCGAGGAAGTTTAAAAAGGCGCGTACGCTCTGCGTAGCTTTCGTCTATGTTTGGATCTGGATCAATAAAGATATCGCGGTGATCAAAAGCGGCAATCAATTTTGTTTGTTTGGAAAGCAGCATTCCATTACCAAAGACATCACCAGACATATCGCCAACACCGACACAGGTGAAGGGCGTTGTTTGAATATCATGATTAAATGATTCTCTAAAATGTCTTTTGACGGCTTCCCATGCGCCTTTAGCTGTAATACCAATGTCTTTGTGGTCGTAACCTGCTGAGCCTCCAGAGGCAAAAGCATCATCAAGCCAAAAGTGGTTTGCTTGGCTGATGGCGTTGGCTGTATCAGAAAAAGTTGCTGTTCCTTTGTCTGCTGCTACAACAAAATAGGGGTCAGGGTCATCATGACAGATGATATTGTGGGGCGCACTTATTTTGCCATTAACCAGATTGTCTGTGATGGAGAGCAAAGCAGTGATAAAGTCTGTATAAGCTTGACGTGCTGCTTCTATGATAACAGCACGGTCATTTGTTTGGGGAAGCCGATGGGGATAGAATCCACCTTTTGCACCTGCAGGAACGATAACTGCATTTTTAACTTGTTGGGCTTTGACTAAGCTCAGCACTTCGGTACGATAATCTAATGCACGATCAGACCAACGAATTCCGCCACGGGCAATAGGTCCAAAACGCAAATGGACTCCTTCAACTTCCGGTCCATAAACAAAAATTTCTCGGTAAGGGCGCGGTTCAGGCAAACCTTCAATCTGGCGCGGATTTAATTTGGTGGCTAAAATACGCCGTGGACTTCCATCAGGAAGAGGCGTAAAGGCATTTGTTCGTAAACTCGCCTCTATAAGGTTACAATAACGGCGTAAAATGAGATCATCATCTAAACCAGAGACTTTTCGTAATTTTTCTTCAATGCGCTTTTGAATGACTTGTTGGTTTTTTTCCCGTTCTTTTTCTGTATGGCTTTGATGAAATTTTAAATGAAATAAAGCATAAAGATCTTGGGTGATGTCAGGATAAGCATTTAAAGTTTGGGCAACGCGATCTTGCGAATAAGGAATTCCAGCTTGTTGGAGATAGCGCCCATAATGGCGCAAAATAACAATTTCATGCCAATCAAGCTCAGCTGTTTGGGTGAGAGCATTAAAGCCGTCATTATCAGCATTTTGTGCCCAAATGGCTTCAAAGGTTTCGGCGTGTTTTTGACCGTCTTTTTCAAAATCGATACAGCGTTGGAAAGTACTTTCTAGCTGCATATCATGAAGATACACAGAGCGCCCATTGCCATCTGGTAATTCAAGAGTTTGTTCAGCAATAACGCGAAACCCCATATTTTCAAGGAGTGGTACACGTTTGGAAAGGGCAAGTGCTTCATGGCGGTGAAAAAGCCGAAGAGAAATGCACTGTTTTTCTTTGTTTTGTGCATGATAAAAGATCACGAAAAGGGGCTTTTCATCATGAAGACTTAGAATATGTCCGGCATCGTTAATAGCGTCTTCAGCTGAAAATAAATCACGATAGCTGTTGGGGAATTCACTGGCTAGACGTGTTTGTTGCTCTGTTATTTTCTTGTTAAGAGCGATGGCTTGAACCCTGTCTTCCCAACTTCGTGCAATCGAACGTACATGTTGTTCAAGTGTGGAGCGCTCAATAAGGGGAACAGTTTCGTTTCCTTTACGATGGATGATATAATAGACACGTATAAGAGTGCTTTCCAAAAATAGCGGATAAGATTCAAAAAAGTCACCTTTATAGAGCCCAACAAAATGTTCGCCAACTTTTTCACGCAGGCTGCTGCTATATTGATCACGCGGTACGTAGACAAGGATAGAAACAAAGCGCCCAAAAGAATCAGTATGGGCAAGAACCCGTAAACGTGGGCGCTCATCTAATTGTAGAATAAGTTTAGTGTTTTCTGTCAATGTATCAACATCAGAGCGAAACATTTCATCTCTTGGATAGGTTTCTAAAGCACTGATGAGTGCTTTTCCTGAATAATCGGCGTGATTGTGTCCAAGACGTTGAATAATAGTTCGGGCTTTTTCTTTTAAGAAAGGAATTTGCAAAATAGAACGTGTATAAGCTGAGGAGGTAAAAAGCCCTACAATGCGTAATTCTCCACAGAGTTGGTTTTCTTTATCAAAGATTTTAAGACCAATATAATCCAGCCAAACAGAACGGTGAATTTTGGAGCGGCTGTTCGCTTTTGTCACGATAAATAGATTATCGCTTTCCATGAAGGATAAAACTTCTTGAGGAGGCTCTTTCATGCTTTTATCGTCAACAATATGAATAGAAGCATCCGTGAGTATACCAAGTTCAATATTACTCGCTGTAAAGGATTTTAGCGGTTTTTGGTCTTTGATGAAGTTGTAAGTGCGCATACCAAGGAAAATGAAATTATCGTCCATTAGCCAGTGAAGAAATTCAATGGCTTTTTCGCCTTCTTGTTTGTAGTGCGGGGGAAGACTTATTTGGTAGGCATGAATATGTTTTTCAACTTCTTCAAGCATAGGTTTCCAGTCTTGTACAGCAGCATTAACCTGTTCAAGAACTAAGGTGAGTTCATTTTCAAGTTTCTGCGTCTGCTGTTTATTGAGTGACTCGATGTGAATTTGCATCAGACTGATGCGTTTTCCAGAAGCACTATCAAGAATGGGGTGTGCAATCAAATAAATATGGTTTTTGTGTTGATTGAAGACATTTAAAATAGAATCGAGAAGGAAGGGTTTGTTATCATTGACAAGCGTGATAACGGTTATAGGCTTGTTATTACGGGTCAAGTTTTGTTCAAAGAAGATGGTATTTTTTCCCGTCTGATGGAGATTAAAAGCTTTTACCGCGATAGCAGTGGCCTTTTGAAGTTCTTCACTTTCGTAATAAGCAATATCTTCTTCATCGGTTTGAGCAAAAAGGATTTGTTCTATTTTATCTTGGGTGTTTTTTATTTCTGTTTTTTTTTGTTGCAACACATTCACTCTCCCTTTTTGCTCTTAGGGGTCTTTTCTTCTCTTTGTTAAAAGCAGACCATTATATTTTTACATACTGTAACACCTTCTTCCTAAAGAAAATAGCTCTTTATTTGGAAAGAATGAGTTTGTTTTTGCTATTTTTTAGTAATATTTTGTACTTTAAAGAAATATTTTTCTTCAAGGAAAAGGCATTTTTAGTATTTTTGTATGTTAATAGTTTGTTTTTTAAAATATACAAAATGAAAGTAAAAAAAGAAGCAAAAGTAAAAAAAGAATGGCGCATTTACCAGAAAGACTTTTAAGTGGTTACCAAAACTTTATAAACAATCATTTTTCATATAAAACAGCACATTATCAGCAATTGGCGATTGAGGGGCAGAAACCTGAAGTTTTGGTCATTGCTTGTTGTGATTCGCGAGCAGTACCAGAAATGATTTTTGATGCTAAGCCGGGGGAAATTTTCACCTTACGCAACGTGGCAAATGTGGTTCCTCCTTTTTCTCCTGATAACAAATATCATGCAACATCAGCAGCTCTCGAATATGCCGTGCAATTGCTTGAAGTGAGACATATTGTTGTTTTTGGTCATGCCCATTGTGGGGGAGTTCATACTGCTCTTAAGCAGACGTGTAAATCTTTATCGTCAAATGATTTTATCGGTCAATGGATAAGTCTCTTAGCACCAGCCGCAGAAATTGTTTTGAATAATAAGTCGCTGTCGTGGCCAGAAAAACAGACGGCATTAGAGCAGCTTTCTATTCGTCATTCGTTGAGAAATTTAGAGACGTTTCCATGGATAAAGCTTCGCAAAGATCAAGGTTTTTTGACATTGCATGGGGTTTGGTTTGATATCTCTAGCGGAAAATTATGGAGCCTGGAACAGGAAACAGGTTGTTTTATGCGCGTTGAAGTTGAAAGTTTTGAAGTATAGTATTTGTTGTTTTTATTTCTTCGTATAAAAAGACATTTTATGATAAAACTTGACAAAGCTGGGGTTTTATTGTTTGAAGGAGCAAGCTTTCAGTGACAAAATTAACTTGGAGCCACCGACTGAGACCCCGGTTTAAGGGTATAAAGAGATCTCAGAGGTCAACATCCGACGGCGCGATGCGTTCTCGGGTGCCACTTTGGTTTGTTTGTTATGCAACAATGAGGTAAATGATGTTTGAATCTTTGCAAGAGCGACTTGGTTCTATCCTGTCTCATTTGACAGGGCGTGGCGCTTTATCTGATCAGGATGTTGCAGAGGCGCTGCGTGAAATTCGTCGCGCTTTATTGGAAGCCGATGTTGCTCTTGATGTTGTGCGCTCTTTTACCGATAGAGTTCGGGAAAAAGCTGTTGGGGCCGAAATCGTTAAATCGATTAAGCCAGGCCAAATGGTGGTTAAAATTGTTCATGATGAATTGGTTCATATTCTTGGAAATGAAAGTGTTCTGAGTGATTTGAATGCTCCTTCTCCAGTTGTTATTATGATGATTGGTTTGCAAGGTTCGGGAAAAACAACCACAACAGCAAAGCTTGCAAAACGGTTAACGGATAAGCACAATAAAAAAGTTCTCATGGCGTCATTAGATACACGCCGTCCCGCTGCACAAGAGCAATTGCGCCAATTGGGAGAGCAGGCGACACTTGCAAGCTTGCCTATTATTGCGGGACAGTTGCCCGTTGATATTGCATCACGTGCTGTGCAAGCTGCTAAATTGGGTGGTTATGATGTGCTTCTTCTTGATACGGCAGGGCGTAATCATATTGATGAAGCTTTGATGCTTGAATTGGCTGAAATTAAAGCGTGTTCCCTTCCTCATGAAATTATGTTGGTGGCTGATAGTTTGACGGGGCAAGATGCCGTTCATCTTGCTCGTTCTTTTGATGAGCGTGTAGGGATTACAGGAATTATTTTAACACGGATGGATAGTGATGGGCGGGGTGGTGCTGCTCTTTCCATGCGTGCTGTTACAGGCAAGCCAATTAAAGCAATTGGAACTGGTGAAAAAATAGATGCTTTAGAAGAATTTCATCCCAGTCGTATTGCTGATCGTATTCTCGGAATGGGGGATATTGTTTCTTTGGTTGAAAAAGCTGCTGAAACAATGGATCATGAGAAAGCCGCTGCTTTTGCAAAAAAAATGCAAGCCGGAAAATTTGATCTGAATGATCTTGCTGAACAGTTGCAGAAAATGAAAAAACTTGGTGGAATGGGCGGTATTATGGGCATGTTGCCAGGATTGGGGAAGGTCAAAGAGCAAATTGCGGCTGCAGGGCTTGATGATCGTTTGTTTAATCGCCAATTGGCTATTATTTCATCTATGACACCTCAAGAGCGTGCAAATCCAGAGCTTTTAAAACATAGCCGTAAACAACGAATTGCTAAGGGGTCTGGTACAACGGCGGCTGATATTAATAAACTTTTGAAGATGTATCGCCAAATGGCTGACATGATGAAAGCCATGGGTGGTAAAGGAAAAAGTGGTTTGATGGGAAAAATGTTGGGAGGCCTTGGTTCCAAAATGGGATTTGGAGGCAAGGGAAACTTGAGTGGAGATTCTCCAGTTATACCTGATTTATCGGGAATGGATTTGAAGCAATTCTCAACGTTTCAAAAGCAGATTGAAAATGATAATGGAGGGAAGATTTTGCCTGGACTTCCCAAGCGTGGGCCTATATTTCCTGGTCTTTCCAATAGCATTGCCGATAGGGGAAAATTTCCTCAGCATCCTAAGAAAAAATAAGATGTAAAGAGGGAAAGGAATATGATGCAGGAAACAGTATTAAACGAATTGGCACATTTACGAGCATCTATTGATAATTTTGATGCAACTTTGATTCATATCTTAGCAGAGCGTTTTCGTTGTACGAAAGCTGTTGGGCGCTTAAAAGCGCGTTATGATTTGCCTAAAGTAGATCCTTTACGGGAGAAACATCAAGTAGCGCGTTTGCGGCAATTGGCTATAGATAGTCATCTTGATCCTGATTTTGCTGAAAGATTTTTAAAATTTATTATTAAAGAAGTTGTGAGTCATCATGAAGTGATTGCTGAAGAGCAAAAAACAAAAAAAGTCAATTTAAACGAAAGCCAGAGCTGACAATAGGAGATAAAATATGGCATTGAAAATTCGTTTGTCCCGTGGAGGTTCAAAAAAACGTCCTTATTATCATATCGTCGTTGCAGATGTTCGTAGTCCGCGCGATGGGCGATTTCTTGAACGTGTTGGAGCATGGGATCCAATGTTACCTAAAGATGGACTGAGGGTAAAACTTAATGAAGAGCGTATCCAGTATTGGCTTGGACAAGGGGCTCAACCAACTGATCGCGTTTTACGATTTTTAGATGCAGCTGGTTTAAAAAAGCGTCCAACCCGCAATAATCCACATAAAGGTGAACCAGGTAAAAAAGCACAAGAACGTATAGCAGCAGCAAAGCAAGCAGCAGAAGAAGCAACGGTAGCGGCTGAAGCAGAATCTGCTTCAGCATAAAAAGCATGATGGTTCAACCAACGCGTCTTTAAAAGTTCTAGAAGAATGAATATTATCCGTTTTTGTTCGTCAAAAACGGATCTCCTTTAAAAACTTGTTTTAAATAGTGTTGGTTTTTTTAAAGTTGAATTTTAAAAGTCAATGGCGCGGCCTTTAATTTCCCAGTCTCCATAGCGCGAAGGGTCTTTGCCGCCGCGTCCACCATTTTCGACAGGTTGTTCTTTTTTTGCTTCGCTTTTTCGTCGTTCTTCAGCTTCTTTAAGGGCGCGTTGTGCTGCGGGTGAGAGAGATTGTTGTTTAACGACAGTTGCATTTTTTTTGCTCGTTTTCTCGTCTTTTTTATTCATTTTTATACCTATTCTATTGAAGAAACAGAAAGAAAACCCCATCATATAGTATTGATAAACTTTTATCATGGAGTTTTTTGAGTAATGAATATAATGCGTACAGCCATGCTTTTGGCTTTTTTAACTGCTCTCTTTATGGGGGTTGGTTATCTTGTTGGAGGGGGCAGTGGCATGGTCATTGCTCTTTTGATGGCAAGTGCTTTGAACTTTTTTTCTTATTGGAATTCAGATAAAATCGTTTTACGCATGTACGGGGCGCGTGAAGTTGATCAGCATTCTGCGCCGGTTTATTATAAAATTGTAAGTGATTTAGCGCAAAGAGCTTCTCTTCCTCAACCAAAAGTTTATGTTATTGAGAATCCACAGCCAAACGCTTTTGCAACGGGACGTAATCCGCAAAATGCAGCTGTTGCTGCAAGTACTGGATTGTTAAAGCGGTTGAGTTCGGAGGAAATTGCCGGCGTTATGGCGCATGAGCTCGCACATATTGAGCATCGTGATACATTAACAATGACTCTAACCGCAACGATTGCAGGAGCCATTTCAATGCTTGGTAATTTTGCTTTCTTTATGGGAGGACCGCGCAACTCTTCAGAAGATTCTCATGGCGCTGGGGCAATTGGAGGATTTATTGCCTTGCTCGTGGCTCCTTTTGCAGCGATGCTGGTGCAAATGGCGATTAGCCGTACACGTGAATATGCTGCAGATCGGAGAGGGGCTGAAATATGTGGTAATCCTTTATGGTTGGCTTCCGCATTGCGTAAGATTGCTGATGGGGGACGTGGGGTATATAATGAAGAAGCAGAGCATAATCCAGCAACAGCACATCTATTTATTATCAATCCTTTGAGCGGTGAGGGAGCGGATAGTCTTTTTTCAACACATCCTGCAACGGCAAATCGTATTGCTGCTCTTTATCGGCAAGCAGAAGAGATGAAAGGGGTTCTTGCTGAAAATGGGGGATGGAATGAAGAAGGCAGTATGAATAAAAAAAGCAATGATGAGATGAATTATGGAGATTTTCGCAGTGGTCAGGCTTATGCATCAGGAGAGCAAGAAAACAGCACTTTTCAGCGTATGACAAAACGTCCTTCTTGGCTTCGTTATGATAATTCAAAAAGATCTCGTTCATAGAATTTTTTGAGAAGATTTCTGGGAGTTCTTGAGAAAACAGTGATATAAAGGTTGTTGTTTTGAAACACAAAAAAGCGGGGCATGTGTCTGAAAAAAATGTTCCAGGATTAGCTGTTCGGCAGGTGTGTGTGCGCCTTTTAGGGGCGGTGGTTGATAAGTGTACGCCTCTTTCTGGTTTGACGGATAATGAACACGGACATCCACACTATTTAAAACTTTCACAACGAGATCGTTTGTTGTGTCGGGCTATTTTGATAGCTTCATTACGTCATCGAAGGCAGATTATAGCGGCTTTCTCACGATTTTTGGTGCGTCCTTTGCCTTCACAAGCACTTTCACTTCAGCATCTTTTGCATATCAGTGTTGCACAAATTCTTTATCTTGATATTCCTGATCATGCGGCTATTGATTTAGCTGTACGTGTGGCAAAACTTGATCCTCGTATGCATCGTTTTTCAGGGGTTGTGAATGCTCTTTTGCGCAATGTTGCGCGTGAGGCAGAGCTTTTATGCCAACAAGTTCCTACCATTGAAGGTGTTCCAGCGTGGTTTGGACAGCTTTTAGTGTCAGCTTATGGAACAGAAAAAGCACATCAGATTATAGCAATTCAAAGTATGGAACCCCCTCTCGATTTGACAGTGAAATCTGATAGCGTTGGATGGGCTGAAAGACTTGGCGGTGTTGTGTTGCCTAATGGCTCTGTTCGATTGAATCGTCTGGAGTGTTCTGTTTCTGATTTACCAGGCTATTGTGAAGGAGCTTGGTGGGTTCAAGATTTTGCTGCAGCCTTGCCTGCTTGTTTACTTGGGAATATACGGGGTAAACGCGTTGCTGATCTTTGTGCAAGCCCTGGGGGGAAAACAGCACAATTGGCTTTGCAGGGGGCAGAAGTGACAGCAATTGAGCTTTCTGCTAACCGCGTCAAGCGTTTAAAAGAAAATATGGAACGGCTTGATTTTTTAGTTCAAACTTGGCAGGGTGATGTGAGAAATTTCCACCCCACACAGCTTTTTGATGCGGTTCTTCTTGATGCTCCTTGTTCTTCTACAGGAACAATCCGTCGTCATCCAGATATTTTATGGACGAAGTCGAGGAAGGATATCATCAAGTTAGCAGCGTTGCAATATGAGTTGCTTGTCGCTGCAATTGCCTTGGTAAAGGAGGGGGGACGTATTATTTTTTCCAATTGTTCCCTAGCAAGAGAAGAAGGTGAAGATCTCATTGAAAAAATTTTATCAACACGCAATGATATTGTTTTAGAACCTATTTATCCAGAGGAAATGGGAGCACTGGCACATTTGCTTTGTGAGGGGATGTTGCGTACAACGCCTGCGGATTTTTGTCATAAAAATTTCGATGCTGAGAAAACTGCATTTTTAGGAATGGATGGTTTTTTCGCTGCGCGCTTACGAAAAATTGCTTAATTAACGCTTCATTTACAAAAATGGTCGAAATTGTATTTGATTCAGCATAAATGGAGATAAGATTTTGGCGGTTGCAGTAAAAGCTCCTCAGGTAAAAATAGTGGCCTATGTCGATACTCTGCAGCACTTTATGCGGCGTTTATGGGTTGGGCCATTGTTTCGCTGGCGATTTTCAGGATTCCGCCCTCATAAAATTTTAGCACATCCTATTGATTTGCATGTGGCTGACCCAATGATGGCCCATGAATTTTATCATGGTCGTTTTGCTTTTGCTCGTCATGTGGTTCATTCTGGTGCTGTTTCGCCATTTTCATTGGCTCCTCCAACGCTTGAATGGGAAACGGCTCTACATAATTTTCATTGGTTGCGCCATATGGAGGCAGCAGAAAGTAATTTAGCTTCTGCACATGCACGCTCTCTTTTAGAAGATTGGCTTGATCATGCTGGTAAGAAGGTAAAAGGGCTTGCTTGGAGTAGTCCTGTTGTGGCACGGCGCTTGATTTCGTGGATTTGTCATTCAAAAATGTTGTTAGAGGGAGCAAGTGAGCGGTTTGAAAAACGCTTTTTACGTGCGCTTGGTTTGCAATTTCGTTATTTGCGCGTAACAATTTGCAGTATGGAATATGATGATCAACGTTTACAAGCAGCGACAGCTTTGACTTTCGCCTCTCTTGCTTTGCCTGTTTCTGTGGCAGTGAAAAAAAAGGTACAAACGATGCTTATAGAGGAGCTTTCACGTCAAATCCTAGTTGATGGTGGGCATATTTCCCGTAGTCCTGTTATTTTGCTGAATTTGTTATCGGATTTATTGTCGTTACGGCATCTTTTTATGCGTAGTAATGAAACAGCACCCCGTATTTTGATTGATTCTGTTGAGCGTATGTTGCCAGCTTTACGATTCTTTATCCATGAAGATCAAACATTGGCCCATTTTAATGGGGTTGGTCCTCTTGTGTCGGAACGATTATTATCACTTTTGGAGCTTGATGAAACAGGAGGGCATCCTTTTAGTTATGCCCGTTATTCAGGATTTCAGCGCTTAAAAGCCAATCAAACAACAGTGCTTGCAGATACAGGAAAGTTTCCACCTCGCTTTGTAGCACAGCAGGCTTGTTCGGGGTGTTTGTCTTTTGAAATGTCTTCACAAGGGCACCGTTTTATTATCAATACCGGTGTTAATCCTGATGGGCGGGAAGATTATCGATATTTAGGGCGTGTTACTGCAGCACATTCAACAGCTACACTTAATGATTGTTCGGTAGGCGTTTTTTATAAAAAAAAGAAAAGTGGAGCTTCCTTTTTGTTTGATGGACCAACGGATGTTCAAGTGCGCCGTATAGAGGATTCAGAGAAGACAGGTTTTATTGCGAGTCATAATGGTTATGTGCGTTCTTTTAATCTTATTCATGAGCGTGGTCTTATTTTGGCGACAAATGGAGATATGATCGAGGGGTTTGATCGCTTTTTTATGCCAAATAAAGGGGGAAAGAGACATAAGAGTGCGCAAAGCGAACAGAATCATGTTGCTGTTCGCTTTCATCTTCATCCACAAGTTGAAGTTAATTATGATGGCAAGCGTGTGTGTTTAGCCATAAAGAATGAGCACGTAAAGAACGAGCAAGTATGGTATTTTATTTCGCCTGATGCGGATATTTGTCTTGAAGATTCGATTGATTTTGCGGAATTAACAGGTCCACAACGGACGCAACAAATTGTTTTATATTTTCGCCCTGCATTGCAGGAAAAAGTTCGTTGGCGCTTTATCCGTAAAGCATTTGATAAAAAATCAGAACAATGTTCTGATCTGTAGTTCATATATTTTATCTTCATACCGCGAAACATCATCGCTTATTGTGGTAATATTTTCAAAATTTGAAGGCCATGTAAATTTTTATACATGAGGTACTTTTTAGAGTATGTAATGGGTATTTTTAGGCAAGGTTTGCCTATAGAATCTCATGAGGTGGTGCTAAGGGGATTGATTTCAGATAAACAGAATTTTTGATAGATCGGTATTGGTTAAGAATTTTTATCTTTTAAAAGTGTGGAGAGAAAGTCAAGCTGTTGCATGTCTTAGAAAGTTTTTGCATGTATTGTTGTGATCAATATTTATCTCTGAGAAAGCTGCATATTTAAGATAGTCAAATGTTTTCCTGCAAATGCACATTCTTGTTTTAAAGGAAATATCGTTCAATGTTTATTGTTCCCATTTTACGATGGAATCCGTATAGAATATAATGTAAAAATCTCCCGTAAATGGTGTAGGGTTATTGTGTCTCCCATTTTTACCGTTTCTTTTTATTTTGCTTTATGATTTTTCAAAGCATCTAGAATAACAGCTTTTAAAGAATGTGGATGATGCTTTATTTTTCACATTTTTAAAGAGATTAACATATTGATTTATACTAATTATTTTTTAAAACTTAAAATTCGAAAATTGTGAGATTCTTTCTTTGCAAATCTGTTTATAGTGAGGAAACTAAAAGTATAGGTTTGTACGTTATAAGAAGACTTGGCGTGTAAATAAAACCTATGGAAGAAAGGAATAAAATAGCTCTTCTGAATTGTTTTACGTGCTAAGGGCTGTCCCCGATACACCCACAAGCTGGCAAAGTGTGTGATGGTGCCGGCTTGTTTCTTCATAAGCATAAAGGAGATAATGCTCAGGAGATTTTATGATTCTTCATAAATGTTATCATGAGAGGGGGATCACAAGCATTGAGGGATGTTTCCTTAAAACAAAATCGTGTGAATGTGCAGCATATAATGTCGTTTTAATTTTGGATCTTTTATTTTGCCTGAGGGATACGATTTTATTAAAGAGCGAGAGAAAAAGGTGTGATCATGTGTAATCTCCATTCTTTAAAACTATTATTCTCAATGCTTTTGAAAATTGTAAAGCAAAGTAAAAAATGATAATAAAGATGAGGATGGGTTTTTATCTTTAAGATTTTCTCTTCTTGTCGAATTAGGTTGTTTCCCATTTTAGGAGTAAACCAAATCTATAGATTCATATTTTCTGTCACCATCTTGCATAAAAAAGCTGATATAGAAAAGCATTAAGCCATCTTAATCTTACATTATTACTGTGTTAAGATTGGGGATGTTGATTGATAAGCAACAGAAAACAGTACGGGCTTTAGAAGTATAACGATATCATAAAAGGTAAAACATACCAGTGCTGGATTGGAGAAATATTTCGGATTTTATCAGATATTTAAGCAAACAATGACAATTACACACTTAGCTTTACGAATGCCCCTCAAGCTTTGCTTTTGTTACAAGTATTCATACATGCTTTTTGCGTTATATTCATAAAAATCAAATTGATGGGGATCTATGATAATCTTTGTTTGAGCATAAAAACATTGACATGATACTCCACTAGAGTTTTGCATATACTCGCATGCACTTCCATCTTTACGCTTAATAAAAGCGCAAGCTGGTACTCTACTTTGTCTACGTTCAATGTTGTGCGATAGCCTTGTGCTCTTGAGAGTGTTTATAAAAGTTTTTTTATTTCTTTCTTGATTGTTTTTTTGCCTATACGCCAACCTCGCTTGTGATATGCAAGCGAATGATTTTTATTGATTGAACATGAAACAATTTGAAATGGAAAAAGCCTACAATATTAGAACTTCTCATTCAATGTGGAAAACAATAAACTCTTTTTATAAATCAAATGTAGTTCATTATAAAAGCATTGAGAACTCAAGAAATAACACATAGCAACGATATGTGGAAAAAATATAAATATTCTCTCTGCTTTTTGTTATTATACTAAAAATGAAGTCATAATAACCAACTGCTCAACGCTCATTTTCTTATACAACAAGCATTCTCTCAACTTCAAACAACTTTTAGAAAGATCTATACGAATAACGCCGTGCAATGGACTTAATATCACCTCGATAAATGCCAAGATCACTCAGCTCATCCGTTGAAAGACGGTTCAATGCGTTAACGGTTCGACGATAACGACGCCAATTATTATAAGAACGTAGAATATTCATGTCCTCTACTCAAACTTTATATTACACTTTTTAGTTTAAAGATAGAACATATTACTAAAAAGAGTTGTGCTATAATGTCATAACAGGTATGCATCTACACATAAAAGAAACCATTTTAACACTTGTCTCATATAAAAGGACAGACTATTAAAGTTACTAACGACTACGCTATTCTATCTCTAAAACAATGGCTCAATTATGTTTGTTCGTTGTGGTGATAAATTTATTCATTACGCGTAGATTCTTTGAATTAAATAATTGCTCTCATTGCAACAGTTATCAATCGACAGATGACGATTATGAAAAATTCCTTGAAATATTTATCTTATATGAAGGGAAATCTACAAAATGATTAATGTCGGAAATGTCGTGTTCCTGTAAAGACCATAGCTAAACCTTGCTCATCAGCAGCTGTGATAACTTCTGCATCACGCATGGAGCCTCCTGGTTGAATAATTGCTGTTGCACCTGCCTCAGCTGCTGCTAATAAACCATCGGCAAAAGGAAAAAATGCATCTGATGCAACCACTGATCCTTTTGTGAGAGTTTCTGTTAAGCTTGCTCTTAGCGCACTTTCTGCTGCTTTACTTGCAGCAATTTTTGCTGAATCAATGCGGCTCATTTGTCCGGCTCCAATTCCAACTGTTGCACTATTTTTCGCGTACACAATAGCATTCGATTTAACGTGCTTTGCTACACGAAAAGCAAATTGAAGATCACGCATTTCATCTTGAGTTGGTGCCCGCTTTGTCACTACTTGCAATTTAAGATCATCAACCACCACATTATCACGCGATTGCACTAAAATGCCTCCCGCTAATGTTTTAGCAAGAAGTCCTCCACAACGTGGATCAGGAACTCCACCTGTAATAAGCAAACGAAGATTTTTTTTCTTGGCAATAATTTCACGTGCCGCCATTGTGGCATCAGGAGCAATAATCACTTCTGTAAAAATTTTAACAATCTCTTCTGCACATTCTTCATCAAGGGTCTGATTTAAAGCAACAATTCCACCAAATGCCGATACGTTATCACACATAAGAGCTTTCAAATAAGCTTCTTTCAAATTTTTGCCTTCTGCAACACCACAAGGATTGGCATGTTTAATAAGAGCAACAGCAGCAGTTTTTTGCGGATCAAATTCTGCCACAAGTTCAAAGGCTGCATCTGTATCATTCAGGTTGTTATAAGAGAGCGCTTTGCCTTGTAAAAGTCTTGCTGTTGCAATACCAAAACGCTTTTCATTATTGCGATAAAATGCTGCTTGTTGATGTGGATTTTCCCCATAGCGCATAACACTTTCAAGATGACCGGAAAAACTCTGCCATGATGGAATTTCAATTTTTAAATCCCGTGCAAACCACGCTGCTATTGCTGTATCATAAGCAGCGGTGTGTGCATAAGCGCGCATTGCTAGCTGACGACGTGTGGATAAGCCTAAACATCCGTTATGCTGTTTTAATTCGGCTAGAATCGAAACATAGTCGTTTATCGCTGTTACAACACCGGTATAAGCATAATTTTTTGCCGCTGCGCGAATCATCGCCGGTCCGCCGATATCAATATTTTCAAGAATTGTTTGATTGTCGGCGCCTGATTGGACTGTCTCTTCAAAAGGATAAAGATTCACCACTAAAAGATCAATTCCATGAATGTTGTTCTTTTCCATAGCATCTTTATGGCTAGGATCTTCTCTTACCCCTAACAAAGCACCATGAATCAAAGGGTGGAGTGTTTTAACACGCCCATCCATTATTTCAGGAAATCCGGTAACTTCAGCAACATCTTTTACGGGTAAACCAGCAGCTATGAGTGTTTGGGCTGTTCCTCCTGTTGAAATCAATTCAATATTATAATCCGCATGAAGGGCTTGTGCAAATGCAACAACACCTGTTTTATCAGATACAGAAAGAAGAACACGACGAATCTGATGAAGATCAGGTATGGGAAAATTTTTGGCAACAACACCCATTATAGAAGCCTTAAAAATGAAAGAGTTAAAATTTCAGAAAAATAAACTTATACATTTATAGCATAAGCCTTTAGAAAAATACACTGAAAGAATAAATTGCTTTGTTAAAATACACTAAGAATGATTCATCTTTTTTCTATTATTCTGTTATCTTGGAATGCTGTCATTGAAGATGTGGTAATAGAGGATATACACGTTTCATTGATACATTAAATGTTGTTTTAGTGCATGGTCAATATTCTTAGATAGGCCTTTTCTGTAGACTTTTTGTAATCGTATGAGTAGGAAGATCAAGCGTAAAGATGGAGGTGCTCAATGGATTTACCTTTATACCCTTCATGGGCGCTGCCGTGAAATGGGCTTGGGTGCTTTGAGAAATGTTTCTTGAAAAAAAGCTCGTGAATTAGCAAGTCAATGACGTTCTGTTTTACATGAGGAATACACACGGTAAGAATCCGGATTGTTTACAAACCAGATGGGGTTAAAAATCTTCATGCTTTGATATGGTGGGAGGAAGCCAAAAAGAAGCAGATCCTTGCTTACTATAAATTGATTTAAAATGGTAATTTAGTTTTCTATATTGAATGATGGCACTGAACACTATTAGATTTTCTCATTTTCTTCCCTTGCATTCAGAAACAAAAGCTTTTCTTATACATTCTCTAAATGCAAAAATAGAGTAAAAGTGAGAGCTGAGAAATAAGATAATATTTGCTTATACCTTGACTAAACCTAAAAATGAAGCACCGTGGAGGCTTATCCTTTATGAGCACCGTCAAAAGATGAAATTGAGAGCAAGACAAGATATCTTGTCAAAGAAAATACTTAAAAACACAATACTGTTTTAAAAGTTTATACGACGATAAGCACGCTTACCTTTATCCTCTCATATATATTTCTTGACATAGTTTTATACTTTCATAAGAAATGGTCTGTTATTTCAGCGAGGCAATTCCAATAGATGGGAATGAAAACTATGGAGATATGTTCTAAATTTAGAATGTTTGATGTCAGTTGGATGTAATTCATGTGCAAAAGGACTTTGATCAGAAAAAGAAAAGATAATAAATTTTTTCAATGAGTTTAGTGCTTTTGAAGTAATAAGCCGGTACCATCACACAATTTGCCAGTTCGTGGGTGTTGCTACAGGCTTTTGGCACTTGAGACGATTCATAAGAGCCATTTTTAGCCTTTCTTATACAAATTTTATCCACACGCTCATCCTGCTTATAATGTGCAACAGACATGGTTTTTGTTGATTCAAAATAAATAAATTTGAAATGAGAGAATCTTAAGATATTCGGGACTCTCATTCAACATACAAAACAATGAATTATTATTATAAATCAAAGTATTATTGATGATCAAGATACGAAAAACTTTGTTGTTTTGTCGGGTTTCTTCTTAATGTTTCCTCGCCAAAGATTGTCCATAGATTATTGTTAAGCTGATCTTTATGAATATGGTGCAAAGAAAAAAAGAGTATGTACGAGTGCTTACTAAAATAAATAAACGCAAAGCTAAGTATATTATTGTTATTGTTATTAATTATCTTAAAATCCAGCATATTTCTCCAATCCATTGCGGGTATATTGGTGAATTTATAGTATGTTATGTCTCATAAAGCTTTTGTTTCTTGTAACGCAACATCTCATCTTCATGAAGCAGCAGGTTTGAAATAAAAAACGCATCCATACGTTTTCTGCTCTATGATTTTGTATGTTCGATGCAGGCCAGAGGATTACGTATATAAATTTGAGTAATCTCTGGAACAGCAAACAATCAAATGAGGCAAAAATATAATAGGAATGAGCGCCCATCTTTCCTGTTATTTTTAAATTGTGCGTTAGTTTTTTCAAAAGCGTTTATAACAGTGTTTTTTTAGAATGGGGATAATGCATTGCTTCACATTTTTGTGCATTTCTTCTTTAATGAATCACTTCCTATTTTATGATGGTCTTTTGAAGAGTATCGTGTAAATTCTTCGTGAATAGGATAACAGATTCATTGTATGCCTATGATTTTTACTAAATAAAAGCGCAAGTCGGTATTCTTAATTCTTGATAAGTTCTCAATATTTTAACAACTCTTGGTCCTTGAGATGGAAGAGGTATTTATTTTCAATAATTTTATCCGTACGGTTATTTTTGCTTGTGGGGAGCCAAGAGAATGATTTTGATTGCTTCAGCATAAGAAGATTTGAAGTGAAAGAGTCTTACGATATCTGAAGTCTTTTTGGTTATAAAATGATAGGATTATCAAACTATTGTTTCTTGAAAAAACAGATTTTATGGTGTGTTTAATACAACAGCGTTAAGATATGCTCTATTATGAAGCATATTAATGAGACTATATTGGGGGATGGGTATTTTACTTTTAATTTTTTAGTTTTTTTGCCTTAGCAGAAAAAGAAAAGCTCCTAACATCCCAGCGGCTAAAATAAACCACGTGATTGCATAAACGAGATGATTGTTTCGAAAATGTACAATCGTAAGACCAGCAATGGGAAGGTTTGCTTGTGGGGTTGTTTTTTTTTCGGCATCAATGAAATAAGGGGCAACAGTGGACAAACCAAGTTTTTGTGCCATAGCGGGGAGATCGCGCGTATACCATAAATTTTTGTCAGGATTATTTTTGCGTGGAAAAAATCCATTTTTTTCACTCATGCGTAATAAACCTATGATCGTTGTTTGTTCTGTGTTCGTGGTAGAATGTTGCTGAGATGGGGCATTTGTATCCAATTGCTCTGAGTTTTGAAAATTGTTACGTTCATCCATGGGGATAAAACCACGGTTGATAAAGGTCAATGTATTGTCATCAGTGGTTTGTAAAGGAGTCAAAACCCAATATCCCGTAGTATTTTGAGCGGTAGCCGTGACCAAAATATTTTTATCTGTTAAAAATTTTCCCGTGATAACAACAGGTTGATATTCATATTTTTCAAAAGTAACATCTGCCCATTGATTTTTGGGGGGGGCTTTTATGGGGGGCAAGTGAATGCGCTGATTGGCACTGGTGATAAGATTTGTTTTCCAGTTTAACCGTTGTACTTGCCATATACCTAATGCGCTGAAGAGAAGAAAAAAACAAACACATAAAGTTCCAAACAAAAAAGAAGAAAAACGGTTAGGATTTTCTTGAAGCTTTGTCATGGGGGACTCTTGTTTACTCATGATTTATATTTCCTTTCAGGACAATAAGCTTTCATTCTAACATGGTATGACTTTAAAAAAACATTTTGTACGCCTTATTGCAGAAAAAGATGAAAAATGCTCCCATAAGAGATGAAAAAGGTTTTATAAAAGACTTGACCTTTTGTTGTCGACCCCCTATTAGAAAGAAACTTCCCAATGATGCCCGTTCGAGGTAGTGTTGTGCGTGCTTTACGTTAATTCTATCCTTTGGGTATAGGGATTTGAAAGTTTCTTAGAGTTTTAAGGGTGAAGTTTATGTCTCGTGCATGTGAATTGACAGGGAAGACGGTTCTGTATGGTAATAATGTTAGCCATGCAAATAATAAGACTCGGCGTCGTTTTTTACCAAATCTTTGCAATGTGACATTGATTTCAGAAGTGTTACAGCAAAGTTATCGCTTGCGCATTTCTGCAAGTGCGTTGCGTTCTGTTGAGCACCGCGGTGGTCTTGATGTTTTTTTAATGAAAGCAGACGATAAAGAGTTGTCACAACGTGCGCGTTTGTTAAAACGCCAAATCATTAAGAAGAAATCTGAGCAAGAAGGTGAGAAAAAAGCTGAGCAAGCAGCGTAATTTTCAGCGTTATTGTTTCCGGCTTTTTTCTTTTTGATCGCTCTACTTTTATTTGGGTCCATACCCCAGGTTAAAAAAAATGTCTTCAAGCGGTCATTTATTAGAACAGCAAAAGAAAAGGTATATTGTTTTTTCTATTTTAGCAATGTGCCTTGCTGTCACTGCTTCTAATATTTTTGTTCAATATCCTGTTTACTGGTTTGATTTGAATGAGCTGTTGACTTATGGGGCTTTTACCTATCCATTTGCTTTTCTGATTAATGATTTGACCAATCGTTTTTATGGTCCATCTGCTGCGCGGCGTGTGGTTTATGCTGGTTTTTTTGCGGGTGTCTTTGTTTCTTGGGTATTGGCGACCCCACGGCTTGCAATTGCCTCTAGTCTAGCATTTTTATTTGGGCAACTCCTTGATATTATTGTTTTTACTCCGTTGCGACGTAAAACATGGTGGAAAGCGCCTTTAGCAGCAGCATTGGTTGGTTCGGCTTTGGATACAGTGCTGTTTTTTTCTCTTGCTTTTTCTAGCTTTTTTGCCGTTCTTGATAGGATAACAGGCTATGCTGATAGTTCTCTAGTGGAGAGTACTGTTTTGGGAGGGATAGGCATGCCAGTTTGGCTCTCACTTGCTTTTGGTGATTTTTCGGTAAAAATTGTTATGAGTCTGTTGATGTTGATTCCTTATGGGACAATTCTTAACATTATAAAGCTTCCTCTTTATCGAGGGCATTCAAAGGATGCTTCCTCTTTTGTTTGTAACAAATAATAGTCTTTTTGTTTTCCTGAAGCCAAGAAAATTGTACGCTATATTTAGTATGGCACGTTATTTATAATGATACTTTATCATTTACCAACTTAAGTAAGAACTCTAACACAAAACACTTTTATTCTTTCAAAATTCTCTTGTGAGGAAGAAATAGAGTCATTTGTTTGTATCTCACAAGAAGGCAATGTGAATAAAATTGTTTGAGAAGGGGCTAAATATACTTCTTATGAGCGGTTTAAGGTGAAAAAAATTATAACTTATTTTCATTAATAGATTAAAATGATAATTATGTTTTTCATTTGAGTGAAAAAGTCCAATATCATAAACTTTTACGCGTTTTAAATACTCTTATTATTGAGTGAATAAAAATTATTTATTTGTCTATGTTACAAGAGAAATTGGCGTGGAGACAACGCCATTTGAAAAGGAAATACTTCTTATGAAGAGCTTTAATGCAATAAAAGTGCAATATTAGACGCTGGAAGTATACTGATTGACCTTAAAATATTGGAAGCTTGAAAATAGGTTTCTGCTGTTGGCTTTTTGCTTGTAAAGCGTAAAGGATGATTCCGGATTCTACATTATGCTATATATGGGTACTGTCGTGAAATCGGCTTGGAAGCAAGGAAGAATGTAAGAGTGCGGATAAGATATATAATGGTGTGTGCTTTTTTCGTGAATGAAGCAATATTCTTTTTTTCGTGTTTTTTCTTATATTTTATGTGAGTAAAGGTTTTTGCTTTTATTAATGAGATGGGAGCTTATGTTGATCATTCACTCGTGGAGAGTACTGTTTTGGAATGGTTATGAAGTGTCAGTTTTGCTTGTCGTTTGCTTTTAGCAATTTTGCCGAAAAATCGCTATGAATCCATTTATGCTGATTCTTTTATAAAATAACTCTTAGTGTTTAAAACAGCCTCTTTGGATTATTCTTCTTGTCTGTATCATAAATACGAATTTTATCATTTTGTGTTACTGAAGATGAAAGGTTAAGTATTATATTTTCTGTGAGAGCAACATTTTAAAGCTATGTCTAGTGGAGATATTTTTCTATATACGTGTATTTCAATATTTAAATATAACGAAATAACACAAGATCAAGACAAAAACGGGTGATTATTCAGTCTTTTAATTTGAATGATACTTTGGGATATGGTCGTAAATGGAGAATTCCAAGTAAAACTTATCCGTTGCAATAAAACCGGAAAGTAAAAACAAACTCATTATAATTTTTGAAGATGGTTGGAGCATTTCTTTTAGAATTCATAATGCATCCAGTAAAGTAGAAGCCTTCCTTAAAGTTTGATATTCAATTTGTGGGATTATCTTCTCAGGTTTTTAGCCATAAAATTCCGATGGTTTAATGATAGAAATAATTTTTTAAAATGTAATCGTTGTTGATTCAAGGAAGGCTTATTTCTTATAACTATGAGGACTTTTATCACTAAAAAGTACTTCTAATTGTTTTGTTATAGCGTCGGCAAGTTCTTCAGCATTCATAATTGTTACAGCACGTTGATAATAACGTGTGACGTCATGACCAATTCCAATGGCAATGAGTTCGATGGGGGAATGGGTTTGGATTTCTTGAATCACTGCACGTAAATGTTTTTCTAGATAATTGCTGGAGTTGACCGATAGTGTTGAATCGTCAACAGGAGCACCATCAGAAATGACCATAAGAATGCGACGTTGTTCACGCCGTAATAAAAGGCGTTGATGCGCCCAAATCAAAGCTTCTCCATCAATATTTTCTTTTAATAATCCTTCTTGCATCATCAAACCTAAATTGCGTCGTGCGCGACGCCATGGGGTATCAGCACTTTTATAGATGATATGGCATAAATCATTAAGACGTCCAGGATTATGGGGGTTGTTTTGGGCAAGCCATTGTTCGCGTGATTTTCCTCCTTTCCAAGTTTTAGTGGTAAAACCTAAAATTTCAACTTTGACACCACAACGTTCAAGAGTTTGTGCCAAAATATCGGCACAACTTGCAGCAACGCTAATGGGGCGTCCGCGCATTGAACCAGAATTATCAATGAGGAGTGAAACAACCGTGTCTCGAAATTGGGTATTACTTTCTATTTTAAAAGAAAGGGGTTGTGTTGGGTCGATAATAAGGCGTGGAAGTCGTGCTGTATCAAGATATCCTTCTTCAAGGTCAAATTTCCAATTGCGATTTTGTTGCGCCATCAAGCGGCGCTGGAGACGGTTTGCTAAACGTCCAACGATGTTTTGGAGATGATTGATTTGCTTATCAAGATAACGGCGTAAGTTATCTAACTCGTTTTCAGAACAAAAATCTGTTGCTTCCAAAATTTCATCAAATTGACGGGTGAAGATTTTATAATTGCCAAGTTTTTGCATTTGTTCCGAATCGGAAAAAAGGTGTTTGGGTTTGTGCGGCTTTTCTTGCCAAGGTCCATTTTTTTGCTCGCCGTCAGCTTGATCATTGTTGTTTGATTGTGTCGCTTGTGTTTTTCCGTCGTCTTGCACATCACTTTCTTGTTCAGTGCTGGTTTGTTCTTCACTTTGAGCGTGTTTTTTGTTTTTACTCTCTTCTTCTGCTTGGTCTTGAGGTTCATATTCGTTTTTTAATTTTTTATTGTTTTCATTGGCAGAAGCTTCACCCTGTTGTACTGTCATTTTGAGTGTAACAAGCATTTGGCGAACGATTTGTGCAAAAGCCTGTTGGTTGTAAATATGATGTGTAAGTTCATTAAGCTCTGCTGCGGCTTTTTGTTCGAGTTCTTGACGCCACAATTCTAAAACAGGGCCCGCTTCTTTTGGGGCAGGGCGCTTTGTTACTTTTTCACGCAATAAAAGTGCAATCGCTTCTTGGATGGGAGCCTCACTTTGGTTGCTAATCTTGTGATAATGGGCTCTCTTGTATTTATCGGCGAGCATGACATCAAGATTTTTTGCAAGCCCCTCCATGGTTAACGTGCCAATTGCTTCCACACGTGTTTGTTCGAGAGCATCAAAGACAGCACGTGCTTCTGATTCTAGTGGAGCAAATTGCATGTGAATGCGGTTGTCATGCCATGCTTTGCGAAGAGCCATGGAATCACCTAATCCGCGGGTAATGGTGATGTCTTTATTCGTTGCGTATTGAGGTAATTCTGGTAAACGTGCACAACTTTCGCTCAAAGATGGTCGGTTATGACTAAAGGAAACTTCAAGGTTGTTTGTGCCTGCAATCGCACGCATACAGGTGGAAAGTGCTTTTTTAAAAGCTTCAGTATTAAGAGTGTTGTTGGAAGAATCTTTTGCTGGATTTTTGTTGTCACCAATATCGGTAGCCATGAGTGACAGATTCCTTAAGGCGAAACACCATGAATGAGTGATTCGGGAAGCTCTTGTCCAAAGGCGCGTTGATAAAATTCTGCAACAGTGGCACGTTCGAGTTCATCACATTTATTGAGAAAGGTTAATCGGAAGGCAAAGCCGACATCTTGAAAAATTGTTGTATTTTCTGCCCAAGTAATAACGGTACGTGGACTCATGACAGTTGAAAGATCTCCATTGATAAAAGATTGGCGTACCATATCAGCAACATGAACCATTTGTGAAATTATCTTTTTTCCTTCAGTCGTTTGAAAGGATTTGACCTTTGAACAAATGATATTAACCTCTTTATCATGGGGTAAATAATTGAGTATCGTAACAATAGACCAGCGGTCCATTTGAGCTTGATTAATTTGTTGGGTACCATGATAAAGACCGGTTGTATCGCCAAGACCAATGGTATTTGCTGTTGCAAAAAGACGAAACGCTGGATGTGGAGAGATGACACGGCTTTGATCAAGTAAGCTTAGTTTTCCAGAAGTTTCAAGAACGCGTTGAATGACAAACATAACATCGGGACGCCCCGCATCATATTCGTCGAAAACAAGAGCAATATTATTTTGATAAGCCCATGGCAAAATGCCCTCTTTAAATTCAGTGATTTGTAAGCCATCTTTTAAAACGATAGCATCTTTTCCTACAAGATCGATACGACTTACATGACTATCGAGATTAATGCGAAGACAAGGCCAGTTAAGACGTGCAGCAACTTGTTCAATATGCGTTGATTTCCCTGTACCGTGATAGCCAGAAACCATTACACGGCGGTTAAAGGTAAAACCTGCGAGAATCGCTAAAGTTGTTTGCTGATCAAAAAGATAATCAGGATCAATATCAGGAACATGGGGACTTTTTGTGCTAAAAGCAGGGACTTTCAGATCTGTTTCAATATGAAATAGATCGCGAGCACAAAGTGTAATATCGGGCAAATTTTCAACGGTAAGATTTGTCATTATGTTTCTGGAAGGGAGAGGACGCTATTTATTCATTAGAAACGATACAAGAGTTAAAGTATTTATGCAATGCTCTATAATGAGAGCCTTAGATATTAAAGAAAGATTTTTTTACGTATTCTATAATGTTTTGCAAAAAAAGTAACATTTTGCGCAAATAATGATGGTCTAAATGAAAATAGACTCATATAAGCGCATATTTTCAGCACAAACCAGACTTTTTTAGCAAATTGTAAGCATGTAAAACATCACGAAAGCGCTCTTCTGAAGCACGATTACCACCATTGGAATCAGGATGGTGCTTTTTTACCAACTCTTTATATTTCATTTTGATGTCTTCTGCTGAAGCGTTTGCCTGTAGTCCCAGTGTATCAAAAGCTTTTGCTTCTAAGGGCTTTAATTTTCGTGAAAACTTATTGCTTGAATGCTGCCCAGTAAAAAGCGTGAAGGGATCGCGCATGCGATTTTGATAGGCAGCTGTTCCAGAGCGAATCTTTGCATAATTCGCGGCTGTTTTTTTCGATGTACCATTGCTCAGATCTGTAGGCCATGTCGGACGATGTCCTGTGAGAGCATCCTTTTGAAATTTTGCGATATCTTTATTGCTAAGACCAGAGAAGTAATTAAAATTTTTATTATAGGCGCGTACGTGTTCAATACAAAAATATAAATATTGTCCTTCGTGATTTCGACCTGCTGGTGCTTTATGGGACCCTGTTTTTTCACAACCTTTCCACTGACACTGTTGTGCTTCTGGCTCAGCTTTTTGTTTTTTATTTGAGCTTATGCGAATTGAATCGAATAATTTAGATGTTATTGTCATATTATTGGTTTATGCAAAATTGATTAATTTTACAAGAATTGACTTTTGAAAAATTTGTTTTCACACTTATTCTATTATGAAAAAGGTGTATTTTTGCACGTTCATTTTGTTTGAGGAATGAAAAATGTCTATAGAAACAATCATCAACAGAAAGCTTCAGGATGCTTTTCATCCGCAGAAACTGGAAGTGATTAACGAAAGTCATCTTCATGAGGGACATCCTCATGATGAACATGCTTTTGATGGTAAAGGAGAAACACATTTTCGGGTGAAAATTTTATCTTCTTCTTTTTCCAATATGACGCGTGTAGAAATACATCGAGCGATTTATCAAGTTTTAAAAGAAGAGCTTGCTACTTGTGTTCACGCTTTGGCACTTGAGGTTGAAACACTCTAATTTTTTGATGAGACGTTTTTAGGAACGGGGATGGGCCTTTTGATAGATTTTTAACAAATGGTCTGTATCGACGTGGGTATAGATTTGTGTGGTGGAAAGACTAGCGTGCCCAAGAAGTTCTTGAATGGTGCGTAAATCTCCCCCCCGTGATAAAAGATGGGTGGCAAAAGAATGGCGTAGTGTATGAGGCGTTGCAGTTTCTGGTAAACCAAGGCTTGCACGTAAATTACGGACAGCTTTTTGAATAATGGCAGGCTGTAGGGGACCACCCCGCGCACCACGAAACATGGGTTGGTTGTCTATTAAAGGATATGGGCAGCATTGAAGATAATTTTGTACGGCTTCGTAAACAATTTTTATGAGGGGAACAAGGCGTGTTTTGCCTCCTTTTCCAGTTATAAATAAACTTGTTTTTTCAGGATCAGAAAATTGTTCTGGTGTGAGGCTTAAGGCTTCTGATATTCGCATTCCACAGCCATAAAGAAGCATGAGGACAGCAGCATTACGCGCGGTAATCCAAGGTTCATTTTCCAGTTGATTTTCTTGTTTGACTATGTGAAGTGCTGATTTTATCGCTAAAGATTTTGGGAGCGATTTGGGGTGTTTGGGGCTTCGGATAAGTTGAGCTGCGGGAACATTGACGATTCCTTCACGTGATAAGTATTTGAAAAAAGAACGGATGCCTGCTACTCCGCGGCTTAAAGAACGAGCACTTACATTATTTGTTCGCCGATAAGCAAGATAAGCACGCAAGTCACTAACGCGTAAATGAGCAAGATCTGTAAGGGTTGGTGTATGGCTTAAGTGTTGACAGAGAAAAGACAAAAATTGCCGCGTATCACGTTCATAGGCTTGCACTGTTTGTGCTGACATACGACGTGTTTGGGTAAGACACTCTAACCAATTTTTCCTTGCGTTTAAAATTGCATGGTCTGCTGGAATGAGAGGAATATTTTCATCTTTTCTCTTGTCGTTTTTGATAGGCATTATCTAGTTGAGAGTTTCTTTCTTTTTAGATTTTTCATCGTTAGAATGACCATTCTTGTTTTGGGGTTTCTCTTCACGATTGATAAGCTGCTTTTCACCTTTGAGAGAGAGTATTTTCAAAAGATTGTGCGTTGACATCAAATGCGCAAAAATTAATCCTAAAAAGCCATTTTTATGAAGTTTGGCAAGTTGGCTTGCTGATAATTTATTCAATTTTTCTTCATCAACAACCCAAAAATGTTCCAATTGCGCTGAGAGACCTTTATCGTTTTTCACATTGATGGATTTTTGGCTTAGAAGATCCATTTCTACAAGAGCATCAATAAACTCAGAGGTTTTCTCCATAGCGATTTTAAAACTTTCAAGAAAGCGAATACGTTCTTCCATAAAAGGAGAAATAGAGCCATCGGAATTAAAAAGTTCTGTTCCTGCAACTTCATTAAACATACCGGACTGTTGATCAAAGCACACAGAAAGTTCTTTTTCATTGCTAATTTGTGCCAAAACAAAAGGGTAGCGGCGGACAAAAGCAGGAACATAAGTATTGTTTTTCCAACTTTTATCAGAAGCGATATAGTCATTTTCGTCATTAGAAAGACCGACAAGAGCTGCGGATGTGTAGTGCCGTTTTTTTTGTTCATCTTCAGCGCACATAAATAAAATAGGATAGTCTAGTGCTGCTTGAAAATATTCAGTACTTGCTAAAGGAACCCAATGAGTATCCTTGGCAAAAGACATATCACTTGGAGGAGCAAATTTTAGATTTTTATGGGAAATTTTGTTGATTGGTGTGATATCTTTGTAAAATAGCATAATATTTGCCATAAGACTTTCTCCTTTATTAATTTGTTTTTGTTACCAAGAAAGGTCTTTTAGAAGATTGTCTCATATGGCAACAAGATTGAATAGAAAACTATAAGATTGAAGGGTTCATTTTTGAGAGATAATATTTTTGCATGAAGTATAATAAAGAAAAGCTTAAAAATAAAGTCTATCTTGCCATTATTGGTACGCCTCATGGTGTAAAAGGGGATGTTTTTGTTAGAATTTTAAGTGCTGATCCCCAGCGTTTCAAGTCTTATGGTACTCTTTATGATGATATGGGGCGTTCTTATGACATTGTAACTCTTCGCATGCAAAAAAATAAGGCGATTGTACGTTTTAAAGGGATAGAAAATCGTAATACTGCTGAGTCTTTAAATGGTATTCGCCTTTATGTGATGCGTGATCAATTAATTGATGATTTGATGGAGGATGAGTTTTATCAAGTCGATTTAATAGGTTTGTGTGTCCAAGATTGTGGGGGAAAAATCTTAGGTGAGGTATGTGGTTTTTTTAATTTCGGGGCTGGTGATTTGCTTGAAATACGTTTGAATACGGGTAAAAGAGTTCTTATTCCCTTTAGTAAGGCGGCAGTACCAGAAATTTGTATGGACTCTGGTTTTCTTGTTGTTGATCCCATGGCAGCTGGTTTTAGCGATAGAGGAGAAAATGATAAAAAGGAAATAGCTTGAATCTAAAAATAAAGATGAAGGTAAAAAACAACAGATGAATTTCGTCAATAAAAAGTGGAATGTGTGAAAATATTAAAAATGCTCTTTTGAGCAGATATTGTAAGCACTTTATTTCGAAATAGTCCTGAATTTTTAGAGTCTTTTTTTAGTGTAAGTATTTAGAAGGATCGTATTGAATATGGCGCAGATCAAGGAGACTCAGATTAACGCTATGGCGTTAAAAGTCTTGTTTGTGCTATTTTTGCTATTATAGAATCTGTTTAAGAAAATAAGGATAAGAAATAAAATGAAATTTCAGGCGCGCGTTTTAACCCTTTATCCTGAAATGTTTCCTGGTTTTTTAGGGTATTCTTTAGCAGGGCAAGCTTTAGAGCGTGGAATTTGGTCACTGGAGACGGTACAGATTAGGGATTTTGCTTTAGATAAACACCATAGCGTTGATGATAAACCTGCTGGTGGGGGAGCTGGTATGGTAATGCGGGCGGATGTATTGGCGGCTGCTCTTGATTGCTGTCCACAGGATTCGCCAAGATTGTTGATGAGTCCACGTGGACGCCCTTTTGACCAAGCTTACGCGCATAGCTTGGCTCGTGATACGGGTGTGACGTTAGTTTGTGGACGTTTTGAAGGGGTTGATGAGCGAGTCATAGAAGCACGAGAATTAGAAGAGATTTCTATTGGTGATTATATTCTTTCAGGGGGTGAAACAGCCGCATTGGTTATCTTAGATGCTATTATACGTCTTCTGCCCGGAGTGATGGGGAATGCAGCTTCTGCAAGGTGTGAAAGTTTTGAAAATGGCTTGCTGGAACATCCGCAATATACACGCCCTTCTCTTTTCGAAGGGCGGGGTATTCCGCCTGTATTGCTCTCAGGTCATCACAAAGCGATCGCAGATTGGCGTCAAAGCCAAGCCGAATTGTTAACACGTCAACGTCGCCCTGATCTTTATGCGCGTTATGATAAAAATCATCAGAAAACTTGATTCATATGATAAGGTGGTGTATTGCATGGCTCTCTTTTTAGAGAGTTTTTTATAAAAGGTTTTCTGTAGTTCCAAAATTAAAATGAAGGAATGGTGTATTCGCTCCTGTGTAAGACATAGCCTAAAGAGCTCCTTATTCTTAATAAAGGCTTTTTTGGTAAGAGTTGAGCGCTCTGACTGTTCGATAAAGAACGTGAAGGATAAAAGAAATGAATATTATCGCACAGCTTGAAGCTGAACAATGTGCAAAAATTGAAGAAAAGCGCCAATTTCCAGCATTTCAGCCAGGAGATACAGTCCGTGTTATGGTGCGTGTGACAGAAGGTACACGGACGCGTGTTCAGGCTTATGAAGGTGTTTGTATTGCACGTTCAGGTGGTGGGTTGAATGAGACCTTTACAGTACGCAAGATTTCTTACGGTGAAGGGGTGGAGAGGGTATTTCCTGTTTTTTCTCCTTTGATTGAAGGTGTTGAGCTGGTGCGCCGTGGTAAAGTGCGCCGTGCAAAACTCTATTATCTGCGTGGCTTGAGAGGTAAAGCTGCGCGTATCGCTGAAAAGAGAGATTATCGGAAAAAAGCTGAAAAGGTTGTTGAGAAAGTAGAAGCAGCAGCCGTAAGTACAGATGTTGAAAAGCAAGTTTCTGAGTAAAGATTATATCGGCTAAACTTTATGCAAAAGCGGCTTTTATGCCGCCTATTTGTGTCTTTCGTGATTCGTTTTGTCATTTAAAAGACTGTGAAGAGACATAAAAATGTTTAATCTATCAAATTTTTTGTCTCTTTTTATTCTTAAATAATGGATCAAATTTAGAATATCATTGTACGTATCGTGAACACTCAAAAGTATAATGATAGTTTAAAAAAATGTCTGTTTATATTTGAGAAAAGATGTTAGACCTTTGACGTGAAGATAAAATTGTATTAGATTAAGGCAAGTTTTGCGGAGTATATCCGTTGAGTAATCGGTTTTTTTTATGCGTGACCTTTAATCCGTTATTTGAGACAACCGACCTGTAATATTGGTATTTGAGATGCCAAACAAGTAAAAGCGAGATAATATATATTTAGTCGTTTTATGCGGGCTTTCTCGTTCGTTGCGGTTGCAGTAAAAACCAGGTCAGGATATTTTATGACAGAGACAACTAGGATAAAAGAGCGCCCTCGTTCCCCTCATATAAGTATTTATCGTTGGATAATTACTATGGCCATGTCTATTGCGCATCGCGTTACAGGTATGGCTCTTTATGTTGGAATGGTCTTTCTTGCTGTTTGGTTAATTGCTATTGCATGTGGGGAGGAGGCATTCAAAACAGTTCATGAGATTTATAGTTCTTGGTTTGGATTGTGTATCTTGTTTCTTTATACTTTGGCAGGGATTCATCACATGGTTGGTGGTGTGCGACACATTGTGTGGGATGTGATGCCTTGCCTCCTAGCAAAAGAAAAGGCAACAGTCACTGCTTGGGTAACAGTGTTTATTTCTCTTATTATTACTTTTATAATTTGGATTATTGGATATACCGTTGTTTAGCTGGGGGTGAAAAGAGAGATGAAAAAAGATTTTCGAACGGAACTTGGAAAAGTACGGGGGCATGGGAGTGCTCATGAAGGAACAGAGCATTTTTGGCTACAGCGTTTGACAGGGGTTATCAATCTACCGCTTTTGATATTTTTTATTGTTCTTATTCTTTCGCTTGTGGGCAAGGATTATAGTATTGTGCGTGCACGGCTTGCACATCCTATTGTTGCTATTTTGATGGGATTGATGACTTTTTCGGTCCTTTATCATATGAAACTTGGTATGCAGGTAGTGATTGAAGATTATATTCCACGTGAAGGTTTTCGGATATTCTTTTTGACGTTAAATATTTTATTTTGTTTTCTCGTAGGTGGTATCATTATTTTTTCTCTTTTGAAAATTGCATTAGGGGGTTAAACAAGTATGGCGGGTACAGGATCATCTCTGGGCGCTAAAGCAGGTAACGCCCCTTATCGCACTGTAGATCATAAATTTGATGTTGTTGTTGTTGGGGCAGGTGGTGCAGGATTACGTGCAACATTAGGTATGGCGGAACAAGGATTAAAGACAGCTTGTATTACGAAGGTTTTTCCAACGCGCTCACATACGGTTGCAGCACAAGGGGGGATTGCTGCATCGCTTTCAAATATGGGGCCTGATAATTGGCAGTGGCATTTATATGATACCGTGAAAGGTTCTGATTGGTTGGGCGATACCGATGCAATGGAATATTTGGTGCGTAATGCTCCTGCTGCTGTGTATGAATTAGAACATTATGGCGTTCCTTTTTCGCGAACGCAAGAAGGCAAAATTTATCAGCGTCCTTTTGGTGGACATACGACACAATTTGGTGAAGGTCCACCTGTTCAGCGTACTTGCGCAGCAGCTGACCGTACAGGCCATGCCATTTTGCATACGCTTTATGGACAAAGCTTAAAGCATAATGCGCAATTTTTTATTGAATATTTTGCCCTCGATCTCATCATGACGGATGGGGTTTGTACGGGGGTTGTGGCATGGAATCTCGATGATGGTACAATACATCGTTTTTCTGCCAAAATGGTTGTTCTTGCAACCGGTGGTTATGGACGCGCTTATTTTTCTGCGACATCGGCGCATACCTGTACGGGTGATGGTGGTGGAATGATCGCACGTGCTGGATTGCCACTTCAGGATATGGAGTTTGTGCAATTCCATCCGACAGGGATTTATGGTTCTGGTTGCTTAATTACAGAAGGAGCTCGGGGTGAGGGGGGCTATTTAATCAATTCTGAGGGTGAACGCTTTATGGAGCGCTATGCACCTTCCTTTAAGGATTTGGCTTCACGTGATTTGGTTTCGCGTTGTATCACTCTTGAAATTCGTGAAGGGCGTGGCGTGGGACCTAAGAAGGACCATATTCATTTGGTTCTCAACCATATTGATCCTGCAATCTTGCACGAGCGTTTACCAGGAATTTCGGAATCAGCTCGGATTTTTGCAGGGGTGGATGTAACAAAAGAACCTATCCCCATCTTGCCAACGGTCCATTATAACATGGGGGGAATTCCTACCAACTACTACGGGGAAGTTCTCAATCCAACGGCTGATTCGCCTGATCGTATTCAACCAGGGTTGATGGCGGTAGGAGAAGCGGGATGTGCTTCTGTTCATGGGGCTAATCGCTTGGGGTCAAATTCATTGATTGATCTTGTGGTGTTTGGTCGTGCTGCTGCTATTCGCGCAGGTGAAATTATTGATCGGAATGCAGAAATTCCACCCCTGAATGAAGCTGCTGTTGATGAAATTATAGCACGTTTTGATCGTTTGCGTTTTGCAAAAGGGGCGGTACCAACAGCGGTATTGCGTGAAAAAATGCAACGCACGATGCAAGAAGATGCGGCTGTCTTCCGTACAGAGGATTCTTTGCAACAAGGATGTCAGCGGATGAATAAAATCTGGGAGGAATTGTCTGATATCAAAGTTACAGATCGTTCTCTGATATGGAATTCTGATTTGGTTGAAACATTAGAGCTTGAAAATCTCATGGCGAATGCAATCATGACTGTTTATTCGGCGGAAGCACGTTTAGAAAGCCGCGGTGCCCATGCGCGTGAAGATTATCCAGAGCGTGATGATAAAAATTGGCGTAAACATACGCTTTCACATTTGTCAAAAGAGGGTAAGGTGACGTTATCATATCGACCTGTCCATGTGGACCCGTTAACATCTGAAGCTGATGGTGGGATCGATTTAAAGCGCATTGCACCTAAAAAACGGGTTTATTAAGGGGAGACTGAAATATGGTACAAATTAAGCTTCCTAAAAACTCTCAGGTAAAACCGGGAAAGGTTTGGCCTAAACCTAAAGGTGCTAAAAAACTAACAGAATTTCACGTTTATCGTTGGTCGCCTGATGATGAGGAAAATCCTCGTTTAGATACCTATTACGTAGATCGTTCCGCTTGTGGCCCGATGATTCTTGATGGGCTTTTGTTTATTAAAAACCATATTGATCCAACTTTGACACTTCGTCGATCTTGCCGTGAAGGCATCTGTGGTTCATGTGCGATGAATATTGATGGAACCAATACATTAGCTTGTACCAAAGGGATGGATGATGTAAAACATCCCATTAAGGTCTATCCGTTGCCTTCCATGCCGGTTGTTAAAGATTTGGTTCCTGACTTGAATCGCTTTTATGCGCAACACCGAGTTATTGAGCCTTGGTTACAAACAGTTTCTCCTGAACCTGCAAAAGAATGGTTACAAAGTCACTCCGATCGCCAAAAAATCGATGGCCTTTATGAGTGCATTTTGTGTGCGTGTTGTCAGACTTCATGTCCAAGTTATTGGTGGAACGGTGATCGTTATTTGGGGCCCGCTGTTTTGCTTCAAGCTTATCGCTGGATTGCGGATTCACGTGATGAGATGTGTGGTGAACGTCTTGATAATTTAGAAGATCCTTTCCGCCTTTATCGTTGTCATACGATTATGAATTGTGCCCAAACTTGTCCAAAGGGATTAAATCCAGCGAAAGCGATTGCTGAAATTAAAAAACTCATGGTTGAACGCCGCCTTTGAAAATTTACTGATTGATCAAAAGAAAGCGCAAGGTGGAAAATTGTATCTCCTTTTAGCAATTAAATCTCTAAAAAAAGATCGGCTGCTTATGGGAGCGCAGTAGCTATAATCATTCTAAAAGTGAAGTAATCCCTAAAAAATTAAGCAATCCTTGCAATGGCTGAGCAGAAAACTCATAGTTGAAAATTGATCAATTAACGAACAGTAAAAAGAAAAATAGAAAATTGTGCGTGTTTTTTGTGCTTTTTGAGGCTTAATCTCTAAAAATTTATTGGCTTCTATGAAACGGTTAGTATAGTTATTATTGCCTTTAAAAAGGCTTTAGTTTTTTGAGTAGACTATACTTTAAATAGGCATTCTATGTAAAAATAATAAAATCAATATGCCATGTGTTTTTATTTTTATTAAATTCGTATCAGAATTTTTATTTTGATGCAGATTCAATTAATCATTTTTTATAAAAAACGATAACTCTGTATAAATATAGCACAAAAAATAAATGCTGATACAAATATTATAACGCATGTAAATTATCCTAAATGAAATACAAAGGAGTGATCATTATGACAATTCGTCATTTTACGACACATTTATTATAATATCGAAAACATTGCTAATATTCAGGGATTAGGAATTTTTGATAATATCATTATATATAAAGGTCATATTTTTTATTTTAAAGATTGGATTGTTAATCGCATTAAACAACAAAATTTATAGTTCTCAAAAAATGGAGAACGTAAAATCTCTCTCTATTGTAGAGATAGATCATGCAGTTAAGGGGGTAGTAATTTAAAACTATTGTAACGTCATAGATTTAAATTCACTAAAGAGCAAATAAGACGTTTGAAAAATATCAAATTTATAGTTTTTCCCGAAAATTTAGAAAACACTAGTGAGAATTCTAAGAACACGTGTTGCGAATGTGGAATAAGGGCTGTTTATAGATTAATTTGAGTTGAATGAATTCAATCATCAAAGAAAATATGTTATATTTTTATGTGTTTCGTAGGTTTTGATTTTATATATTTTTATCTATAAAAATAGAGATTTCTAGGTTTAATTCCTATTTTTTATATTACTCAATTTCATTTTTGTTTGCATATATTGCTTAAGAAATTTATTTAGGCAGTAAAGTGCTTTTTTGTTTTATTTTTCAGTATAGAGATATTTCTTAACATGAAGGAGAGGTCTAGAAATATTAATGGTGTAATCAGTTATTGTTTGGGTGTTTATTCTATTGTACTGTAAAATACCCTCATTTGAGGAGCGCTAATTAAAGTGGTTAAAAAGTGGAACCGTTTTAAAGAGGTGTGTCTTAAGGCACCAAAGCCCATTTTGCAGAGCTGACCATGGATGGTATAATGGTAAATCTAATAGAGTACCTCCATCTTCATGCTTATAGAAGAAGCAAGCCAGCACCATCATTATATTAGCCAGCTCGTGGGTGTTGCGACAGCCCTTGGCACTTAAGACGGTTCATAAAAGGCATTTTTAGTTCTTTCTTGTATAGTTTTTACCTATACGCCAGCTCCGCTTGTGAGGTGCAAGCAAGTGATTTTGATTGATTCAACATAAACAGATTTGCAATGAGAGAATCCTACGATATTCGGGATTCTAATTCAATATGAATAACGATAAATTATTTATTATAAATCAATATCTTGTCTAGAAAAGGAGGCGGATTGTTTACAGATTGATGCGGGGTAAGAAGCTTCATCCTTTGAGGTAGTGAGAGCGAGATTCTGCTAGACAATGGTGTAAATTAGAACGCCCCCCAAGCGGGCAGGTACTAAGTCCAGTTTGTTGCATATATTGAGCCATACAATGCGTAGCGAGTGTACCATGACTGGTTGTAGAAAAAATTATTGCCAGATAAAAGGTACGTTTGTTTGGTCACTTTTGGTGCTTCAGATGATAAGGCCACGCGAAATTCTGTTGTAGCATTCCGTCGTCTTTTCATATTCTCGAGCCAAGGATAGAGTCCATATATTCCCATCAATATAATTTTTATAAATATGGCGCAAAGGACGTGTACGAATACTTGTTAGGATAAGAAAACGCAAAGTTAGTTGTGTCATTGTTTTTGTTTTGCAGAGTGTTTGATAAAAAGCAGGCAGCTCTTTCCAATTCATAGCTGGTAAATTTTGCGCTTTATGGTGTTGTTTACCTAAGAGAGCACGTGCTTTTTTGTTGCTTGTAATCAACATTATTCAATCTCAATGCAACAGCGCGTTTGAAACAAAGATTGAGGCAAATGAGAGCTTTATCAGGAATTCCAGCTTGTACATGGCAGATGGAGGAGAGGGTATTGCGTATCTGTGTTGGCGTAGACTCTGAAACTGCTATACAGCCTCATTTGTAGAGAATATAAAGTCGTAAAGGTGCAAATCAATCACAAGCCTTACCATCACTTTTAGTTCAGTTTTACGACTTTCAAAAGCATTTAAAGCAATATTCTTTAATAAAGGTGCTTACTGCTTTACGCTTTTGTTTATTGCATTCTTTAATAAGATCACGTCCCTCATGCAAAACAGAATGTTCCAAATCAAATACACTTGGGTTGCCAGTTCAAGGGCTTTTTTTAGAAACATTTCTTAATGCTTCCAAGTCCATTTTACGACACTACCCGTGAATAGTATAACAATAAAACCATTGAGCTCTCCATCTTTAGGCTTATGAAGGAGTAAGTTGATACCATCACATATTTTGTAAGCACCTAATGTTTGTAATTCAGGCATTTGAGATAATTCATAGGAGGCGTGTTAATCCTTTATTAACAATTTTTATTCCATTTTCTCCCTGCTTGTAACGTGCAAAAGACATGGTTTTGGTTGATTCAAACAGATTTGCAATGAGAGAGCCTATGATATTAAGATCTCTCATCCAACATGCAAAACAATGAACATTCTTTATAAATCAATGTCATGTAGTTTAAAAAGTGGGATTATAGATTTGTGCTTATAGGAATTTTTGCTCTTTGAGATGTAGAGAAGAGAGCAGGAATATTTAGAGTAGCGCTTGCCTGTGTATTTTGTAGACATTGTCTTTTAGGATAGGAAAATGATCAAAGGTTAAGAGAATTGAGAAAGAGTTTCATGTGTGATTTAATTTTTTTGTGAAGTTGTTTTCTCTTAACTTTTTTCTTCTTTTGTTCATTAAAAGTGTAGAAAACGCATTGAAGAAGCAAAGAGAAGAGGGGGATGAAAATAAAAAGCCATAACCAATTGGTTATGGCTTTTTGTCTTGTATAATACTATCGAGAGAAGAATCCCTCTTAAGCGATTTTTGATTTAGCAAAAATCGGGTCGTAAAAGACTTCAGTGAGTTTTCTATCTTTAAAGAACAACACTACGTCAACTGTTGTATAGAGAACGATTTTTATCATTTCTAACTCGAGTTGCCGGCCAATTTCTGATCTTTTAATCAAGGTGGCACATCTCTCAAATGTCTGCAAAGCGCTGTTGGCATGCGTTGTTGTAATCGACCCGGGATGACCAGTGTTTAGTGAATTGAGATATTCCCATGCTTCATTGCCTCGCAATTCAGCGAGAAAAATTCTGTCAGGCGACTGACGCATACATGCATCTAGGCATTCTTCAGCTGAAACACGGCCTACATTGTTACCATAAATCATATGTACATGATTGGGATGATTGGGTAGAAAAAGCTCATGAACATCTTCAATTGTGATAATACGCTCCTCTACAGGAACCTTTTCAATTAAAGAGCGAGCAAATGTTGTTTTACCAGATCCTGTTTTGCCTGCAATAATAATGTTGCGTTTGTGAAGGACGCATTCTTCCAAAAATTCAAGAATTTTTCCCTCACGTTTACTTTGTAAGAGTTGAACTTCAAATGGTTCCAACCGTGTAAAGTTCTGCTTCGATAACAAGTTATCTGCTTCTTTTGCTGAAGGCTTATTAAAACTTACATCAGAAAAATTATCAAATGCTCCTTCTTCTTTGAGTTCTTCTAACGTCTTAACTACAAGAGAATGTTTACGAATTACAAAAGAAAGAGCACCATCAACAACAGCTGGTGTTTGTATAATTGTACCACGTTGTCCACCAGGCAAGAGCACATAATTAATACTTCTGGGAGCCATACCATTATAAACGATAATAGCTGTAATAAGCGTTTGCAAAAAAGTGGTTGTTAATTCTGGCACGCTATATACCTGCCAACCCTTAAAGCTTTTTGTCCATACTTCACAGGGGCGGCAGATCGATAATTCAGTGATCTGCGGATCTTCTAAAAAATGATCAAGCGGTTGCAAAAGCTGAGAAACTGCTTGATCTTTCTGTATTGGGTTAACGTGTGACGAGACTGTAGACATCGCTGAAATCCAGATCACGAGCAACAAAGATGTTCACTCGTTCGCCTTGGTTTTTATAAAGTGTTGGTGCAATATTGATGGAACCTTGAAGAACATCGGTCACTATCGATTCAGCATTCTGAACACCTTGAGATTGAACATTTTGAGTTTGTGAATTCTCTTTACTATTTTTATTAATTTTGCTTCTTACCCATTCTCCTAAATCACCGATGATGCTGACCATAATGGCACTGCCAAATCGTTCCCAAAAGTGTCTATCAACCCAGCCGCCGATACCTGATTCACCAAGAGGACCTGTACCAGGTGAGTCAAGATTGACAACAACACCAGAAGGCGTTTCAATGCGTGACCATTGCACAAATACACGCGTTTGTCCTTGTTGTATGCCACTTTGGTAAAAACCAACAACTTTAGAACCACGGTCGAGCAAAACAACGCGACCACTTGTGGAGTAAATATCACGTGTTAGATGACATGTCGTCATGCCTGGTTGTGATGTGATGATCTTTGTTTCCAATGTGCAATCTATTTGTGTTCCTTGCGTAATCAAGAAGTCACGATTACGAAGTTGTGCTGCATGTGATTGACCTAAACGAACTGGTTGGAGACGGTCGAATAATGCGCCACTATTTCCATCATCATTCGATGCTTTTTTTGTCTCTGCAGATCCTTCACCCCCACCGTTGTTAAGGCTAGAACTGAGCATACGTCTGCGTGCTAATTCTTCAGAATCTTTAAGTAAATGTGAGGGAATGGTTGTTTGAAGAAGCTTACTCAAGGCTGGTGAAATATCCAAAGTTGAGTCTTCTGTTTGTGTTGGCTTATCTGCTTCTTCTACAAACTTTGGCTCTTCTATAACTCGGGGGGTATAGCTTGGTATAATTTGCTGTACTGTTTGTTGTGGTTTCTCTTCCTCCACTTCTACGGTGTCACGCATTTTAAAAGATTTCCAGGTCAAAGCAAGCGGTACCGCTATTATGACAATAAGTCCTACCATTAACAATGCGCGAGTACCTGGAATTGTCGGACGGCGTTCAGAACCTAGTTCCGATCCTCCATACACGCTTTCGACATGTCGTTGCTCTGCATTGTCTAGTCTTGTACCTTTCCCCTCTCCCTTCTCATTACCAAACATCATTTTCCTCCTTTATTGACGCGATGAACCACTGAAGATATTGTTCCAGTTGTATTTGGTATACCATTGGGATCATAGGCTTCATTAAAAACAGCTAAAGCACGTTTTCCAAGTCGTATAAGCCACTTAGGATTGACCTTATGAACGGCGATAATATCATTAGAACTGCCAACAACGGTACGTGGTATTAAGCTTTCATTCCCCTCAGCATCTACGACATAAATCGATGGCATGTCCATGTTAGCAGGAAACTTAAAGTAAGTAATACGCCCATTGTCCCAAGCATTTATTGGCGCAATATCTTGGTGACCGCTCATGGTGTAACTAAGATTATAACCTTTTACGCTTTGGTGAAAACCACGTTCAATTGCAAGCCGTTGATTGTTTGTGTCTGATTTTTCATCGTTTGAATTGGGATAATGGAAAGCCAATTCATAAGTTGCTCCTGCACGGTCATTGCGAAATTGCAGTCGGAATTTGTAACTTCGTTTATCAGTTACAACGATGAGATTGGTATTGGCAAGCTCTGCTTTTGGTTTAATAAAAATATGTCTTCCTTTATGCGCAAAGGCATAGGCCTCTGAATCACCAAAGGCATGAGTGATATACTGTTCACCTTCTTCAAGAATAATATGTGTTGCCACACCAAGAACTGTTTCAATTTGAACCACATCAGCTTCGTTATATGTTATATAGCGAATGCGATGATCATATTGTGAATTTGATGGGCTTTTGAGTGCTTGCACAGGCACCGTATAAAGAGAAGAAAACGAAGACAATAGAACAATGAATGCAAGTTTTTTCATAACAATCAATACCTTAATCATTCAATAGTATTTCTGGGTCAGAACGATAACTTGTCACTTGGAAACCAAGGGGGTTAAGCAATCGATCAGATGATTTCATAGGTGAACCAACATAAGTGTAGCCAATTGTTGCGATTTGGTGTTGTTTTGCTCCAGCAGCACCGGTGCTGTCATGCTGTTGGGTCGTAAAACGTACAGTTGCTTGACCGAGCCCATTAGGTTGGATTGATCGTACTTTAACTGTGATACGTGCTTTGTTAGACAGAACTTTATCCCGCGCATTTTCTCCTTCATAAATTTTTAAATATTCTTGTTGAACAGCTGCTGCGCTTAAAAGTGCTGTTGTGTCATAGTTCAGTTGAATGGTATCGTAGTCGTAAGTTTCGCGGTTAAGCACATATTGATTGAGCCAATATCTGTCTACAACTTCACCATAGCTGGTTTCATGTTCACGCATGATGGAGATAACATCAACTGCACCTGTTGCATTATCAACACGTAATACTAAAGGGGTGGGAGCTGGTTGAGAAAAACCGACAACTCCACATATCATACCAAATAAGCCAAAAAGACCAACAGCACCTGCTACACGCCATGCCGTCCTACGCGATCTTATAAACTCACTTATGAGATCACGTTCTAAACCTCGGCTTTCTTCATAATAACTATTTAATTGTTCGGCTTTCACTGGTTTTGTTTGTTTTGTTTTCATCTGTCTCCTCGCTTGATTTCGGCAGGGATTGTTTTATTAATGGGTACGCGGTTTCTATCATTTGGTTGCTTTA